>PLXI01000054.1:857-4228 GCA_003151375.1 Hyphomicrobiales bacterium
ATGGGCAATTTTCCCGACCAATGCTGCACGATGGTTTTTGCTGCTCCAGCCTCATTTGGGGTGCAGGGACCCGGTGAAATCACTATGGCTTTTGCTTTAATTTCGTGCGGTGCTATTTGATCATTGCGAAAAACCTCAACGGGCTCGCCCAATTCCACGAAGTAGCGCGCGAGGTTGAAAACAAAACTATCATAATTGTCGATGATGGCGATCATGTCTGAAAGGCCTTCATGATATTGCTGATTTTAGTGAGACTCTCCTCATATTCTGCCGTGGGATTGGAGCGAGCCGTTATGCCGCCGCCGCTTTGTACATAGGCTTTGCCTTGCGCAAAAACCGCAGTGCGGATGGCGATGTTGAAGTCGGCATGGCCATTAAACCCCATCCAGCCGATTGAGCCGCAATAAATCCCGCGAGCTTGTTGTTCCATTTCAGCAATGACTTCCATGGCGCGAATTTTTGGTGCCCCGGTGATTGAACCGCCGGGAAACACGGATTGCAAAACATCTAAGGCATTCATGTTGTCGCGCGCTTCAGCTGCTACAACTGAAACCAAGTGATGCACATTGGCATAGGATTCTAGGCCGCAGAGCACGGGCACTGTCACACTTCCTGGTTTGGCAATGCGGCTGAGATCATTACGCAATAAATCAACAATCATCACATTTTCAGCGCGGTCTTTGCGGCTGGATTGCAACTCGGCGATCAGGGCGGCATTGCGGGCCACATCATCAACGCGTGGGCGTGTGCCTTTGATGGGGCGTGCTTCAAGCTGGCGTCCGACCATTTTCACCAGACGTTCTGGAGAAGAACTGGCGATTGCCACGCCCGGAAAATCTAAATAGGCCGCGAAGGGGGCAGGGTTTTTTTGGCGCAGGCGTTGGTAGAATGCAAAGGCATCAAAGCCAGGTGGAATTTCCGCCGCAAAACATTGTGTGATATTGGCTTGAAATATATCGCCAGCGAGAATGTATTCAACCGTGCGGGCAACGGCTTTTTCATAAGCGTCTTTGGTGAAGTTGCTGTGCCAGTTCTCAATTGTTGCAGAACCTTCAGTGTTGGCCTTGCGCTTGAGTAATTTTTCTAAGTTTGCAGCATCAGTCCCGAAAATAAAGCTGCGCTCTTGCATGTGATCAAAACCCACCACCGTGTCATAGCGGTTAAATGCTATATTTGGGCACAGGGCTTTAAATTGAGGCGGATGCTGTGCGCCTTGGAACGCCCAACCAGCATCATAAGAAATGTAGCCTGCATAGCCACCTTGAAATGGTGGCAATCCGGGGTGCATTGATGTTGGCGCAGTGGCCAAGTGGTTGCGGATCACTTCAAGGCTCTCCAAGCCCCGTAGTGTCTCAGATGGGTTACACGCCAGAAACGACCAGCGACCCAAATGTTCATGGCGCATAACACTTTCTAGCAGCAGCACATGCTGCTGATCGCGCAGGCGGGCAGCATAAAGTGCGGGCTCGAGATATGCGATCTCGGTGATTGCGGGTGCTGGTTGTGGCCTCTGCGGCATGTTTTGGATATAGGGCGCGATTGTCACTCCTCAAAGCGAGCATTGTGCAAAATTCTATCGCTATTTGCGCAAACTGCGCTATGCCTGAACATATGGAGAACCAAGTCAGAATTGCTGAGGTGTTACTGCCGCTGGCATTGGGTCAAGCCTATACCTATTTGGTGCCTGAAGGCATGGTTTTGGTGGCGGGGGACTTTGTTGAAGTGCCGCTGGGCACGCGCAATTATTATGCCTGTGTGTGGGAGGTTGGTCAAAGCTTCGGCACCAATATGAAGTTGAAATCTGTGGTGCAAAAGCTAGATGCGCCGCCGCTCTCAGAAACGCACCGTAAATTTGTGGATTGGTTAGCGGCCTATTATCTTGAACCCAAGGGCAATGTGCTGCGCATGGTGATGCGCGTGCCTGCCGCCTTGGAAGATCCGCGTTATCAAATGGCTTGGGTTTTGGGTGATGTGAAGCCCAGCAAGCTCACCCCACAGCGGGCGCGGGTTTTGGAAGTGGCGGCACAAGGCTTTGCCATGAAGACGAGGGAGCTGGCCGAAGCCGCTGGTGTTGGCACATCTGTGGTGAAGGGCCTTGGGACATCAGGTGCCTTGAAGGAAGTGGCCCTTGCGCCCCATGCGAAATTTACCGCCCCTGATTTAAATGCTGGTGCGTTTGTGCTGAACAAAGATCAGCAGATTGCGGCAGCGGCCCTGCGGGCTTTGGTGGCGTCTCGCAGTCATAAGGTTGCGCTTCTGGATGGCGTGACCGGTTCAGGCAAAACTGAAGTTTATTTTGAAGCCATGGCTGCGGCACTGGCTTCTGGCAAACAAGTGTTGTTGCTGTTGCCCGAGATTGCCTTAACTGCGTCATTTCTCGCACGCGTTGAGCGACGCTTTGGGGTGTCTCCAGCACAGTGGCATTCTGATTTAAAACCACGTGAGCGTGAACGCGTGTGGCGCGGTGTTGCATCCGGCGAGGCGAAGATTGTGGTGGGCGCAAGATCGGCTTTGTTTTTGCCGTGGCATAGCCTCGGTCTCATCGTTGTGGATGAAGAACATGAGAGTGCCTACAAGCAAGATGAGGGCGTGCCCTATCACGCGCGCGACATGGCCGTGCTCTATGGCACGCTGGGCAAATTTGCAGTGGTTTTATCATCGGCAACACCTTCGCTTGAAAGCCTGATGAATGTGGACCGCGGGCGGTATGAATTTGTAAAGCTGCGTGACAGGCATGGACGACCAGAGCTGCCTGAAACCACGCTGATTGATATGACGCAGGAGAAGCTGGATTCTGGCGCGTGGCTTTCACCACAGTTGGTTGAGGCTGTGGCCACCACCTTACAGAGTGGCGATCAGGCCTTGCTATTTCTTAACCGAAGAGGTTTTGCGCCGCTCACCCTTTGTAGGGTCTGCGGGCACCGCTTGAATTGTCCGGATTGTGCCGCCGCAATGGTGGAACACCGCTTTCGCAAACAGCTGCAATGCCATCATTGTGGGCATCATGAGCCAGTGCCATTGGCTTGTCCGTCATGCGGCGAGGTGGGCAAGCTCACAGCCGTTGGGCCAGGCATTGAGCGCTTGGCAGAAGAAGTGGTGCGGCTGTTCCCAGAAGCGCGAATTGCTTTGCTGTCGAGTGATCTTTCACGCGGGCAGAACTTGCGAGACACAATAAAGGGCATAGAAGAGGGCGCGTTTAATCTTATTCTCGGCACGCAATTGGTGGCCAAAGGCCATCATTTTCCATATCTTACATTGGTTGGCGTGGTGGATGCTGATCTGGCGCTTGAGTCATCTGATCCAAGATCAGGTGAGCGCACTTGGGCAATGCTTGCACAAGTGGCGGGAAGATCAGGGCGCGGTGAAAAGCC
>PLXI01000251.1 GCA_003151375.1 Hyphomicrobiales bacterium
TGCTCGTTTGCCTTGGCTGTTAGGAGAAGAAATAACCCCCTCTTGCTCCATGCGTTCAATCAACGTGGCTGCCTTGTTGTAACCCACGCCCAAGCGCCGCTGAACGTAAGAGGTCGAAACTTTTTTATCACGTAACACAACCTGAACTGCCTGATCATAAAGCTGATCACCGGAGCCGCCTTCGCTCCCAGGCATCGGCACTGCGTCACCAGTGCTTTCCTCGTCTTCTTCTGTCACCGCCTCTAGATATTCTGGCTGACCTTGGGATTTGAGATGATTAACGATGGCTTCAACTTCACTGTCTGAGACAAATGGAGCGTGCAAGCGCGAGATGCGCCCACCACCGGCCATATAAAGCATATCACCCTGTCCAAGCAGCTGCTCGGCACCCTGTTCACCCAAGATCGTGCGACTGTCGATCTTGGAGGTTACTTGGAACGAAATACGGGTTGGGAAATTGGCTTTGATCGTGCCGGTGATAACGTCAACTGATGGGCGCTGCGTTGCCATCACCACATGGATTCCAGCTGCACGCGCCATTTGGGCAAGTCGCTGCACGGCACCTTCAATATCTTTGCCAGCAACCATCATGAGGTCAGCCATTTCGTCGATGATAACGACGATATAAGGCATCTCCTGAAGGTCCATGTCTTCCTGTTCAAAAATCGGCTCACCCGTGCGCGCATCAAAGCCAGTTTGCACAGTGCGTGAAAATTTTTCGCCCTTGGCAGAAAGTTGAGTAATTTTGGCGTTATAGCCATCAACGTTGCGAACCCCACATTTTGACATTTTGCGGTAACGGTCTTCCATTTCGCGCACCGCCCATTTCAATGCGACAACTGCTTTGCGCGGATCTGTGACCACTGGTGCCAGCAAATGCGGGATGCCTTCATAAACTGAAAGCTCCAACATCTTGGGGTCAATCATGATCAGCCTGCACTTTTCCGGCGGCAAACGATAAAGCAGCGACAAGATCATGGTGTTGATGCCAACTGATTTACCTGAGCCGGTGGTGCCGGCAATCAACAAATGGGGCATGCGTGAGAGGTTGGCAAAAATAGGCTCTCCACCGATGTTCTTGCCCAGTGCAATGTTGAGCGTGGTGTCGTCCTTGGCAAAGCTTTCATCTTCAAACAGCTCACGCAAATAAACCGTTTCGCGCTTGGCGTTAGGCAATTCGATGCCGATGGCATTGCGGCCTTGCACCACGGCAACACGCGCCGAAATAGCACTCATCGAACGCGCGATATCATCGGCCAGAGAAATCACCCGTGATGATTTAATGCCGGGAGCGGGTTCAAGTTCATAAAGGGTAACAACCGGGCCAGGCCTTACTGCAATGATTTGACCTTTGACGCCAAAATCATCGAGCACACTTTCAAGTTGCCGCGCGTTTTCTTCAAGCTGATCTTTCGAAAGCTCAGGCAGCCGCCCAAGTTTCTTGGGCGTGGCAAGGAGATCGAGATCGGGCAGTTGAAAGCGATGCTTAGATGGCCTTGCCTTCGTGCGCGGTGCAAGTTTTACGGCTTTACGTGTGGGACGTGCCTCAAACTCATCCTCCTCCATATCTGGTTCGTTGCTATCAGAATCCAACTCATCAAGTTCTGGAATGTCGCGCTTTAAACTCAGCGGACGGAACCGACCTAAACGGTCTGTGTTTTCTACGCGATTGCCAGAAGCATTATTGCCCGGAGCTGCTTTTCTATAAAAAAGCCCAAACATAAATTTGAAAATACCCAAGAGGCCCATGATCAGCGCTGCAAAGCCAGCACGCAATCGGATTTTGCTTGCGCTCTTTCGAACTAGGCCAACCAAGCCGCCCAAGTCCGATTGATCAAGGCCAAGGGCTATGGGCAAGACCCATAGACTGAGAAGCAATGCCAATGAAAAAACAATCGCATTGGCGATGCTGCCTTTCACAGCTGCTGAAAACAACGAAAGCAAGGCGGTGGCGGCAATCTCGCCCAAAAAGCCGCCAACCCCTCTGGCCAATCCCCAAGTCGCGGGTATTGGCATACTTGCCAAAAAAATTGCTCCTGCAAGGCTGGCAAAAAGCCAAAATAAAATTCGCTTCTTCCAGTTTTGAATATTCTTGTGTTGGAAAAGTTGCGCTGCCCAACTCAAGGGAACCAACACAAAAATTATGCAGGCAAGGCCGAGTGGCTGCATCAATAAATCGGCGACCACAGCGCCGGGCGCTCCCAGCCAATTGGTCACTTTGGAAGCGATGGAATGGTTCAAAGACGGATCATCTGCGGACCAAGACGCAAGTGCTAGGCCAAGCACCACAACAATGGAAGTGAGCATGAGTGCCGAAATTTCATAGGCGCGCCGCCACAAGAAGCGGCGCATGGCCTCTGGTATAACTGATTCATCTGTTTCAAATGTATGATGAATGGCCATGTGAATCTCCTGCGCCCAACCGCGATTAGCCACGATTGAGGATTGGTTAATGCAGTTTGCCGTGAGAGGGTTAAGCCTGTGTAAATGGCAGGCACTTTTCGGCCCTTAAGTGTGAAACCATGAGTAAAAGCTGATGATCCACAGAAAGGCTTTGGTCAATTTCGATTTGCGAAAGCGGCTCAGGGTAAATTTGCTAGGGGTGTCGAGGCTTACGCGCTCACCTGCCCCATCAAAATCGGCACCGAAAGGTTCTTCATCCATAATGCTTATTTAAGAGTGTTTTTGCAAAAGAAAAGCCCGGGCTTTCGGGCCTGTAAAACTATCGTCATATCTCAAATAAAAAGGGCGCACCGCAATGCGCCCTTTCGAGTCTTTGGTAACTGTTAGATTATTGGACGGTTTCGCCGTGAAGGTTGATATCGAGACCTTCAACTTCAACCTCTGGGCTGACCCGGATGCCCATCACCATATCGATTATTTTGAGGATGATGAAAGTACCAATACCGCTCCAAGCGAAGACAGCGAGTACATCGTAGAGCTGTATCAGCATTTGGCCGAAGTTGCCGTCAATAAGCCAACCCTTGGCAGACGAATTGATAGCGTTTGAAGCAAACACACCGGTGAGTAGCGCGCCGAGCGCTCCGCCAACACCGTGAACGCCCCAAGCATCCAGTGCGTCGTCATACCCAAAGGCCTTCTTCATATAGACTGCCGCCAGGAAGCAAACGATGCCTGCTGCGATGCCGATAAGAAGGGCTCCCATTGGGTTAACGAAACCTGAGGCCGGAGTGATGGCCACAAGACCAGCAACCGCGCCAGAGATCATGCCCAATACGCTTGGCTTCTTGTGGATAATCCATTCCATGCCCATCCAGCCCAT
Source organism: Hyphomicrobiales bacterium (assembly GCA_003151375.1). Lineage (GTDB taxonomy): Bacteria > Pseudomonadota > Alphaproteobacteria > Rhizobiales > Aestuariivirgaceae > Aestuariivirga. The sequence continues at coordinate 3,284 of PLXI01000251.1, forward strand.
TGCTGCAGCGGCGGTTGCAATTTGTGTTGCAGCCATTGCCATGCCAGCGTTGACGTTAGAGGTCACAGCTGAACCTGCGTTGAAGCCAAACCAGCCAACCCATAGGAGTGATGCACCAGTAAGGCTCAGCACAAGATTGTGCGGTGCCATGTTTTCAGTGCCATAGCCTTTGCGCTTGCCGAGCATCAAGCAGGTTACAAGACCAGCAGTACCAGCGTTCAAGTGCACAACGGTTCCGCCTGCATAGTCAAGCGCACCCAGTGTGCCCAGCCAACCGCCGCCCCAAACCCAATGTGCGATCGGGCTGTAGACGAAGATGAGCCAAAGTGACATGAACACCATGAAGGACGAAAACTTCATGCGATCCGCCAGGGCACCTGCGATAAGCGCTGGTGTGATGATCGCGAAAGTCATCTGATAGGTCATGTAAACCGATTCAGGAATGGTCGGTGCCAGTGTGCTCACCGCGTTGAGGCCCATCGGCGCTAGGAACAGATAGTTGAAGCCACCGATATACTGGTTCAGAGTTGCATTGTCATTTGTGGTGAAAGCAATCGAATAACACATGATCATCCAGAGAACAGTGATGACGCAAGTTGCGCCAAAACTTTGAGCAACTGTGGCAAGCACGTTCTTCTTTCGCACCATGCCACCATAGAACAGGGCAAGACCCGGAATGGTCATCATCAAAACTAGTGCCGTGGCGGTGAGCATCCAAGCGGTATCGCCAGTATCTATTTTTGGAGCAGCGGCTGCTGCAGCAGGAGCTGCTGCAGTTGCAGCGGCAGCAGCAGTGGCCGCGGCGGCAGCAGTAGCAGCGGCAGCATCAGAGGCAGCATCAGCAAGCGCAGTGCCCCCCATCGCTATCAAGGCGAGACCGGCTTGCAAAAACAGTGGTAGCCCCCCTCGCGGTAAACTGAGTCTTTTCATAATTTTGCCTTTCGTTATTTTTGAATAGGTTGAAGAGTTTTTGAAGGTTTAGAGAGCTGAAGAACCGTTTTCACCGGTGCGAACCCGCCAAGCGTCATCAAGCGGCAGCATGAAAACCTTGCCGTCACCAATTTGGCCAGTGCGTGCTGCGGCTTGAATGGCCTCGACAACCTTGGGTGCGAGTTTAGACTCGACCGCGACTTCAATTTTTACCTTGGGCACAAAGCTGACAGCGTATTCAGCCCCTCGGTAAAACTCGGTATGGCCGCGTTGGCGACCATGCCCCTTCACTTCTGTAACTGTAATGCCTTGGACGCCTAAGGCCCCCAGTGCTTCACGAACCTCTTCAAGTTTGAAGGGTTTTATAACGGCGATGATGTATTTCATGAACCAGCCTTTCTCCTGTAACTCGGAAAGGCGCTTCAAGTAGCGTGCCAGTTTAGAATGAGTCCTAAGGTACTCATTCTAAACGATTAAATTTTATGCTCTCAATAAAACATTAACTATAGTGCCTATATTTAAGGCAAATATATATTTTTGCCTGATATTTAAGCAGTTTTACGGCTACCGCGAAAGCCCAGCGGTTTCCAGCTTGTTCAAATAGGCTTGCCAGAGCTGATCTGACTGACGACCAAGTTTTTCGAGATAATCCCAGGTGAAAATACCGGTGGAATGCCCGTCACTGAAAATCAGACGGATCGCATAAGTGCCGACCGGTTCTAGATTTGTGATTGACACGTCCGCCTTGCCGAAGACCAATTTCTCCTGCCCAGGCCCGTGGCCTTTAACTTCTGCACTTGGGCTTTCAAAGCGCAGCAATTCTGCGGAGATTTCAAATTCCTCGCCTGTATCCAAAACAATTTTCAGCCCCTTGCCATTGCTTCCAAGCCGAAGCTCGGTTGGCCAATGTCCGGTTGGAGGATGGCTAGTCATGTGTGATATCTCGCGCCTCACTTGGAAGCATAATGGGAATTCCGTCGCGAAGTGGATACGCCAGCCCTGCGGCCTTAGAGATCAACTCTTGTTTTTCTGCGTCGTAAATCAGGCGGGTTCTCGTCAGCGGGCAAATGAGCACTTCCAAAAGCTTTGCGTCGGTGTGGTGCTCATCGTCCATCATTGCATCCTCGTGGAGTTGCCATGAAGTGACTTCTTGAGAGCCAACTCAGTAAGTGCCACCAAAACTTCTGCACGGGTTTTCAAATCAGGTGCTTCAAGTAGTGCTTGTTTGTCGCGCGGCGGATAAGGTGCGAGAAGCGAAAGTGTGTTGACCAAAACTTCAGTATTGACAGCGTTCACGTCTTCCCAATTTGTGGTCAAATTATTCAATTCAAGATATTGGCGAAAAGCATCCAACACTTGTGCGCGGTCGACGCTGGGGGCACCTGCCCCCGAAACAAGATCAATGGCAAAAGGCCGAAAATCAATTGCCGCCTGTCGATAAGGGGTCTCAACCCTAGCTTCACGCCCCAGAACAAATCGACAGATGCCAGTAAGTGTTACATGGATGCGGCCGTCTTCACTCTCGGAATAAGACGTGATTCGGCCAGCGCAACCTATGTGCATCAGTTTTGGTTTCGTCTGAGATTGATCAGCTTGCGGCTGGATGATGCCGATCAAACGGTTTCCGGCCATGGCGACTTCCACCATCTCAAGATAACGCGGCTCAAATATACTTAGAGGTAAATCAGTGCGCGGTAAAAGCAGCGCACCTGAAAGTGGAAACATGGGCAAAGACTTGGGTAAATCGGAAATAATTTGATAACGGCGGTTCATGAAAACAAAACCGCGGATAATTTACGTCGCCCGATGAGGGTTGCCTCATCCTTTGGTCCCCAAGCTTCAAAATAAGAAACCAATTGCTTGCGCGCACCATCATCTTGGAAGAGGCGGTCCTTTTTAATCACATAAACCAGATGATCGATGGCCTCATCGCGTTTACCAGAGCCATTGAGAAGATTGGCCAATTCAAGCCGTGCTGCATAATCATTTGGATTGACGGCAATAGCAGCTTCCAACTTGCCGATGCCCGATATGTCCACCGGATGAAGCAACAATTCTAAAGCAGCCTTGGCGCTGATAATATCAGCGGTAGTGGCCATTTCTGGCGGGCAGGCCGCAAGAGTGGCCTGCGCTTCGGGTAACAGTTGTAACCCCATCTCGGCTTTGGCTTTCAAGGCATAAGGCTCAGCCATGCCAGTTTCAACGCCGAGGATCTGTTCGCAGACATCAACCACAGCCTCAAAATTACCTTCAGCAAAAGCCTGGCGCGCCATTTGCAGTGCTTGTTCAATTTGCTCGGCACGGCCGCCTTTTTTATCAAGGCGCGCAATAAATTGCTTGAGCTGACTTTCAGGCAAAGCGCCCATGAAGCCATCCACCGGGCGGCCATCAACAAAGGCAAATACAGCAGGGATGGATTGCACGCGCATCTGGCTAGCGATTTCGGGGTTTTGGTCAATATCGACTTTCACCAGCTTTATCTTGCCCTTGGCTTCGCGTACCAGTTTCTCAAGGGTAGGGGTGAGTGCTTTACAGGGCCCGCACCACGGGGCCCAAAAATCCACCAGAACAGGCACGGACTTTGAGGCTTCGATCACATCAGCCGCGAAAGCCTTGGTGGTTGAATCCTTGATGAGGTCTTGGTTGGTAGGGGTAATTGCCAAAGTTTCCATGATTACTTCAATCTAAACCGGATCGCTCACCGCCACAACCTGGGGCTCATGGCCGGTGGCTTTAATGAACTTTATTAAATCATCAGAAGAGATAGTTGTGGTTGCATCATTCTTCAACGGGTGAAAGTTTAACAGCTCAAGCTTCATCATTGCAGCATCAAGAATCACATTTGTTTTGTTGGCTTTGTCGTTGATCAGGCTGAACGGTGTGACCGAGCCTGGTTCAACCCCCAAAATCTCCATCAAAAGTTCCGGCCTGCCAAATGATAAACGCCTAGACTCAATACGATCTTTGGCGGCCTTTAGGTCAATGCGCGCGTCTTCAAGGGCCACAATAAGCCAGAGGACACCTTTCTCATCTTTGCAGAATAGATTTTTGCAATGGCCACCTTTTATATCGCCGTGTACTTTTTGGGCATCTTCCACTGTGAAAACTGGAATATGCTCAATGGTGTTAGTTTCGATCGCGAGTTCATCGAACAAAGCGAAAAGTTCTTGGCGTGTTGCTGGCATCATTCTGGTTTAACGTTGAATTTATTCTATTGCACCCTGCTATTGCATTTCACACCGAGTTGGGCAATAAGCCGCCCGTCCGGCGCGCTATTGCCTAAGTTCCGGACCGCGATGCGGGCGTAGCTCAGGGGTAGAGCATAACCTTGCCAAGGTTAGGGTCGGGCGTTCGAATCGCCTCGCCCGCTCCAATTTTTCTCTGGATTGCACTAGAGTCAGGTGGCCGTTCATTGGTTCATCTGCCATGCTGATCTAAGAGGTGAAGATTGCAATTCCAACCTATTCACAAGCTTTTGCATCAACAGCGCAGCCAAGGTGTTGTTGAAACACATCTTGGCCCTAACGGGCTTATCCGCCACCGAGAAGAAGGTTGCCTGAAACTGCGCCTGCCGCATGGCGGGCAAGAAGCCATTCTGATCAACACCAGCGGCGGGCTGGCCGGTGGGGATCAAATCTCAACGCGGATTTCGGTAGCAGAAGGCGCCAATTTTTCCATCACCTCGCAGGCCGCAGAACGGGTTTATCAAACACTTGGCCCTCCAGCCATTGTTGAGAACCAGTTTAATGTTGCTGCGGGTGCAAACTTTTGCTGGCTGCCGCAAGAGACCATTATGTTCAATGGCGCTAGCTTAACCCGAAAGATGGATGTGCATCTTGCAACAGGGGCAAGCTTTTTGGCAGTAGAATCTGTCGTGCTGGGGCGCACCGCAATGGATGAGAATTTAACCCAGATTGAATTCTGCGATCAATGGAACATCTGGCAAAATGAAAAGCTCATTCACGCTGAGCGCATGAAACTATCAGGCTCGCCTGCGCAATCAATGGCCACGCTGGACGGTGCTAAAGCCTTTGCAACTGTGCTTTTGGTTTCAGAGCAGGGCGAACAAAAACTTTCCATCTTGCAGAAGGTTTTGCGTGGCCAGCAAAGTGTGTCTTGTTGGAATGGCAAGCTAATTGCTAGACTGGTCGCAGAAGACGGATTTCAGTTGCGGAATACTTTGAAATTGGTGTTGTCTGCTTGTTTGGATGGCAGGGCATTGCCGCGAAATTGGGAGATGTGAGGAAATTTTATGCAGCTTACGCCACGAGAAAAAGATAAATTACTTATTTCCATGGCGGCGATTGTGGCGCGTGGGCGCAAAGCACGTGGCATCAAACTCAATCATCCTGAAGCTATTGCCTTGATCACAGACTTCGTTGTTGAAGGGGCCAGAGATGGGAAAAGCGTTGCTGATCTGATGGAAAGTGCGGCTCATGTGGTGACCCGCGCTGACTGTATGGATGGGATCGCAGATATGATCCACGATGTGCAGGTGGAAGCCACATTTCCTGATGGCACAAAGCTTGTAACCGTTCACAGCCCAATTAGATAAGTGGTGAGAATATGATCCCCGGCGAAATTATTACCAAGACAGGCGACATCGAACTCAATAAGGGTGCGGCCACCATCACGCTTGAAGTAGCCAACAGCGGCGACAGGCCCATTCAAGTGGGCAGCCATTATCATTTCTTTGAAACCAATGAAGCACTGAAATTTGACCGCGCCGCCGCACGCGGCATGCGTCTTGATATTGCGGCGGGAACAGCGGTTCGTTTTGAGCCTGGCCAAAAGCGTGAGGTGACATTGGTGCCATTAGGCGGCCTTCGCAAAGTGTATGGCTTCCAACAAAAGATCATGGGGTCGCTTTAATGGCTAAAATTTCACGCAGCACTTATGCCCAGATGTATGGCCCAACGGTGGGCGATAAAGTGCGCTTGGCTGACACTGATCTTATCATCGAAGTGGAAAAGGATTTCACACTTTACGGCGAGGAAGTAAAATTCGGTGGTGGCAAAGTGATCCGTGACGGCATGGGCCAAAGCCAAGCCACGCGCGTGCAAGGCGCGATGGATACCGTCATCACCAATGCGCTGGTTCTTGATCACAGTGGAATTTATAAAGCTGATATTGGTTTGAAAGATGGCCGCATTGCCGCCATCGGTAAAGCGGGCAATCCAGACACACAAAATGGTGTCACCATTATCATCGGGCCATCCACTGAAATCATTGCTGGCGAAGGCAAGATCATCACAGCGGGCGGCATTGACAGCCACATCCATTTCATAGCACCTCAGCAGATTGAAGAGGCGCTTTATTCCGGCATCACCACCATGTTGGGCGGTGGCACAGGGCCAGCACATGGCACGCTTGCCACAACCTGCACCGGCGCTTGGCATTTGGAACGCATGATCGAAGCGGCGGATGCTTTCCCGATGAATTTGGGTTTCATGGGCAAAGGCAATGCTTCGCTGCCTGCTGCATTGGAAGAAATGGTTTTGGCCGGGGCTTGCGGGCTAAAGCTGCACGAAGATTGGGGCACCACACCGGCTGCCATTGATAACTGTTTGGCGGTGGCCGACGCTCGTGATGTGCAAGTGGCCATTCATACAGATACGTTGAATGAATCGGGTTTTGTGGAAGCAACCGTTGCCGCGTTTAAGGGCCGCACCATTCACACCTTCCACACTGAAGGTGCAGGCGGTGGCCATGCGCCGGATATTATAAAAG
>PLXI01000243.1 GCA_003151375.1 Hyphomicrobiales bacterium
CAGGAAAGCGGCGACCCTTTTCCATGCCGGTGAAGCCAGCACTGCGCGATTGACGCAGGCATTCTTCCAGCGACGCATCATCGCTTAATTCTGCGAGATCATCATTCCACCATGCGATGGGCGACATGCCGAGTTTGGCTTTTAGCATAGGTACTCCAAATCTAATTAAACGCCGATACGTTGTTTCTTGCGCAGGTCATCTTGATATTTGCGGGCTTCGTTGACTTCTTTGCGCTTTGAAACCGTGGGCACGCCAACGTCCCACATCGCATCTCCGGGCGTCCAGACAAAGGCGTCATTCTCAATCACGATCACCGTCGTGCGGTCTGTGGTCTTGGCCCAATCCATGGCCAGGCCAAGCTCAGCGATGCTGGAAACTTTGCGCGCCAAAGCGCCCATAGACTCCGCGTGTTTTACAAAGTCCACATGGAATAGGTTCTTCACATTGCAGTCTTTGAGAAGATTGTTATAACTCTCGCCGCCTTTGAAATTCTGCAAGCGGTTGATGACGCCGTAGCCGCCGTTATCGCAGATCACCACAATCATTTTGTGGCCGGTGAGCACGGTGGAATAAATGTCGGAATTCATAATGAGATAAGAACCATCGCCCACCATGACGATGGTGTTGCGGGTTGGATCTGCCATTGCAGCGCCCCAGCCACCGGCCACTTCATAGCCCATGCAAGAGAAGCCATATTCAACATCAAAAGTATTAGGCGATTTCACCCGCCACACTTTATTGAGTTCGCCCGGCAGACCACCAGCGGCACCCACCACATAATCGCGCTCACCAGCTTTGTCGCAAACCATGCCGACGATTTGGCCATAAGTGGCAATGCCGGAATTTGTGGGCATTTTGTATCCATCAACCGCTTTGTTCCAAATGACCATTTCGTTTTTGGCTTTTTTCGTCCAAGCGGCATCAACCTTGAAGCCGTGCATGGCGGGGACCAATTCTTGCATCGTTACCTTAGCATCGCCCACCACGGCAACCGCCCGGTGCTTCACCGCATCATAGCGCGCGGCATTGATCGAGATGAATTTCGCATCATGGGCAAAGCATGTCCACGAACCTGTGGTGAAATCTTGCAAACGTGTGCCAATCGACAAGATCACATCTGCTTCAGCCGCAATGTTATTGGCCGAGGTTGAACCCGTCACGCCCAAGGGGCCAATATAAGTGGTGTGCGAATGCACAACGCTGGCTTTGCCCGCCATGGTTTCAGCAATGGGAATACCGTGATCGCTCGCAAACTTCGCCACTTCCGCTTCGGCGCCAGAATAGCGCACACCACCGCCCGCAATAATCATCGGGCGCTTAGCAGATTTCAAAACTTCTATCGCGGCTTTGAGACGATTTGCATCGGGGCGATTGCGCGCTATCTCATGCACAGTCGGTGTGAAGAACTCTACGGGATAGTCAAACGCTAATTCCTGAATATCTTGCGGCAGGCCAATGAAAGCTGGCCCACAATCAGCAGGATCAAGCATCGTGGCCACCGCTTGCGGCAGAGAGGAGATGATCTGTTCAGGATGGGTGATCCTGTCCCAATAACGTGACACTGGCTTGAAGCCATCATTCACGGTGATGGAGGGAACGCCATAATGTTCCACCTGTTGCAACACCGGATCAGGCCTGCGGTTTTGGAAGGTGTCTCCCGCCAAGATCAAAATTGGTAAGCGGTTGGCATGGGCCACGCCTGCGGCAGTGATCATATTGGTGGCCCCGGGGCCGATGGATGATGTGGCAATCATAATTTGTCGGCGCAGTTTGGCTTTGGCAAAGGCCACGGCGGCCAACGCCATGGATTGTTCATTCTGCCCGCGCCAGACGGGCAAAATATCTTTCACTTCAAACAATGCTTCCGACAAGCATGTCACATTGCCATGGCCGAAAATGCCAAAAGCACCAGGAAAAAGCGGCTCACGTTTGCCATCGATCATCGTGAATTGATTGACTAGAAACTTGACGAGAGCTTGCGCCATGGTGAGGCGGATGGTTGACATGCTGATCTCCCAGAATTTTCATTCTTCAATCGCAGAAAAAACCCTAGCGCGATAGCCAAATAGAAATTCTTCTATCAGAACACCTCAAAAGCCATCAGTCGCTGGCTTGCCATGCTTTGGGGGCTTTGCCCTTTTCGAGGAGGTAGAAACCATCGGCTTTCACATCTTGCCACTCGCCCTTGGTGCCATCGGGCCAGGTCACACGGACTTGCGTGGCAGTCTGGGCGCCCAAACCCATATGGAGGAAACCGGCTTTGCCTGAAACGTGTCCGCCGCCGATAAAGTTTTCGCGGCTCATCAACTTGCCATTGGCTTCCTTCACTTCAATCCAGGCACCGATGGCATTTCGGTTGCCACCTTCTTCAGCGAGCTTCACTTCGAGGAAATGCCCGAGATCAGTCGAGACATTGCGCCAGACTTCAACATTCTCGCGCCGCGCTACGGTGACGAGGTCGAGCTTGCCATCAAGGTTGAGGTCAACAAGCAAGGCACCGCGATGATTGCGATAACTCAGAATTCCGGCCTTTTCGCCCGATTCCATGAAGTTGCCATCGGGCTTTTGCAGCAGCAGATTGTTGGGGTCCTTCGATGCAAAATCCGGCATCCTGTCAACGTTGCCCTTGGCAATGAACAGATCATAAAGCCCATCATTGTTCACATCTTCAAACTGCGTGTGCCAGCCCGTGGAAGAGCGCAAGTCGCCACCGGCATAAGGCCGTTGCGCTGAAGTGCCCATCGCATATTGAGCTTCATGATAAGTGGGCTTGTCAGAACCATCAGATAGAAGCTGCATGCGCTGGTCAGCCATGGAAGAGAGGAAATAGGATGGAAAACCGCTGTTGTTGATATCAGCCGATGCAATGCCCATGCCCCAGAGGCGGACATATTTCCAGCCCTCGTCCTCTGTATAGAGCTTGGGGGCTTGGCCAGCATCCACATGCCACATCTGCTCCTGCCCGCCGACATAGTATTCACGGTCATTCGACACGCGAAGCGAAGGCGTGCCTGAACGGTTCCAATCGGTGAACAACATTGAAAGTGAGCAGTAAGACGGCGTGAGCGCAATCTGCGGGCCATAGGTCTTTTGATCATCGGCTGGACGCAACATGAAATTATCGGTGCAATGGCCCCACGGATCATTCTCGAATTTGCGGTCGATATATGTGCCAAATGCCAATGTAGGCAGGTTGTTGCCCTTCTCCCACGTGGCGCTGAAAGATGTGTGCCAAGCATCACCGCCATCAATGTTCCATTGCTTATTCATCTCAGTGAAATGGCAATGGCCATCGCCGCGCATGATTTTATTTTCGCCAACACGCAACACCACCAGATCCATGATCCCGTCCCCATCAATATCGATGGGATAGGCACCGGTGACATGGTCGAATTCGAGGCCAGTGTCCTTGGCCTCTTCAAATTTCAATTCGCCGCCGCGCTTGGATTTGTTGATGAAGAGCCTGGCGTTGTTTTCACCGCCAGCAAAAAAGAGATCGGGAAAGCCGCCACCATTACAGTCAAAGGCGGCAACACCACCGCCCACCATGTATTGCCAATCCCCCTTGTAGACAGAATTGAGGCCGGAGGTTTCTGTTTCATTGGCAAAGTGCGGAATGATAACATTGCCTTGCGCCATGGCGCTGGTTCCAAAAGCCAGAAGTGATACGATCAAGCAGGTCTTGAACATGACTATCTCCGTGTCTTTAATGCGTTAGTATATTCGCCAATGCACTTGCCATATAGAACGCCTCTTTCAATGGCCGAGCGATAGTGAATGCCACCATAGAGGCGTGATATGGCAGCTTCGTGCGCGGCCGCGTCGAAGCTCGAGAAACTCCGCGCCGGAAGGTTGTCAGCTTCACCCGTCTTGTCTACAAATGCGAAATTGTCGCCAAACTCTTTGGTCATGACGACGTCAAGGGAACCCGACTGGACGCTGTGGCCAGACAGATAATCCGGAAATGGCGGGGTGATCAGATACGCATCCCACTTTTTATCGATATGACGCTGGATGTAGGTCACTGGCCGCAGGAGGCTGTAGAGATATTTGGCATGCCAGGCACCAATCATGGCATCCGCCTGGGCCACGCCTAGACGCGCGAGAACATCCACGGTTTTTTCTAGGTCAACATTGTCGCGTTCCAAAATCTGCAGGGCAATGGACATGCCATGGCCTGCGGGAGTCAGGGTGAGCAGTGGATCGTCGGACCAGAAAGTGGCTATAGCCTTTTGATCTGGTGTTAAGTGAATGCCAACGTCATAAACCTCATAGGCTTCCTTATAGAATGCTGAAGATTTATCCTCGCTGTAAGGCAGCGGCGCGCTTAACACGCAAGCCGAGATTTTCGGAATGGCAAAGGTGCGATTGTTGCCCCAATTCGGCAACAGGGGGTGTTGTTGCAAAGCCTGTTGATTGGTCGGCACCCAATATTGCGGTCCAACCTTTATCTTATAATTCTCAGTAAAGCCCATGTTCTTGATGACAGCACCGCCATCATTCTTGGACCAGGCGATGATGGCATCGGCAATGGCTTTGCCGTAGGCAGTGCTGCGCTCGACGACATCGGGTGCCACGCCCGTTGAAACTTTTGCTGTCATCTCCGTCGCCAGGGCGCCCATGGCATTCTGGCCGCTGGGACCAGTGTTCTCAAAGAATACCGGGGTGAAAGCTGCCATAGCGGCATTCAGAACGACGTCATTATTGTATTCTTTTCCGGCTTCGCGCTTGGGCAGAGGCTTAAGGCCATTCAATTGACCAGCCAAGGTTTGCAAATGGTCCGATCCGCTGGCGACAGCCTCATATGACATCACACCTAGATATCCGAAAGCGCGGGCGGCAACCGGCGGAGAATAGGTTGGGGTATGGCGCACCAGACCATTAATCAGGCCGTACCAGCGTATGATCACGCTTTGCGTTGTATCCGTGTCTGCGAACGAGGGGCCACTGCTGATAAGCACAGCGCTCAATATGGCAAGGACGGCAACAATTCGTTTCAACAGGTTCATAGTCAAACCTTCCCTTCAATTCACTAACATACACCCGCTACAACACGGGAAATCTAGGCGGCATCCCGCAGGGCACCCGGCCCCGGAATGGCGCCCTTAGGGCATTTGCCAGCGATGATCATGCCGAGCACTTCGTCATGCGTCACATCCTTGGTATAGGCGGTGCCGACAACCTTGCCGTTCTTCATCACCACCAAACGGTCGGCGAGATCAAACACGTCATGCAAGTCATGGCTGATCAAAAAGATGCCAATGCCTTCGGCTTTGAGCTGTTTAATAAGTTCGCCCACTTGCGCGGTTTCTTGTGGGCCTAAAGCTGCCGTCGGTTCATCCATAATCAAAATCCGGGCATTGAAATGGATCGCTCTAGCAATGGCAACGGATTGGCGTTGACCGCCAGACAGTTTTGATACCGGCTCTTTGAAGCGGCGGAAATTGGGGTTCAACTTAAACATCACTTTGCGGGTAGCGTCTTCCATGGCCACGTCATCTAACGTGCCCAACCTAGTTTTTAATTCGCGGCCAAGATAGAGATTGCCAGCAGCATCCACATTGTCGGCCAAAGCCAGAGTTTGATAAATCGTTTCAATGCCATTGGCCTTGGCATCGCGCGGGTTGGTAATCGAAATTTCTTTGCCATCCACAAATATCTGCCCAACATCGCGCTTGTAGGCACCTGAGAGAATTTTGATGAGGGTGGATTTGCCAGCACCATTGTGGCCGAGTAGGCCCACCACTTCGCCGGGGTACAAATCAATCGATGCATGATCCACGGCTTTGATGCCACCAAAGGCGATGGAGATGTCTTTCATCTCCACCAAGGGCGTGCCACGCGCAACTGCTACTGATGCCTTAGGGGCCGAGGCTTTTTTGGCGGGCGTTTTTTTCACAACTTTTAACGCCGTTTTCTTTGCAGTCCTTTTAGCCATCATCATTCTCACTTTACACTGCGGCGATAGAGTTGATCAACGAAAACGGCGGCAACTAAAACCGCGCCCACCACCATGTCGCGGAAGGCCGATTCAAAATTCAGCAAGGTCATGCCCGATTGCAAAGACTGCATCAGCAGAGCGCCAAGCATGGCACCCGAAACTGTGCCTATGCCGCCTGAAAGCGATGTGCCACCGATCACCACGGCGGCAATCACATAAAGTTCGTTCGATTGGCCCAGCGAATTTGTAGCGGCGTTGAGGCGCGCTGATGTGATGATGGAGCCAATGCCCACCAAGAATCCCATCAGTATAAAAACCTTCACCGTCAATTTTTTAGTATTGATGCCCGAAAGTTCTGCCGCTTCGGGGTTGCCACCAGTTGCATAAATATGGCGACCAAAGCTGGTGCGGGTGGCCACAAAACTCATGGCCAAGCCCACGCCAACGGCAATCATGAAGGGAATAGAATAGCCAGTATATACAATGTAGCCATGTACACAGCGCACCATCTGTTCACCGGCCATGCAAATAGCATTGCCATCCTTGTCTTCAATGCCAGCAGGAACAGTGATGTGATGATCAGTTGCCCATTGTTTGATAACATTGGGGGCCCAAGGATAAATTGTCACCACCCAAGTCAGCAGTCCAACCATCACGCTGCCAGCCGCGCCCAAGAACCATTCGGCCCACATCGGACGCAGCGGAAAGTTAAAGCGTTGGCGTTGGCGGCGGCTATTCCAGATGCTATAGACAATGCCGCTGATGGCGACGACGGCGACGACCCAACTCCAGAACACGCCCAATGAATATTGGGGCACGTTGCCGCCCAGTAATTCAAATGTTGAATCCATTGGGGCCACAGTTTCACCGCGGATAATCGCCCAAGCCAAACCACCATAAGCGATTAGGCCGCCCAAGGTCACGATAAATGCTGGAATTCTGGCATAGGCGACCAGGACGCCATTGAACCAACCCATGAAACTGCCAAGCGCCAAAGCGCCAAATACGGCAATGATCCAGATGGCGCGATTGCCCTCGCCTAACGCTGGGGCAAGTCGGAAAACTTGCAAGGTGCCAATAGCCACTGCGACAGTGGAAAGCATAGAGCCAATCGACAAATCAAGCTGGCGCATTACTATGAGCAGCAACATGCCGGTGGACATGATGGCGATGGAGGCAGTTTGGTTTAACAAATTCCACAAATTGCGCGGAGTGATGAATGAGCCCCCAAAAATCAGTCCATCTGAATCAAAGCCGATGGTGGAAAACAAGCGCGAATAAATATCAAAGCCAGCCCATATCACCAACAAGGCAGCGGCCATGCCCAGTATACGCGCATCAATTTCAGTGGCGCGAAGAAGCCGCGTAATGGGACCCTCTTTTTCTACGGCTGGGCTTTGGCTGGTATTTGGCGTGTTAGACAAGTGCTGCTCCCTCAAATTTGTTGGCCGGTGCGCGGCTCTTGGTATTACCTTCTAAACCAAAATATAGAATTTTGGAGTCGATTCAATTTCTTACCTCTTTGTAAGGAGAAATAAGTAGCTGGCTAGAAAAACTGCGCCACCCTCATTCAAAGGATGGCGCAGTCAATCGTTAAACCCTCAAGTGATTACTTGCAGGCAGCGTTGTCTTTTACGCCAGCGCAAGCCTGTTCCTTGGTGATGTGACCAGCCTTGATCGCATCGCCAATGTTGTCCTTGGTGATTGGGGTTGGAGCAAGCAGAATGGCGTTCATTTCAACCTTCTTCTTGCCGCCATTGAACTTGGCAACGCCAGGGATCTTGTCGATGGCAGTGCCATCGGCGAGGGCGATTGCAGCATTAGCAGCAGCCTTGCCGAGCTGGGCGGTATCTTTCCAAACCGAAACAGTCTGGGTGCCGAGAGCAACGCGGTTGATAGCAGCCAAATCGCCGTCTTGGCCAGACACTGGAACTGTACCGGCCATGCCTTGTGCTTTAAGAGCAGCAACAACGCCTGAAGCCATGCCGTCATTTTCAGACAGAACAGCATCAACTTTGTTCTTGGTCGAAGTTAGGCACTGTTCCATGTTCTTCTGGGCATTGTCTGGCTTCCAGCCGTCGGTGAAGGTTTCGCAGACATTCTTGATCTTGCCTGCGTCCATCTGGGCTTTCAAAACTTCCAACTGACCTTGGAACAAGAAGGTGGCGTTCGGGTCACCCTTGTCGCCCTTGATGAAGGCGTAGTTGCCTTCTGGCTTAACCTTCAGAACTTCCTTGGCCATGATGCGGCCAACGCCCACGTTATCGAACGTGATATAGAGAGCGTTTGGATCTTCAAACTGCACGTCATAGGCAATTGACTTGATGCCAGCATCGCTGATCTTCTTGATCGATGGCAAGATAGCATCTGCGTCAAAAGCAACAACCATGATTACGTCTGGCTTTTGAGCGATCAGGCCTTCGATATCAGCAGCCTGCTTTTGAGCAGAGCCTTGAGCATCAGAGCTGATGTATTTGTCACCGGCGGCTTCAACAACAGCCTTAATGGTGGCTTCGTCGCCCTTCCAACGTTCTTCCTGGAAGGTCTTCCAAGACACGGCAATGGTCTTGCCAGCAGCATTGGCAACGCCGCCCATCGCGGTCGCAGCGAGAGCGCCGAGCATTACGGCTTTCACAATATTCTTCATTTAGGTCTTCCTCCTGAGTTAATTCCCAAACAGATCCGCATCCATATCATCACAGTG
The DNA here is from genome assembly GCA_003151375.1 of Hyphomicrobiales bacterium. GTDB lineage: Bacteria > Pseudomonadota > Alphaproteobacteria > Rhizobiales > Aestuariivirgaceae > Aestuariivirga. Next base: position 8,647 of record PLXI01000243.1, read on the forward strand.
CAAACCCGATTGCACAACACCCGCGGCAACGCAAGAATTGTGCAAATTTTTAATCTCGAAATGAACCGCCTTCCAACACTTTGCTTTTGTATGACAATTTATTTCGACACTTAAAATAATCTTGCATAGGTGTAGAGATTGAGTCAACCTGATTTTGGAGAGACTTCGAAAAATGATGAATAAGGCCGATAGCGATCTCATCCGCAGGCAGAATCGGCATCTTGTCCTTGAAGCCTTGCGCTTTGCTGGCCGCGCGCCACGCGTTGAACTTGGGCGGTTGACAGGCCTTTCGCTAGCCACCATCACGTCGATCACCGCTCAGTTGCTGAACGAAGGTCTGCTACTTGAAGACAATACCGTTGCACCCATTACAACCCGCCGTGGGCGGCCCAGTGTTGATCTCAGCCTCAACCCGTCTGCCACTCATGTTATCGTGTTGAAGATTTCCATTGGCAAGTTTGAGATGGTTCTGGCTGACTATGCGGGAACACGTGTGGCCCATCAGATCAAAACTGTTGCAACTTATGATATGAAAATTCATGACGTGGGAAAGAAAGCTGCCTCACTTATTTTGGCTTTCCTTTCAGAACACAACAAATCTCCTGCCGATGTGCGCATCATCGGCATTGCCGCACAAGGTGCGGCTGAAACCGGAGTTGGACATCTGATGTGGAGTCCAGCCTTCAAAGAAGTCAATATACCGCTCACCGAGCCGATTAGCAGACTAACCGGAATTTACTGCCGCTTGTCCAATGATGCCAATATGATAGCCGAAGGGCTGATGGCGCGTGAGCACTATCTTTATAAAGGCACAGCGGCAGTGATCTTCATGGGCTATGGTGTTGGCATGGGGCTGGTGATTGATGGAAAAACCTATCACGGCTCAACCGGTGCTGCGGCGGAATTCGGCCACATGAACCACATACCGCATGGTGCAATGTGTCGGTGTGGCATGTCAGGCTGCATCGAGGCCTATGCCTCAGACTATGGCATCTTACGCACGGCCCAAGGCCTGCCCGTAAACACACCACCGCCGCTGGATGCTGTTGAGCCGGAGGTGATGATGGCCCTAGAAACATCTGCAAGACAAGGCGATGGCGCAGCGCTTGGTGCTTACGTCAAAGCAGGCGAGGCCATTGGTTTTGGCCTGGCGCGCATGATTGCTTTATTGAGCCCAGACCGCATCATTATCAGTGGCCCTGGCATTCGCGCTTTTGATCTGGCGGAACCTGCCATAGCTGCTTCAATCGATGAGGGCGTGGTCACGGCCTTGCGGCAAAATGTGAAACTTGAAAAACTGCCGATGGATCATGACATGATCATCACCGGAACGATTGATAAATTGTTGCATGATCTTGACCGTGAAGTTTTCGCGCGTGCTGAACCTGCGGCGTAAGGGAGCCCTCGTTGCTTTTGATATATTAAGACAGAAAATTCGCGCTGCCATTGCTGGCCAATCCGTGATGGCGCATAGAGGCGCAAATTGAGGAGTATCCCATGGTCAACGCCATTCAACAGCACATCAACGGGCAATTGGTTGACGGTAAATCGGGGCGCAAATCACCGGTATTCAACCCCGCCACGGGCGAACAATCCGGTGAAATCAATCTGGCCAATACCGCACAAGTGAATGAAGCCATTGCTGTTGCCAAGAAAGCCTTCCCGGCTTGGGCCAATACCACGCCGCTGCGCCGCTCTCGCATTCTCAACAAGTTCTTACGCATTGCAGAAGATCGCGCCGCCGAGTTGGCTTCCGTCATCACCGCTGAACATGGCAAAGTTCTCTCCGATGCGATGGGTGAAGTGCAGCGCGGTTTAGAAGTGGTGGAATTTGCCACTGCCGCACCAACGCTTTTGAAATCCGATTTCACCGAGAATGTTGGCACGCGGGTTGACTCTTATGCCATCCGCCAGCCGCTTGGTGTTGTGGCTGGCATTACACCTTTCAACTTTCCGGCCATGGTGCCGATGTGGATGTTTCCTATCGCTTTGGCTGCGGGCAATTGTTTTATCCTGAAGCCATCAGAGCGCGATCCATCTGCGTCATTGCTTTTAGCCAAATGGCTGGAAGAAGCGGGCCTGCCCAAGGGTGTGTTCAATGTTGTGATCGGAGACAAGGAAGCAGTCGATGCCATTTTGCTCAGCCCCGATATCGCCGCTGTATCCTTCGTCGGCTCCACGCCGATTGCGCGTTATATTTATGAAACGGGAACGCGCACTGGCAAACGCGTGCAGGCTTTGGGTGGCGCCAAGAACCACATGATCATCATGCCGGATGCCGACATGGATCAAGCCGTGGATGCCCTGATGGGTGCGGCCTATGGTTCAGCCGGTGAGCGCTGCATGGCGATTTCAGTTGCGGTTCCAGTTGGAAAGAAAACCGCTGACACGCTGATTGCCAAGTTGGAACCCAAAATCCGCGCGCTGAAGGTTGCCCCCGGCACAGACAAGGAAGCTGAAATGGGGCCATTGGTCACCAAGCAGCATTTTGACAAGGTGAAGAGCTATATCGACACAGGCGTTGGCGAAGGCGCCAAGCTGGTGGTTGATGGGCGCGGGCTTAAACTTCAAGGCTATGAGGGTGGATATTTCATGGGCGGGTCATTGTTTGACAATGTGACCACCGACATGAAGATTTATAAGGAAGAGATTTTCGGGCCAGTGCTCTCGGT
>PLXI01000236.1 GCA_003151375.1 Hyphomicrobiales bacterium
TGTTCCAAGCCCTCTACAAGCCTTATGGCGAGGTTTATTCCACCTCCGCCACCAAAGCCCTCAATCTGCGTTTCCCCGGCCAATCAGTGCATCCAAATAATCCGCCCACCATTGTGCCATCCGCTTACGCTCTACCATTGCATCACCACGGGCATAGGCACGGCGCACGGCGTCTTCGTCTTGATGAGCTAATGAGCGTTCTATAGCATCAGGCGAAAACATATTGGCGGCGTTGAGCAGGGTTGAAGCTGTGGCGCGGAAGCCGTGCGAGCTATGTTCAACGGCTGAAAAGCCCATGCGCCGCAAAGCATCATTCATGGTGTTTTCGCTTATAGGATTTTTTGAGCGGCCAATAGCTGGAAAGTGCNNGCGGCCAATAGCTGGAAATAGAAAACCTTTTGGGCCAGTGACTTCGTGCAAGGTGCTGAGCAAGGCCAATGTCTGCTTTGATAAAACCTTAATATGTGCAACTCTCAATTTCATGCGTTCGGCGGGTATTTCCCAGATGCCCTTAACCAGATCAAACTCTTGCCATGTGGCTTGGCGTAATTCCCCCGGCCTGGGATAGAGCAGGGCCATGAGTTTCAAGGCGCTGCCAGCGAGTACATTCCGCTCTGAATAGACATCAATGGCCCGTAACAATTCACCGAAACGCTCAGGCTTCAGAATAGCGGCGAAGTGCTTAGGTTTATGCTTTGCCAACAATCCCTTGGTAGCGGTTGTTGGGTCTTTATCGGTCAGGCCATTTTGCATGGCGTAGCGGAAGACTTCACCAATCACTGTGCGCATCCGCTTCGCTGTCTCAAAGTTTCCTGCTTCCTCTTCTTTTGAAAGGCAGCGTACAATGTCTTGTACAGTAATGGTGGTTATAGGCCTTGAACCGAAATCACCACTGACCTTGCTCAAAATCCATTCCATCTTTGAAATGGTGACTTGGGCCTTGCCTGCTTTTTTCTTTTTCTCAACTAACTTGGTGGCAATGCTAGCAAAGATTGATTCATTCTCAAGGCGCTTGGCAATCTTGTCTTGGCGTTTTATTTCAGAGGGGCCTTTACCATCTGCAACCTGTTCACGAGCAAGCTTTGCTTTTTCCCTTGCTTTGGAAAGAGACACTTCTGGGTAAGTACCTAGTGAGAATAGTTTTCGCTTCCCAGCGAAACGGTAATCAAAGCGCCAATAACGGCCTGCCTGAGGAGTGATCCATAATTGTAGGCCTCTGCCATCAGAAAGCTTGCGAAGGTCCTTAGCGGGCTTTGCTGCGCGAATAGCAACGCCTGTAAGCTTTCCGGTGGTTCAAGCCAAGGTTCGAGTCCGTGTATATTCGTTTCTAAATATACCACCAAATATACCACCAATTTTCGTGGCTATCCACAAATACTGGCGGGCAATCAAAACCGTTTGAGGATTGATTTATAGGGGTTTCTCTGAAATTTGGATAGTTGCGAACAGTCACAAACCTGTAAATGGTGCCCTGAAGAGGACTCGAACCTCCACGATGTTACTCGCGTGGACCTGAACCACGTGCGTCTACCAATTCCGCCATCAGGGCAATCTGAATTGGGGGCTTCTAAGCGGGCCAGAGGTGCGGTGTCAATCGCAACAAAGTCAATCACAACAAATAAAAAGGGTGGAAAGCGCGCTGCCCTCCACCCCAATTTATTTCAAACGTTAAGCTTTAAATTATTTGCAAGCGGCCAAATTGGCCATGGCCTTTTCGGCATTGGCTTGGCTGTCATACATCTTGGTGCCAGCATCCATGGCCATTTTGCCGTCTGGAGCTTTGTCTGTCACCGAGCACTTGTGAGTTTTAACATCTTGGCTGACGTAAAAGCCCGGGGTTGCGGTTGCTGCAAATGATGAAACGCTGAATGCGGCAAGAACCAAGCTTGTCCCGAGAATGTTCTTAATCATGGAAATTTCCTTTTGTGTTGGAATGAACCCGAATTAGACCGTTGCCCAAATTCACGAGTTCAAACTTATGCGACACCCATTGCCTGCGATTGTGACAAGAATATGTGCTCCAGCCCGCAAAAGCATTATTTGCATTTTAGACTGAGGGCATTAAAAGCAGGCCAAATGCTACGAACTTTAAGGACTTTGGCACGTGCAGCAGCAAAATTCTGATAAACTGGTCACCATCATCGGCGGTTCTGGCTTTGTGGGCCGCCATGTCGTGCGCGCTCTTGCTAAACGTGGATACCGAATCCGTGTGGCTTGCCGCAGGCCAGACCTCGCCGGCCATGTTGTACCGCTGGGTGTACCAGGCCAGATTGTGCCAGTTCAAGCCAATGTGCGTTATCCAGCTTCTGTGGCTGCCGCCTGTGATGGCGCCTATGCCGTCATCAACCTGACCGCCGTGTTTCAATCCAGTGGCGCGCAAACTTTTGACGGCGTGCATGTGTTTGGTGCAGAAGCCGTGGCCAAGGCCGCCAAGGCCACCCAGGCGCAAGTCTTCATCCACATGTCTGGTCTTGGTGCGGATGATGCCCAGAGCGACAGCGCTTATGTGCAATCTCGCGGGCGCGGCGAGGCCAAAGCACGAGCCACTTATCAAGGCGCAATCATTTTACGCCCATCGGTGATTTTTGGGCCAGAGGACAAGTTCTTCAATAGATTCGCTGTCATGGCGCGCTTTTCGCCTGTTTTGCCAGTGATCGGCGCTGCCACGAAGTTACAGCCGGTATTTGTGGGCGATGTGGCAGAGGCTGTGGCGCGGCTGGTGGATCTTGGTGTGGCCGATGGCAAGACCTATGAGCTGGCTGGGCCAGATGTGAAGACTATGCGCCAAATCATGTCTTATGTATTGGATGTCACTTACCGCAAGCGCCTGCTCATCAACTTGCCATTTCCAGTGGCCTCTCTCATCGGCACTTTCGCGGGCTGGTTGCCGGAAGCACCGATAACATCAGATCAAGTTGAAGTTTTGAAAGCTGACAATGTCGTTTCCGCTGGAGCCGTTGCCGAAGGCCGCGACCTAAAAGGCCTTGGCATTGTGGCACGTGGATTTGATGGCATTGTGCCAAGTTATCTTTACCGCTTCCGCAAGGCCGGCCAGTTCACTGCGCCGACTGCCGCCGCAGAATAACCAGAGAGGGCGCTGAACCTCTCATGGCCAAACTTTATCATTTCGCCCTTGATCCTTTTTCGCGCCGCATCAGGCTGGCGCTTGCCGAAAAGGGTGAGGTCGTTGAACTGATAGATGAAAAGCCTTGGGCACCAAGTGAGCGTTTGATTGATCTGAACCCCGCTGGTCTAACGCCAGTTTATGTTGAAAATTCAGGGCGTTCTATCGCTGGCGTTGAAGCGTTGGGTGAATTCTTTGAAGAGAATTCTAAAGGAAAATCATTGTTGCCAGGCAAGGCCTATGAGCGCGCTGAAGTGCGCCGCTTGGTTGCGTGGTTTGATGTGAAATTTTATAATGAGGTAACCGAGCCTTTGCTGAACGAGAAAGTGGTGAAGCGTTTTGCCAAAACTGTTTCACCACCGGATATGTCGCAGGTTCGTGCTGCCTTGCAGCGCTTGCGCCCACATCTGGATTATCTTTCTTTGTTGGCCGAAGAGCGCGCGTGGCTGGCCGGCCCCGAATTGTCACTGGCTGATTTGGCAGCGGCCGCACATCTTTCGGTGTTGGATTATCTGGGTGATGTGAACTGGGCTGAAAACCCAGTGGCCACATCATATTATCAGCGCATTAAATCGCGGCCCTCGTTCCGCACGTTGTTGACTGATGCGCTACCCGCCATGCC
>PLXI01000084.1 GCA_003151375.1 Hyphomicrobiales bacterium
AAGTGTTGGCCATGGCACCACCGATGACAAGGCCTTCAACTTTCTTCATCAAATTGCTCAAAAGGTCGAGCTTGGATGAAACCTTGGCCCCACCCACAATGGCAATTACAGGGCGCTTGGGCTGTTCCAGTGCCTTCGACAGTGCATCCAATTCCGCTTGCATGGCGCGGCCCGCATAAGCGGGAATCACGTGGGCGATGCCTTCAGTTGATGAATGGGCGCGGTGAGCGGCAGAGAAAGCATCATTCACAAATATATCGCCAAGGCCACCCAACATTTTGGCAAAGCCCACGTCATTCTTTTCTTCACCTGCGTGATAGCGGGTGTTTTCCATCAAGATCACATCGCCTGGCTTGGCGTTGACCACAGGAGCGGTTTGCCAATCCGTGAAGATGAATTCAACTTTATGGCCCAGCGCTTTGTGCAAAGCAGGTGCCACCGGCTTCAATGACATCTCCGGCACAACCTTGCCCTTGGGTCGATCAAAATGCGCGAGAATAATGACCGCAGCGCCTTTGGAGAGAAGTTCCTTCAGCGTGGGCACCACGCGGTCAATGCGCGTGGTATCAGTCACATGGCCGTTTTCCATTGGCACATTGAGATCAAGGCGGATGACAACTTTTTTGCCAGAGACGTTGACATCATCAAGGGTGCGGAAAGCGGACATGTGGGACTCCATTTACAATTTGTGAGGGGCGTACCTCAAAGTACTGTTTTGAGCAAGCGCCTTGCGGCGGGTGCCGCAATTTGACATAGGCTGCGGGCAACACGGAAGAGGTTGATTGCCGCCACGAGAAGGTGAAGGGCTTGGTGTTAAGGACGGAGTTTTTGAAGAAGGCTTGAGAGATTAGCTCTAGGACAAGTGCGTTCAACCACGATAAGCTCGCCGCCCAAATGGAGCAAAGCTTTGGCAAAGGAAGTGCAATGAAAATCAATTCAACTGACTTTCGTGTAAAAGAATTACAGCAAATCGAACTCCAGAAGTGGCAGACCAACGCCGCGCCCGTCTATGAATCGAAAAAAGACTATCAGGAGCAGCTAGACGCGCACGTCAAACAATTGAGTTCACAACAGCAGCTTTTATATGCGGCAAATCGCTTTGCTATTTTGATCATTTTTCAGGCCATGGATGCAGCGGGAAAAGATGGTGCAATCAAGCATGTGATGTCAGGTGTCAATCCACAGGGCTGCCAGGTTTTCAGCTATAAGCACCCCAGTGAGGCCGAACTGGAGCATGATTTTCTTTGGCGCACGACCCGCGATCTACCTGAACGCGGGCGGATAGGCATTTTCAATCGGTCATACTATGAAGAGGTGTTAATCGCGCGTGTCCACCCAGAGATTCTTCGTGGTGAAGGGGTTGTGCAAACCTCGGCAGAGGAGAAGACAATTTGGCAAAACCGTTTTCGTTCGATCAACAATCTGGAAATGCACCTCAGCGACAACGGCACGCGCGTCATCAAATTCTTTCTCCATTTGTCAAAGGAAGAACAACGCAAACGCTTTTTGAAGCGGATTGATGAGCCCGAAAAGAATTGGAAATTCACCACGGCCGATGTTGAAGAACGGCATTTCTGGGATGACTATATGAAGGCTTACGGCGAATGTTTAAGTGCAACAAGCACCAATGAATCTCCGTGGTATATCGTTCCCGCCGATGACAAGAAGAACACAAGGTTGATCGTATCGCAAATCGTGCTTGATACAATTGAAGGGCTCAAACTGAGTTACCCTGCAAGTGATGCCGCGCGGGTTCGTGAACTGCAATCGATCCGAGAAAAGCTTGCGGGGAAATGAGAGGACAACGTGCATGGTGCTAAGGTCAGAGTTTTTGAAGAAGGCTTGAACGAGTAGATGGTCGATCGAACCGCCGCATTATAATTCTTAAGTCAAACTATCCTTTGAGAATTCTTTTCATACTACCTTCAACAAACTGATTTGGCTTCCAGCCCCTGACAATTTTATCAATGACAAAGCTATCGAACGCTGCCAACCCAACTCCAGCAGCCACGCCACCAGCGCCAGAAGTAAGTGCGCTAGCTCCAAATCCAAGCAGCGTAAACAACGTAAACCGAGTTGCGCGTGCAGGCAGCTTGTCGATCCAACCTTTCTTGCTAATCTCCTGATAGTAACTGTCAACTAAGTCGACATCCATAGGCTTACCTTTTAGCCAGCGCTTGAATTTGTCAGCCTCTTCTAGGAGCTTCATAAAATTGTCAAAAGTCAAGCTACCGGAATCTATGGCTTCACGTACAGATTTGGTCTTCTGAAGAATAACATTTTCAAATCGCGATAATCTCGCGGCGTTTGCGCTACGTTTTTCCAGGATACCGCGCAGTCGTAATTCCAGAAGATGTGAGGAAATATCTGATGTTACCAAATCAGTGCCATATTTCAGAGCCAAAGCAAGGTTCCACCTTGTGGTGAGCATGTGGGCCATCAAATAGTCAGGTGTAATGGTGCTATGTCCCGGGGGAACTCTAGCGTGATACAATGTATTTAGTTGATCAAAATTTAGATTTGTTTCGATAATAAATTTGGATTCGCTAAGTCGTTTTATCCTAAAGTAATCTGATGGGCTGGCTTGGAACTCGGGAACGAATTCTTTCAGTAAATCGGTTACAGCTCTCCAAATGTATTGCCCATCATCCAGATCACCCTGAGCGGCTTGGATTGGTCCCACACCCTGAACACGAAGATCATCAGTATGCTTGACTGAAATCCTTTCAAACAATCTTTCTAGCTTTCCAGTTGGAAAGTTAGGGTTCTTATCCCTCATGAAGGGATCCAAAAATTGCTCTTTATCGCGGAGCTTACGAGCCTTCGCGTCTGCTCCACTAAATTCAAAAGAAACAAATTGTAGTTCGGTTAACGCCGTACCGCTCAAAGGCTGGCCAACTACACCAGTCATGTCGCGGAAGAAGGTTGCAGTGCAAGCGCCGCTATCCAACAACAGCCGGAAATTGTCTATACCCACATCTTTGACAAGGAGCACCAAGTTGCTGCGGTCAAGTACCAAATGCACGTTTTGATAGAATAGGAGAGCCTCCGCAAAAGTTCCCACGTCAATGTTGGTATCTAAATAAGATTGGCCGCCTCTTAATGTGATGCTTTCAAACACAATTCGGCCTCCCCCAAAGCAAGTTCTGAAATACTCTAAACTATGCCTACTTCCCCGCTGCCTTCACCACTGCCTTGGCTGTGATCCCGAACTTTTCATACAGCACCTCCGCCGGAGCACTTGCCCCAAACCCGTGCATCCCAATGAAATGGCCATCAACACCGATGAACTTATCCCAGCAGGTACGAACACCCGCTTCCACCGCGATGCGGATTTTTTCGGTGCCCATGACTTTGGCTTTGTAAGCTTTGGACTGACGCTCAAACAATTCCATCGACGGCACAGAAACCACACGCGTTGGCGTGCCCTTCTTATCGAGCATTTCTTTTGCCGCCATGGCGATTTCGACTTCTGAGCCTGAGGCGAAGATCACAACTTTTGCCTTCTTCTTGGATGAAGCAATTTCATACGCCCCAAAACCGCAGAGGTTCTTGGCCGAATAGGTCAGCCGCGCTGGCTTCACCTTTTGGCGCGTGATGACGAGGATGCTTGGTGTCTTGGGCATTTCCAGCGCCAGCTGCCAACACTCCACCGCTTCAACCGCATCACACGGGCGCAACACATGGATATTTGGAATCACACGGCAAGCCGCCAGATGTTCCACGGCTTGGTGTGTTGGGCCATCTTCGCCAAGGCCAATTGAATCATGCGACATAACAAAGATCGAACGAATGCCCATGAGTGCGGCCAAGCGGATCGAAGGCCTGCAATAATCAGTGAAGCAGAAGAAGGTGCCGCCATAAGGGATCACGCCACCATGCAGCGCCATGCCGTTCAAAGCCGCCGCCATGCCATGTTCACGGATGCCGTAAGACAAATAGCTGCCGGAATAATCCGCAGCGCTGAAAGGTTTTTGATCTTTGGAATTGGTGTTATTGGAATGGGTGAGATCTGCGCTGCCGCCAATGGTTTCAGTGACAATCGGGTTGATGATATTCAATGCAGCCTGCGATGAGGCGCGTGTGGCCACCCAAGGCGGGCTTGCGGCCAGCGTCTTTTTATAAGCTGCAATGGCGTCGTCTAAATTGGCAGGAAGTGCGCCGGATGTAATACGTTCAAACTCTGCGCGCTTGGGATGCGCCTTCAAACGCATTTCCCAGGCTTCGCGTGCGGATTTGCCTTTGGCGCCCACAGCACGCCAAGCTGATACGATTTCATCGGGCACAACAAAGGGAGGATAGGGCCAGTTCAAAACCACCCGTGCCTTGGCGATTTCTTCAGCGCCTAAGGGTGAACCATGTGCGGCATTGGTGCCCTGCTTGTCAGGAGCGCCAAAACCGATGATGGTTTTGCAAGCGATCAAAGTGGGTCGATCAGAATTGTGAGCAAACTGCAATGCGCCGAGAACCGCGCTGTGGTCGAGGCCATCAACGCGAGTCACGTTCCAGCCCGAAGCGGCAAAGCGTTGCAACTGGTCGGTGTTATCAGAAATTCCCACCTTGCCGTCAATGGTGATGCCATTGTCATCCCACAACACAATGAGGTTTTTAAGTTTCAAATGCCCAGCCAGCGCAAGCGCCTCTTGGCTGATGCCCTCCATCAAGCAGCCGTCGCCGCATAGCACATAGGTTTTATGGTTGACCAGATCATCGCCAAAGCGCGAGTTCAAATGGCGCTCAGCCATGGCAAAGCCAACGGCATTGCCAAAGCCCTGCCCCAATGGCCCGGTGGTGGTTTCAATGCCAGTGGCATGGCCATATTCTGGGTGGCCCGCGGTTTTGGAGCCCCATTGGCGGAAGTTCTTGATCTGGTCGATGGTCATATCGGCAAAGCCGGTGAGATAGAGCAGCGAATAAAGCAACATGGAGCCATGGCCAGCGGACAGGATGAACCGGTCACGATCAGGCCAATGCGGGGCACTGGCATCAAATTTCAGCACATCGCCCCACAAGGCGGTTGCCAGGTCTGCACAGCCCATGGGCAGGCCTGGGTGGCCGGAATTGGCCTTCTGGACGGCATCCATGGAAAGGGCGCGGATAGCATTGGCCATTAGGCGAGAGGTTGGGCTTGCATCAGTCATTGGGGGCACCTTGCTTTGAGGGTGAAGTTATAAACCCAATATCAGGCAGGTTTGAGGTGTCAATGACGCGTTATCACCTGGCACGTTATCAACAATGGCTTGGAAGCTTATGTCTCGGTAAAGAATCAGCTATGCGGCCCAAGTTTATGTGGTAAAAGGGAAATTGGCACAGCAAGCTGTGCTGCAGGGTTATGGGACGATGACTGAAATTAACAAACTTGATGCCGCTTTTGCTCGTTTTGAGAAAGCGTTGGGACTTTTTGAGACGGCAACCACCGCTCATGTGGAGGAACGTGGTAAATTGCGCGCCGCTGTCAGTGGAGCTGATTTTGCGCAGCGCGATCATGCCAAGTTGCAACAACAGCTTGAACAAGTGCGCGAAAAGGCGGCCGAGTTGGTGGATACATCTAAGCAAGCGGCTGGAAAAATCGATACCGCCATGGGGCGCATTCGCTCTGTGCTGCATTCCAACAGCGGGGCTTAAGTATGGCTAACGTTGTCGTCACAGTTGCTGATCGCCCCTACACCATGCAATGCCCCGATGGGGAAGAAGACCATTTGCGTGAGTTGGCGCAGTTACTCGACACTGAAGTTGCCCGCATCAAACAAAGCGTTGGATCCATCGGTGATATTCGCTTGTTAGTGATGAGTGGTTTGATGGTGGCTGATCGGTTGAGCGAGGCCATCCAAAAAATTGAAACGCTTGAAGACCAAGTGCAAAGCCTACGTGAGGCCAAGAACGTAGCACAAACGCAGCTTAAGACGCTGGAAACAAATCTTACGACACATCTTGACCGCGCCGCCGTTCGTCTTGAAGGGCTAGCCAAGAAGATGGCGGAATAGCTTTATTTTCATTCCGGTGGGATTCTGACATAATTGGGCCGCGTTGCGTGCTAAGAAAGTGGCGCGCAGTCCTGCCATGTCATTCAGTTCTTGTGGCGCGGCTGTTTTTACTTTTTGTCTCTCAAGGAGGAAAATCATGACGAAGTTTATTCGGATTGCTATTGCTGCACTGGCTTTGGCCGGTGGTATTTCTGCCATGTCAGGGTCGGCCAATGCCAGAGGGCACCATGGCCATGGCCATGGCCATCGTTGCCATTGGCATCATCATCATCGTCACTGCTGGTAATTTCGACGCTGATCTTTCAATGAAGTAGCCCGCACCAGTAATGGCGCGGGCTTTTTTATTAGTTTCATCACGAAGCCGTGAAACACAATCATGTGATTGGCGTGTGAACTTCCTCTCTTGCCATGGTGGCGGCATGGGCGCGTTAAAGTGACTCGCCCGCTCTCAGAGAGGAAATAAAATGACTAAAACCGTAAAAATCTTGGCTGCCGTTTTCGCCCTCAGCGTCGGCTCCGGCTTTTTCACGTCAGCCAATGCCGACATGATGATGAAGAAAGATCATATGATGATGAAGCATCATTGCCATATGCATAAACATTGCCACGTAATGCATCACAAGATGATGATGAAGAAGATGTAGTCCTTCGACACTTGCTAAATCACGAAGCCCGCGTGATGAGCGCGGGCTTTTTCGTTAGCTAAAAGTGGCGCGCCGCCGTAGCCGTGGGAACATACGATCCCTGGTCCCTACTTGCGTAGGTGGGCGCCGTGTGCTCCAGACCAGGGTCTGATGCAGGGACAGCTCCCTCGAAAATCGTTTATAGGCCCTGGGAATTAGAGTTCCTCACGAAACCGGGCAGCAACGCCAAAGCTGATATAGGCGCTGACGTAGCAAATATCCAGCCGCATCAATAAAGCTGTTCATCAACACCTTCTTCAGCACCATGGCGCTGGAACAAGCCTATCGCAATGGAAGCTGCAAAGCAGCTGGTNNTAAACTGGCGCGTTGTAAAGGCTGTGCGGCAGGCAGTGTTGCAGCCAACCAGCCGCAGCTGAGACATAGAGCCAAAAGCCACGGTAAGTTCCATGCGTTGGGCGATAGGTTTTGCGTGGCAGCCATAACCACTGCGGCGGCCAGCCCCACAAGCACCATAACGATAAAGCCAGACATGTGGTCTGCCGCTAGAGCCCACAAAATAATCACGATCAGTCCCGCCGCCAAGAGTAATTGAATGAGTGCCCATTGCTGTGCCGTTGCGGCATGTGCCGCCATCACGGCTGGATGCAAAACCGGAAGGCCCAGCTGGCCTAAAGTCACCGCCAACTGGTCTGGCGTAACGCCAGAAACAGGTGTTACCACTAGGCGATAAGGGCCGGGTGGTGTGCCAAACAGGGCCTGAAGGCCAGCGGGCAAGTCCGCCAAGGTGATGGGCTTCAAATTGGCGAGGCTTTCGGCTTTGTCAGCCATGCGGTTAAAGCCACCAAATAGGCGGTTGTCCAACTCACGCAGTTTGACGTCGTCACTGGTAGCGGCAAGCACGGCAAGGCTTTGGCGCATCTCAGTTGCGGCTTGTTTTAAAGAGGCGCGCGCCGTTGGCGCTTGCGCCACTTGTTGCAAACTTTCTTGCATGGTTTCAACCACGTCGCGCACATCATCTGGGTTTTTTAGGCCAACAGGTTCAATGCGAGGAAACCTGCCTTTCAAACTCTCTAAGGCTTGCAATTTTTCAGGAACCTGATCGGGCAGGAAACTTCCCAGCCACTGAACCGCCGCAGCGGAAGGAACGCCGCGCAGGCGTGATATCAGGCCTTCAACTTCACCAGCATCATTGGCAAGAACTGCAACTGAGATGGCAGACTGCTCAATGGGCATCTGCTTGCGCACTGATATTACCGTTGCAAACAAACAGGCCAACACCACAAGGGTTCCTATCGCATGAGACAAAATCTGCCAGCGGCCGGTTTCAAACAGGCTGCGATGGGCTGCATTCATCCAGCTCTGGGCGCGCCAATCTAAAGCTCCCGTTACCACGCGAGACATCGCGGCAGGCAAAGTAAAACTAATCGCCAATCCCACAACCGACAGAGTTAGAACTCCGCCCATAACGGGCCAGCCCGCTGGATTGGGCAGAAATGTTAGCCCCCCGAATGGTGCCGCCAGCAGCAGCCCACGCCACAGCAACACTTGGCCTTTAGTTTGCGCTGCTAGCATCATCGCCGTCTCGTTATTGGGATGCTCCGCAGAAAGCCTTGCGGCCTCCGATAGCAAGCTCAATGATAAAGTGCTGGGCAATAGGATTCCCAATGCCAAGACTGGCCAATAGGAGGCCCAAGACCCCAAATATAATACGACGAGAAAGCTGAGTGGAGCCACGGCCAAAGCTGGCGCAAATATCGATGTCGCCAGGCTCACACTGCCGAGTGTGATCGCCAGCATCAGACCGGCAAATGCCAAGCCCATCAGAACTGCGGCAAGCAGGCGCATTTTGTCAGTTGGCGGTGTACTGTCTACCATGTTAGCCACTGGTTTAGGTGCAGCGCCAGAAATGCTGGCTTCAACGCCACTGGCTTTCACAGCCTTGTCCAAATAAGCAGCCGCCTCTGCCTCTTGGCCATCGCGAGGAACCACATTGATCACTAGTTTTTTGGCGCTGTCATTAACTTCCAGTTCAGCGATGTCGGCCCAATCCAAAGCGTGATCTTCACCCACATTCAAAGTTTGTACCGCCGCCGCCGCTTCAGCCAACATCTCATCCAACCCTTGTGGATCACGGCCCTGATCCAGTGTGCCTGCAATGCCACTCAGTAACGTGGCCATGCTGGCGGAATCGGGCGCGTTGCGCACAGCTTCAAACAATGGCTTCAGCGAAAGGGCATAAGCGACCCTCCCCTGCACCTCCTCCAATGGCCGATAGAGCAGCGCATTATCGTCATAAAAATCACCAGCGCCTGGCGACATTACAGTTTCAAATAAATCTCCACGTTGAGCAAGGCCGGCCAAAATTGAATCGAGCG
>PLXI01000266.1 GCA_003151375.1 Hyphomicrobiales bacterium
GAAATCGCTTATGGCGCCAGCTTCATTGAGTGGTTCGCAGAAGAAGCGCGCCGCGTTTATGGTGAAACGATTCCCGTGCCATTTCCAAATGGCCGCGCCGTGATCATTAAACAGCCTGTGGGCGTTATCGCCTGCATCACGCCGTGGAATTTTCCCAACGCGATGATCACGCGCAAGGCTGGTGCCGCTTTGGCCGCGGGCTGCGCCATGGTGGTGAAGCCCGCTGCAGAAACGCCTTTCTCGGCCTTGGCAATGGCGGAGCTTGGTGCGCGTGCGGGAATTCCCGCTGGTGTGTTCTCAGTGCTCACTGGCAAGGCTAGCGAGATCGGCGCAGAGATGTGCGCCAACCCGTTGGTGCGCGGACTTACCTTCACCGGCTCCACTGAAATCGGACGGTTGTTGATGGCGCAATGCGCGCCAACGATTAAAAAAATGGGCTTAGAGCTCGGCGGCAACGCGCCATTCATCGTATTTGATGACGCGGATTTGGATGCAGCAGTTGCTGGCGCCATGGCTTCCAAATATCGCAATAATGGCCAAACCTGTGTGTGTGCCAACCGCATCTATGTTCAGGAAGCGGTTTATGATGCCTTTGCAGCGAAGTTATCGGTGGCCGTGAAAGGCCTGAAGGTTGGCAATGGCACAGTTGATGGTGTCACCACTGGCCCACTCATCAATGAGGCCGCCGTGAAGAAAGTTGAAGAACACATCGCCGATGCAGTGGCCAAGGGTGGCAAGGTGGCCTTGGGCGGCAAAGCTCTGGGAGGCAATTTTTTTGAGCCAACCATCATCACGGGCGTAACCGCTGATATGGCCGTGGCGCGTGAGGAAACCTTTGGCCCCGTGGCGCCGCTGTTCAAATTCAAAACTGAAGAAGAAGTGATCAACGCTGCCAACGCCACAGAGTTCGGCCTTGCCTGCTATTTCTATAGCCGCGACATTGGCCGCGTATGGCGTGTGGGTGAGACGCTGGAATATGGCATGGTGGGCATCAACGAAGGTGTGATATCCACCTCTGAAGCGCCTTTTGGCGGCGTCAAACAATCTGGCCTCGGCCGCGAAGGATCTGCGCATGGCATGGAAGAATATATTGAAGTGAAATATATGCTGATGGGCGGTTTGAAAATGGATACAAACGGCAAGTGACCCAAGACGAGCAAAAAAAGGCTGCTGCTGAATATGCAGTCAAAGTGGTGGAGAATGATATGCGCGTGGGCCTTGGTTCTGGTTCCACCGCAAATTATTTCATCAAGGCCGCTGCCGAAAAAGTGAAACGCGAAAACTTGAACACGGTTTTTGTGGCCTCATCAAACGCCAGCGAAGCCTTGGGCAAATCTCTCGGGCTCAATGTGAAATCCTTGGATGAAGTTCCGTTGTTGGATTTCACCGTTGATGGCGCTGATGAAATTGATCCGCAATTCCGAATGATAAAAGGTGGCGGCGGCGCGCAATTGCGCGAGAAGATCGTGGCTTCCTCATCGCGCTTTGTGGTGTGCATCGCCGATCATACAAAACTTGTGCAACAGCTTGGCGCGTTTCCTCTGCCCATAGAAGTTTCGCGCTTTGGCGTGAATGCCACTACTTGGAAGCTTGAACGCACCTTGGCCAAACTCAATTACACTGACGTGCAAATGCGGCTTCGCGCCAAAGCAGATGGCACGCCATATATAACTGACAGCGGCAATCCAATTATCGATTTGAAACTCGGTAAAATCACTGATGCTGAGCGTTTGGATGCGGAGCTTCACGCCATCCCCGGTGTGACCGAGACTGGATTGTTCATTGGCATTTGCGGTGTATTGATGTTGGGTACCGACATAGGCGTTGAGGAGATCACACGCAAATGACATTTGATTATGACCTCTTCGTTATTGGCGCTGGTTCCGGCGGGGTTCGCGCTGCTCGCATCGCCGCCAAGCATGGGGCGAAAGTCGCAGTGGCCGAAGAACATCGCGTGGGCGGCACTTGTGTCATCCGCGGCTGTGTGCCGAAAAAGCTCTTGGTTTATGCATCCAAATTCGCCGAAGAATTTGAAGATGCCATCGGCTTTGGCTGGACCACCAAGGGTGTAAGCTTTGATTGGTCAACACTGATCGACAACAAAGATAAAGAAATTGATCGCCTCAACGCGGCCTATATTCGCAATTTGAATGCAGCGGGCGCTGAACTGATTTCCGAACGCGCCACACTGCTCGATAAAAACACAGTGCAACTCGCCTCTGGTCGCAAGGTGACTGCGAAATATATTTTGATTGCCACGGGAGCCGCCCCCTTTGTGCCTCGCCATTTTCCCGGTCACGAAATGGCCATCACCTCAAACGAGGCGTTTCACTTGGAGCGTTTGCCTCGCCGCATGGTGATTGTGGGCGGCGGTTATATCGCGGTTGAATTCGCAGGCATCTTCAATGGTCTCGGCGTGGAAACCGCGCTGGTCTATCGCGGTGAGCAAATCCTGCGCGGCTTTGATGACGATCTGCGCCGCCACCTTGCTGACGAGATGAAGAAAAAAGGCATTGAAATTCTCACCAAGATTGACGTGGATAGAATTGAACGTTCTGGCGATGGCGTACGCGTCACACTTTCTGATGGAACTTTAATCGGTGCCGGCCAAATCATGTTTGCCACGGGCCGCATTCCCAACACCCAAGGACTTGGGTTGGAAAACGTCGGCATTGAAACCAATATGCTGGGTGCCGTGCCGGTGAATGAGTTCTCGCAAAGCATGGTTGAAAATATTTATGCGGTGGGGGATGTCACCAACCGCGTCAACCTAACGCCTGTTGCCATTCGTGAAGGTCATGCTTTCGCAGATACGGTGTTTGGCAATGCGCCGCGCAAGGTGGATCATTCACTCGTGCCCTCGGCGNNTAACAGAAGAGCAAGCCCGCGCCAAGCACGCCAAGATCGACATCTACAAAACCTCATTCCGCGCCATGAAGCACACACTGTCCGGCCGCGATGAGCGCGTCTTGATGAAGCTCGTGGTGGATGGCGAAACTGACAAAGTTCTCGGCTGCCACATCGCGGGCGAGGCTGCTGGTGAAATGGCGCAGTTGTTGGGCATTGCGCTCACGTGTGGGGCCACCAAGGCGCAGTTTGATGCCACACTGGCCGTGCACCCCACGGCATCCGAAGAGCTGGTAACGATGCGTGAAAAGTCTTGCGCCTGAGCGGAATTAACGCTGTTGTCCAAAAGTTAAGCAGAAGTTAATCACTTGCTCTATTTTGACCGCATGCACCTCGCGAGGAGCGGCTGGACAATCTGGTTCGCCGCTCCTCCACACTCCAAAAAGCTTAGGCTTTTCCGAAGCGTGGCACTCTGATATGAGCCGCGCATGACCGACATGACCCTCCCTAAGAAAACTGACCGTTACCGCGAAACTGTGTTCCTGCCGAAGACTGACTTTCCGATGAAAGCTGGCCTGCCGCAGAAAGAGCCTGAGATTTTAAAGCGTTGGGCGGATATGGATTTATACAAGCGCTTGCGTGAGCAATCCAAGACCCGCGAGAAATTCGTACTGCATGATGGCCCGCCCTATGCCAATGGCAACATCCACATCGGCCACGCGCNNGGCTGGGATTGCCACGGCCTGCCGATTGAATGGAAAATCGAAGAGCAATATCGCGCCAAAGGCCAGAACAAAGACGCAGTGCCGATCAATGAATTCCGCAAGGAATGCCGCGAGTTTGCCCAAGGTTGGGTGAATGTGCAGCGTGAAGAATTCAAGCGGCTGGGTGTGGAAGGCGATTGGGATAATCCCTATCTCACCATGAACTTCAAAGCCGAAGCCATCATCGCGCGCGAGCTGTTGAAGTTTGCCGGCGATGGGCAACTCTACCGCGGCTCCAAGCCGGTGATGTGGAGCGTGGTCGAACGCACCGCACTGGCCGAGGCGGAAGTTGAATATGCTGATGTGGAAGTTGATACGATCTTTGTGAAGTTTCCGGTGCATCGGCAAAGTCGGCATTTGGGGATATCTGATTATTCAAAGGGGCCACAGGGAGCTGCTGAAGCACGTCAAAATTTGGATGGTGCTTTTGTCGTAATTTGGACCACCACACCTTGGACTATTCCTGGAAACCGAGCGGTCTCATTCAAGTCATCACTCGATTACTGCTTGATCGAAGTTAGCCGAAAATGGGACTTGCGCGATCTACCCTTGTCGCCTGCCGCGTTGACTCAGGATGAATTGAATAATCTTGCAACGACTAATTTAACTGCTGACAAGTATGCGGCTTTGAAAACACTAGACCTCAAAAAGCAACGTGAAACAATTTATTGGGGCGGAGTTCAGCGTGTCATCATTGCAAAGGCCTTACTCACCAGTTTTGCAAATGCAATTGATGCGCAGAATGATGCTCAGAATTTGAAAGTTGTCGCCGAGTTTAAGGGCGCGGCCCTTCAAGGTATGATCTGTGAACACCCGCTTAAGTCAATCGGTTACGATTTCCCTGTCCCTCTGCTCGATGGCGATCATGTCACTGACGACGCAGGCACGGGCTTTGTGCACACGGCTCCATCCCATGGCGCAGACGACTACAATGTTTGGATTGCCAATCAGAAAAGCTTGCGTGATCGCGGCATCGGTACTGACGTTCCCACCCCCGTCGATGAAAACGGTTTCTACACCAAAGACGCGCCGGGCTTTGATGGCGCTCGCGTTATCGATCATCATGGCCGTTGGGGCGATGCCAATAAGCGGGNNACGCCGCAATGGTTCATCTCGATGGACAAAAAGCAGCTGCGCGAAAAAGCGCTCACTGCTATCGAAGCCACCGAATTTTTCCCGCCCGCTGGCAAGAACCGTTTGCGCGGCATGATTGAGCAACGCCCTGATTGGGTGATCTCGCGCCAGCGCGCATGGGGCG
>PLXI01000098.1 GCA_003151375.1 Hyphomicrobiales bacterium
ATATCGCGATTTTCAAAGCCTTTGATGGAAAAGTTTTTGCGCTGTGGGACAAGTGCCCACACAAGGGTGGACCGCTGAGCCAAGGCATTGTGAATGGCCATTCGGTGACGTGCCCGTTGCATAATTGGGTGGTGGCCTTGGACACAGGTGAGGTTAAAGGCCCTGATAAAGGCTGCGCGCGCAAAGTGAAATTGGTGATTGAAGACGGGCGCATATTTATGGAGGCTGCTGCCTTAAGGCACGATGCTGCATGACGACAACGAGGACCACATGCCCCTATTGTGGCGTTGGTTGTGGTGTGTTGGCAACCCATGGTGAGGACGGCACAATTTCAATCACGGGTGACCCAGATCACCCCGCAAACTTTGGCAAGTTGTGTTCCAAAGGCCNNGGCCTGACGCTGGCGGAAACTTTGGTGGCGCAAGGCCGCCTCACGCATCCGATGATTGCGAACAAACGTGCCTCATGGGACGACGCGACTGCTCTAGTAGCAGAGAAATTCGCCACCGCAATCCGCGATTATGGGCCAGATAGTGTGGCGTTCTATGTCTCGGGNNTGCTGACCGAGGACTATTACATCGCCAACAAATTGATGAAGGGCTTTATTGGTTCCGCCAATATCGACACAAATTCTCGTTTGTGTATGGCCTCTGCGGTTGCTGGCCACAAGCGGGCCTTCGGTGCGGACGTAGTGCCATGCAATTATATTGATTTGGAAGAAGCTGATCTTGTAGTTCTGGTTGGTTCTAATCTCGCTTGGTGTCATCCGATCTTGTTTCAACGCTTGCAAGCCGCTCGTGAAACGCGCGGTACAAAACTCATCGTCATCGACCCGCGCCGCAGCGCAACGGCGGAAGTTGCTGATCTATTTCTTCCCATCACACCGGGTAGTGACGTGGCGCTCTTCAACGGTTTACTGCGCCAACTTTATTTGAATGGCGAAACCGACATAGCTTTCGTGAAAGGTCGAACCTCTGGCCTGAGTAAAGCTCTGCTAGGGGCCCGCGCATGGACAATTGAAAAAGTTTCCGCCGCAACGGGCCTTGTCCACAAAGACATTGAAAATTTCTATGCACTCTTCACAACGAACCTAAAGGCAGTAACTGCCTTTTCCATGGGCGTGAATCAATCCACATCGGGAACCGACAAAGTAAATGCTATCATTAATTGCCATTTGCTGACGGGCCGAATTGGCAAATTAGGAGCCGGGCCGTTTTCCATCACTGGGCAACCCAATGCCATGGGCGGGCGCGAAGTGGGTGGCATGGCCAACATGCTAGCCGCGCACATGGATATTGCTAATTCGAATCACCGCGCAGCGGTGCAGAAATTCTGGGCTGCACCGCGCATGGCAGATAAGCCAGGTTTGAAAGCCGTTGATCTTTTCAATGCCGTAGATGAGGGAAAAATTAAAGCGTTGTGGATCATGGGAACCAACCCCGTGGTTAGCATGCCCAATTCGGCGCAAGTGGCGCAAGCACTCAAGCGCTGTGATTTTGTGGTGGTTTCCGATGTGTTGGAAAAAACCGACACTACCAAATTTGCTCACGTTCTTTTGCCTGCCCAAGGCTGGGGTGAAAAAAACGGAACGGTTACAAATTCCGAGCGGCGCATTTCACGGCAACGGAATTTCATATCACCGCATGGCGATGCGCGCGCTGATTGGAAGATCATCGCGGACGTAGCAATAGCGATGGGTTTTGAGGGCTTCAATTATCCAGATAGTTCCGAGATCTTCGCGGAACATGTGGCCCTCACGCAAGTTGAAAATAGTGGTACAAGGCTTCTTGATTTGGAAAACTGGAGCGGTGCTGACTACAATAATTTGGCCCCAGTGCAATGGGGCGAGGCACAACCTTTTGCCAATGGCAAGTTTCAAACTGCCGATGGTCGAGCCCATTTCGTGGCCACCAAATTTACACCAGCAAATTTCCCACAAACTCAATTCACACTCAACACGGGTCGCATCCGCGATCAATGGCACACCATGACGCGCACAGGCCTAGTGCCGAAACTCTTCACCCACCGCGCCGAGCCCTATGTTGAGATTTCTGTCGCGGATGCGGCGCGCCTCAAATTGGAAAATTCTGATCTGGTTGAAATCAATTCTAGCAACGGCCACGTTATTGCTCGCGCTATGGTGAGCGATGCCGTGCAAGCCTATGACGTATTCCAACCGATGCATTGGAATTCCAGTTTTGCGTCACAGGCTTTGGTCAATTGCAATACGCTCGCCAATGTTGACCCGCACAGCGGCCAACCTGCACTTAAGTCATCGAGCGTTACGATCCGTAAAAGATCATTTACATGGCTTGGCTGTGGTATTGCCGCAGGTGCGGTAGAATTGAACACAGCCTATTGGGCAAAGTTACCCATTGCCGGCGGCTCAGCATTTGAATGCGCTGGCGATGTGCTCCCAGAAAATTGGATGAGTTTTGTTTCGAACCTATTCCCTTCTAATACGTTTGATATTTCAACCGTTATCAGTCGCGAAGGCTCATCGTTTCGCTGCGTAATGCGAAAAGAAGACGGGCTGCAATTTGCATTTTATGCGTCTCGCCATGCGCCAACAGTCAGCCGGGCTTGGCTATACCAGCAATTGAACCAAAAAGTTCT
>PLXI01000040.1 GCA_003151375.1 Hyphomicrobiales bacterium
AAATTTGAAAGCGGCGTTCACCGCGTGCAACGTGTGCCCGCCACGGAAACCCAAGGGCGCATCCACACTTCGGCGGCAACCGTTGCGGTTTTGCCCGAAGCTGAGGAAGTGGATATCAAGATTGAAGAAAAAGATCTGCGCATTGATGTCTATCGTTCCTCCGGCCCCGGTGGGCAGAGCGTGAACACAACTGACTCTGCGGTGCGCATCACCCATCTACCAACCGGCCTTGCGGTTGCCCAGCAGACTGAAAAATCTCAGCTTAAAAACAAGAACGCGGCAATGAAGTTGCTGAGGGCCAGGCTTTATGAGCGTGAACGTGAACGCATCGATAGCGAACGCTCTGCCACGCGCAAAGGCCAAGTAGGATCAGGCGATCGCTCAGAACGCATTCGCACCTATAATTTTCCGCAAGGGCGNNCACCTATAATTTTCCGCAAGGGCGGTTGACTGACCACCGCATCAACTTAACACTTTATAAGCTGCCAGACATCGTTGAAGGCCCAGCTTTAGAAGAAGTCGTGCAAGCTTTGGTTACAGATCATCAGGCCACGTTGTTGGCGGAGATGGAAAGTGAGAGCTGAAAGGCTTTCAACCGCGCTTGCCGACGCGCGCCTCAAGCTTGAAAGCATTGGCATTGAAACTGCCGCACTCGATGCGCGACTCTTGCTGCAAGCGGCTACGCGGTTAACTCAGGCTGATATTGTGGCTGAACCGCAGCGTGAACTCACTGCGGAACAGAAAAAAATATTTGAACAATTTATCAACCGCCGCATGGCGCATGAACCAGTGTCGCGCATTTTAGGCAGTCGTGAATTTTACGGTCGCGAATTTAAAATAACGCCCGCAGTGCTTGATCCACGTGCCGACACAGAATGTGTGGTGGAACTGGCATTGAAGTTGGTGAAGCAGGGCCGCTTTGTTGATCTGGGCACTGGGAGTGGTGCTATCGCCATAACCCTTTGTGCAGAGAATAAAAATCTCTCTGGCATCGCCACGGATATTTCAGATGATGCACTTCTTGTGGCCCAAGCCAACGCACAAAACCTAGGCGTGGAGGATCTGATGCAATTTCATAAAGGCGCTTGGCTTGATGGATTGCGCGGACCATTTGATCTCATCATTTCCAATCCACCTTATATTAGACCAGATGCCAAACTTCCGCCCGATGTGGCAAATTATGATCCGCATGTGGCGCTGTTTGGTGGCGCGGATGGCTTGCAGGCTTACCGCGTGATTGCACAGCAAAGCGCGCCCCATTTGGCAGAAAGCGCCTACCTTATTGTTGAGTTGGGCTTTGACCAGAGCCAAGTCGTGACAGAAATTTTCTCTGAGCATGGTTTTGTGGTAAGCACTAAAGCTATTGATATTGCTGGATATATTCGTGGTTTGGCGTTTACAAAAAGGCGTTGAATAAGATTCGTCAACCGTATGTACACTTTGTCATTGGAATCAAAATTCAGCTGAGCTAAAAGCAACTTATCCCAAAATCATTGAGGCCCGCTTTTGGTATCCATTGGGCCTCTGTAGTTGAAGCAGCGACGGGGAAATTCGCTTCTGCCGGGATCTATTCAAACTAGGTGTATTTTTGCACAACAAAGATGAGCGCGTGATTGAGCTTTCCTGCCGCAAGATCGGTAAGGACGCCCCATGCTCTCACCAAGGATGATAATCAATCGTGAATAATAATTTCATGCGTCAAGGCAATAACCAAAACAACCGCAACCGTAATCGCAATCGCAGTCGCCAACGTACAACGGGTGGCGGTGGCAATAACGGCGGCGGAGGCAATTCCTCCAACAAGGTTTTTGATTCCAACGGCCCAGACGTAAAACTGCGTGGCACGGCACAAACCGTTGCAGAGAAATACATGCAGTTGGGCAGAGATGCACAGAGTTCAGGTGATAGCGTTTCGGCCGAAAGTTATTACCAGCACGCCGAACATTATTATCGGGTCTGGGCTTCCAGCCAACCGGTTGGTTCTTCACTCATCATGTCGCGTAAACTGGGCGAAGATGAATTTGAAGAAGATGGCGAAGGCAGCGAAGATGATAACGCTGTACCACCTTCTACCGAAGTTACTGGCCCAGAGGGTGCTGAAGCACCCGCTGGCGATGGCCAACAACCCAATCAAGACGGACAGCCGCGCCCGTTCAACAATAATCGCAATAACAATCCCAACAATAATGCCAGCAACAACGGCAGGGAACGCTTTAAACCGCGCTGGCAGCAACGCCGCGACCGTTGGCAAGACCAGCCTGAGGGCAGCCCAGATCAGGCCCAGCCAGTGCAAAGTGTTGACCCGCAAGCCGAGCCTGCACGCCCCGCTGATGATAATGGCCAGTGGGAAGCGCCAAGCTTCTTGCAGCGCCCTACGCCGGTGGTGGCCGATGAGCCGGAAGCTGCAACAGACGCACCACGCCGTGCTCGTCCGCGCCGTGAACGCGCCGAACCAGCGGTTCCAGCTGACGAAGATACGCCGCAAGGCGAATAGATTTCGACCAAGAGTTCCTTACGCTGAGGTGGGTTGCCCCACTTGAATCTGCCTCTGCGTAACCTACATCTATCTCAACTAGGGTGAGCTGCTCCAGCCTTCGGGGGTTGTGGCCCATGCCGCAAGGAGTTTGAGTATGGATATTCAGAAATTTACTGAGCGTTCGCAAGGCTTTATTCAATCAGCGCAAAGCTTGGCCCTGAGAGAGGGCCACCAGCGCTTCACGCCCGATCATGTGCTCAAAGTTTTATTGGATGATGAGGAGGGTTTAGCCGCAGGCCTTATCAAAGCAGCAGATGGTGACTCACGCGCCGCCTTAACACAAACCGAAGCAGCCTTGGCCAAGATGCCGAAGATTTCTGGTGGCGGAGCAGGGCAGGTCTATCTCAGTCCTGAAATGGCCCGGGTGTTTGAAAGCGCAACCAAACTGGCCGAAAAGGCTGGCGATTCATACGTCACCGCAGAACGCCTGTTGCAGGCCATCGCGGTTGAACCATCCGATGCGCAAAAGATTTTGAAATCCTGTGGTGT
>PLXI01000039.1 GCA_003151375.1 Hyphomicrobiales bacterium
AGGTTACGGGATAGCTGGCCAGTGTTGTGGTGCTGCTGGCCCCTGAGACCACATTGTCATTGAGCCTATTGCCCACAGCATCGTAACTAAAGCTCTCGGTGCCCCACGGGCCAGTGGCTGAGGCCAAGCGATTGGCTGGGGTGTAGCTGAGCACATTGGAATTGGCTGGTGTGAGCCCATCGGTAATTCCGGTGAGATTGAGGCCATCGCCATAAGCATAGGCCAAGCTCGAGACAGTGGAAGCGCCATTCATCACTTGCAAGCTAGTGAGCCTGTAGTCTCGGTCATAACCCGCAGAAGTCACCAGCCCATTTCCGTGGGTGAGGCCAGTCACAAGATTGGACATCGGCGCATAAGTAACATCAGTGGCGATATTGATAGCCGCATAAGTGGCATTTTGTTGGCTGGTCACATTCACCACTTGGCCATTGGCATTTCTGGCATAGGTCACAATGCGCCCAGAGGGGTAAGTCATTTGCGTCACATGGCCAGCCGCATCATAGGCATAAGACGTGGTATAGGTCTTACCCGCAATCACCCTTTTATCCGTCACAATTTGGCCCAAGGCGTTATAGGTGTAAGTGGTTTTGCCGGATTGATCGGTGATGCTGGTGAGCCTGCCCTTGCCATAGGTCGAGCCCGCCACACTATCATGGGCGTAAGTGACATTCTCGGTCGTATCCGCCGGATAAGTTTCGGTGAGCAGGCGTGAGGCCTTGTCATAGGTTTTATTGATCACCACACCACGCCCATCGGTGACTTGCGTCACCGATCCATGTAGATCACGCACAAAAGTGCTGGTGCCCGCATCGGGAGAGACTTCCTCAATCACCTCGCCAAAGCCGTTGCGCACATAGCTCGTGGTGATGGCGCGCGGGTCTTGGTAGGCGGTCACGTTATCCTGCCCATCAAGCGTCAGGTTCACCTTGGCGCTCTCTTGGTTGGTGGTCTGAACCAGCCTGCTCAGGCTATCATAGGCAAAGCCATAGAGATTGCTGCGCGGGTCTTGCACCTGCGTGTTCAAATCCGTTCGGTCATAAGCATAGGTGGTAGTTTGGCTTGAAGCCCCGATCGATTGCAGCAAACGGCCGATCTCATCATAGGCCATGCTCATCTGTTTGGTGATGGTGCCACCAGAGCTGGCGGTGACCGATGTCGCCACTTGGCTATTGGCATTGTAGGTATAGGTGATGTTCTCGCCAGTGTTGTTAATGACCGAGGTCAGTCGCCGCGCCGGATCGTAAGCATATTGCAAAACGGAACCATCGGGTTTCACGATTTGTGTAACGTCACCGGACGGATCATAGGTGATGCCGGTCTGGGCTTGGGCCGTGCCAGGATTTACGGTGATGGAGGTCAAGCGATCGCGAGGATCATAAGTGAGATTGGTTATAACTCCATCTGGCCCCTGAATAGAAGTTGGTCGTCCGCCTGCATCTACGCTGAGGATTTTGGTTGCAAGACCAACCTGATTGGTCACCTGCGTCAGATTGCCATTCACATCGTAAGCATAAGTCACCGTGTCGCCTGTTGCTGACATTGGCCCAACAACTGATTTGAGCAAATTGACCGGGCCAACGGGCAGTGCGCGGCGCTAATCTTCTGGGCCTCAAGGCCCGCATCATCAAACTGCAAAGCGTCAAGCATATTGGCGCTTTGCCTTATCCCGCTGTGATATTTCTCAAAGAGGGCGGCACTGTTATTCTCAGCCCCGGTTCTGAAAAGGGCAAAGTGCGGCTGGGTGATCCCATTCGCCGCTCTTCGCAGGAATTAAGTCTTTCTGATGCCTATGCCCTTTCAAATGGCCAAGCTTTACTCATCACGCGCAGGCTTGGCGGGGCGGGCACTAACCCAAGCACCTTTGGCTTTTATTGGTTTATGCCCTCACTGTGGCGTTACCGTAAGCCCCTAGCACAAGTGATCTTGGCCTCATTGTTCTTGCAGGTTTTTGCCTTGATCACGCCTTTGTTCTTCCAACTCGTGGTGGACAAGGTTCTGGTACACAAGGGTGTGTCAACCCTCACCGTTTTGGTTGTGGGCATGGTGTGCCTGGGCTTCTTTGAAAGCGTTTTGCAATTCTTGCGCAGCTACATGTTGAACCACACCACCAACCGCATCGATGTGGAATTGGGACGCAGGCTATTCCATCATCTGTTTCGCCTGCCAATTGCTTATTTTGAAACGCGCCCTACTGGCCAAACCGTGGCGCGCATGCGTGAGCTTGAAACCATCAGAAATTTTCTGACAGGCCAAGGCCTTTCGTCGGTTTTAGATTTATTATTCACCTTTGTCTTCATTGCCGTGCTTTTGCTCTATTCAGTAAAGCTCACGCTGATTATCCTCGCCTCCATTCCGGTCTATCTGGTTATTGCTTTTCTGATCCGTCCGGTCTTACGCAAACAAATTGATGAGAAGTTCAATCGTGGTGCTCGGGCGCAACAGTTTTTGGTTGAGTCTGTTGTTGGTGCTCAAACTCTAAAGGCCGCCAGCGTTGAGCCGATGATGCAGTCGCAATGGGAAGAGCGCCTCGCCTCTTATGTCAGCACCTCATTTGATGCCAGTATCACAGGCTCACTCGGCCAAGGCCTCATTCAATATGTTAGCAAATTCTCCAATGCTTTAATTTTGCTGTTAGGTGCGGGCGAAGTTATCGCTGGCAATATGACAGTGGGTGAATTGATCGCCTTCAATATGATTTCGGCCCAAGTGGTGCAGCCTGTGTTAAGGCTCTCGCAGCTTTGGCAAGATTTTCAACAGGTGCAAGTGTCTGTCGCCAGACTTGGCGATATTCTGAATTCGCCACCAGAACCAATTCCGCAAAATCTACTCTCTCTGCCACCAACGCGCGGGGCAATTGATTTTAAAAATGTCACCATGCGTTATCGTCCCGATACACCCGATGTATTGCGCAATATCAATCTGTCGATAGGCGCGGGCGAAGTGATTGGCTTTGTTGGCATGTCAGGCTCAGGCAAATCCACGCTATCCAAAATGGTTCAACGCCTTTACGCACCATCAAGCGGGCAAATCTTGTTGGACGGCGTTGATATCGCCCAGCTCGATCCAGGCTGGATCCGCCGACAAATGGGCGTGGTGTTGCAAGAGAACATCCTGTTCAACCGCACCGTCCATGAAAACATTGCCTTGAGCAACCCGGCTATGGCGCGCGCCCAAGTGATCCAAGCTGCAAGACTTTCAGGCGCTGATGAGTTTATCTCGCAGATGCCGCAAGGCTATGACACTTTGATCGAAGAGCGCGGTGCCAATCTTTCAGGTGGCCAACGCCAGCGTGTTGCTATTGCGCGTGCGCTGTCCAACAATCCGCGCATATTGATATTGGATGAGGCCACCTCTGCCCTCGACTATGAAAGTGAGCGCATTATTCAAAACAATATGCGCGCCATTGCCCAAGGGCGCACAGTGATTATCATTGCTCACCGCCTTGCAGCACTTCGCCCCTGCACCCGCATTGTTGGCATGGCGAAGGGCGAAATTATTGAAATTGGTTCGCACCGCGAATTGCTGACAAGGCCCAATGGTCTCTATTCAAAGCTCTGGGCGCTGCAAGCAGATCAAGCTGGAGGGAACGCATGAGCGAACCAGCCAAGCCAGCACCAAAGGCCGCCCAACAAGCCCAGTCTATTTCGGGACGCGATCTTCAATTCCTGCCAGCAGCCTTAGAAATTCTTGAAACCCCAGCTTCGCCAGCATCAACGGCTTTTATTCTGACCATCTGCGCATTCTTTACCGCAGCCATTGTGTGGTCCTTTGTTGGATACCTTGATGTCAATGCAACAGCACCTGGCAAAATTGAAACTCTTGGCCACACCAAAGTTGTTGAAGCTTTAGAACCGGGCAAGGTCTCCGCCATCCATGTTGAAACGGGCTCGCAAGTTCATACGGGTGATTTGCTTATCGAATTTGAAGCAGCTGAAGCATCGGCCGATTATGATGAAGCACAAAATGCGCGCGTGGCCGCCCTGGCGGAAAGTGCGAGGCGTATTTATGGTGTTCAACTCATCGAAAATATAACTGCCAACGCACAGCAAGATCAAACCAAACCGCTCGCCGATTTGATCCCTGTTCCTAGTTCAAGTGATGCAGTCGCATGGGATAAAGATGTTCCTGAAACACTGCGATCACGCGAGTTCGCAGTTCTCAAGGCCGATCTGGTTCAGCTGTCTTCCACCCTTGAAAGCCTTGATAAGCAATCGATGGAAAAACAAGCCGCCCAACAACGCTTCAATCTCAGCATTACTAATGACCAAGATCTTTTAGACACGCTGACGCAAGTGCAAACCATGCGCCAAGAAACCATGGACAAACAGATCGGCAGTAAGTCGAGCCTTTTTGATGCCCAAACCGAATTGAAGAAAGCTAATGGTCAACTATCTTCTGATAAGGGGCAGTTGCTAGAGGCTGATGCGGCCCTTCAAGAAAGCTATAGCGATAAACGCAAAGCGGTCAGTCAGTTCTTGGCTGATTATCAAGGCAAACTTGCTGATGCGCAAAAACATGCTGATGATGCCCTTCAAGCCGTGAACAAGGCTGGCCCCAAACTGCAACACACAAAACTCACAGCACCTATTGACGGGATCGTCCAAAAACTTGCGGCAACGACAGTGGGCCAAGTGTTCACCACTGGCCAGCAAATCATGGTTATCGCTCCGCAAAAGCCTGAACTCCAGATCCAAGCTCTGGTTCCCAACACTGACATTGGTTTTATTCACTTGGATCAAAAGGTTGTTGTGAAGGTTGATGCTTTCCCCTTCACCCGCTTTGGTACAGTGAGCGGCCATGTGACACGCATCGCACCTGAGGCCGTTGAGGAGCAAGAAGCCAAACGCCAACTGGCCAGTGCCACCGCATCAGAAAATGAAGCATCAGCAGGTTCTAACTCGCCACTAGGCCAAGCACCGTCCTTTGTCTTCCCCATTACAATAGCACTCGATAGAACAACCATATCTGCCGATGGCGCCGATGTGCCCCTGTCCTCAGGCATGACTGTGGTTGCCGAAATTCGCACCGGCCAAAGACGCATTATTGATTACCTGTTGTCGCCACTGACGAAGATGTCCAGCGAGGCTTTCAAGGAAAGGTAGAACTATACAAGTTGGAGATTCGAATTTCTTGTGAACAACAAGCTACATAAAGCAGGAGAGTAGGTCCAATGGAGCATAATGAACAACCCATTTGTATAATCTGTCTTATGGAATGTTTTCATATTAAATGATTATCTTGGTTGCAATTGGGATAAAGGCTTTTGGCCACCAGACGCAGCAATTTGGCCACGTCAATAGTTGCTAAGACCTTTGCAGGTTGACCCCTTCATGACTAATCTCCTTGTTTTGGGTGATTAGGCGGCAAATAAATCGTCCATAAGGCCAAGTTGGCCAGAAGTCACATATTTATCAATATTATCAATAAATTAAGGTAGAAGGCCAAATTGGTGGTAGATTTGGTGATACATTTCTCTCTGAATTTCATATCTAATTGATATACAATCTAAATTTAGGCAGATATGGGTCCTCGTCGGGCACCAAATATCCCAACCAGCGTTTCGTATTCTCTTATGAAACGCTGAAGTCTGAATTACGGAAAGTCGATAGTTTAAACATCGCCGACCTCCACCACTGGCCAGTGGACCGACAAAAACAGGTCGAGCCTCTATTCTGGCTTTGTATCCCCCAAATACCGAAACTTATGAGTTCCTTATGGCCAGCCCTAGGAATCCGTATCGCAAACTTATGTCCCATTGAGCATCATTCGAATGACTTTCTTCAAGGAGACATCCATGTTTGACTTGCTTTATCTCGCCCTTGGCGTCGGATTGTTTTTTCTGGGCGCCGCCTATGTTCATTTCTGCGATCAGTTATAGGCCGATCATGGCAGACGCATTTATCGGCTTAATCGTGGCAATTGGTCTTGGAGCCTATCTGCTTCACGCGCTGCTGCATCCGGAAAAATACTAACTCAATCATTCAAAAGGATATGCCATGACATTTGCTGGCTGGTCTCAGATTATCATTTTGCTTGCGCTCGTCGTAACCGCCGCATGGGCTTTAGGTAGTTATATGGCTGCTGTGTTTACCGGTAAGCGCACATTGCTCTCGCCCATTCTTGTGCCGATTGACCGCATGATCAGCAAATTATCTGGCACCGCACCAACCGAACAAAGTTGGGGTGCCTATACACTTGCGATGTTGGCATTCAACGCCGCGGGCTTCTTGGTTCTATATGCACTGATGCGCTTGCAGGGCTTTCTTCCGCTCAATCCCCAAGGTTTTGCCGCTGTACCAGAAGCTTTGTCCTTCAATACTGCTATGAGTTTTGTCACTAACACCAATTGGCAGGCTTATGGCGGCGAAACCACCATGAGCCATTTTGTGCAAATGGCAGGCTTCACCGTTCATAACTTTTTATCCGCGGCCACTGGCATTGCACTGGCTGTGGCTTTCACGCGGGCCTTCGCGCGCAATTCTGCCACAACGTTAGGCAATTTCTGGGACGATCTGGTCAAATCAACGCTCTACATATTGCTGCCACTATCCATTGTTGTTGCTGTTGCCTATATGGCTTTAGGCATTCCGCAAACCTTGCACGGCTCAATGGATGCATTCACCCTGGAAGGGGCCAAGCAAACCATCGCTTATGGCCCGATGGCCAGCCAAGAAGCAATCAAACAATTGGGCACAAATGGCGGTGGGTTCCTCAACGCCAACTCGGCCCATCCTTTTGAAAATCCTTCCGCCTGGTCTAACTATCTTTCAATTTTTGCGATGCTGGTTGTTTCAGCCGCCATGCCTTTCATGTTTGGCAATATGGTTGGCGATAAGCGTCAAGGCCGCGCACTGCTCATTACCATGGGACTATTCATCGTCGTCGGCACAGCAATTGTCTATTGGGCCGAGACCAGTGGCAACCCCATCATTCAAGCCCTTGGAGTTGATCCTTCATTGGGTAACATGGAAGGCAAGGAATTGCGCTTCGGCCAAGCCATGACAGCATTGTTTGTCGTGGCCACAACTGGTCTTTCTTGCGGTGCTGTCAATGCCATGCATGCATCGCTGACACCGCTGGGCGGGCTTGTTCCACTCTTCATGATCCAGCTTGGCGAAGTATTGCCCGGCGGCGTCGGCTCAGGCCTCTACGGCATCTTGGTAATTGCAGTTCTGACGGTCTTCATAGCTGGTCTCATGGTCGGACGCACCCCTGATTATTTAGGCAAGAAGATTGAGGCGAGAGAGATGAAGCTCGCCATATTGGCGCTGCTCATCTTACCAATGGTCATTCTCGGCTTTAGTTCTGTCTCGGCAATGTTACCCTTGGCACTTTCAAGCTTGGCCAACGCTGGCCCACATGGCTTATCTGAAATTATCTACGCCTACTCATCCTCAGCAGGCAATAACGGATCGGCCTTTGCAGGGCTTAACGCCAATACCAATTGGTATAATACCACTCTTGGTATTACGATGTTCCTCGGCCGCTTTGCTTACATCGTGCCGATGATGGCCATTGCCGGATCTCTGGCCGCCAAAACCAAAGTTCCTGCATCATCAGGCAGCTTCCCAACCCATGGCACAATGTTCGTCGCCCTGCTCACTGGCGTGGTTTTGATCCTTGGTGGTTTGCAATATTTTCCCGCACTGGCGCTTAGCCCCATCGTTGAGCATTTCTTGATGCTCGCTGGCAAAACATTCTGATTGGAGCAATCAACATGACAACTGCAACAACTGCACCCGCATTGTTCAACGGCGCAATTATTACGCAGGCCACCAAAGACGCGCTGGCGAAATTGAATCCGCGAACTTTGATGCGAAATCCGGTGATCTTTGTCACTGAAGTTGTGGCCGCATTGGTTACGGCCTTCTGGCTGCGCGACCTGTTGGGTCATAATGGTACTGCTTGGTTTTCTGGTCAAATTGCGCTGTGGCTATGGTTTACTGTTCTGTTTGCCAATTTTGCTGAAGCCGTGGCTGAGGGGCGCGGCAAAGCCCAAGCCGAAGCACTGCGCCGCACGCGCACGGATACGATGGCCAAGCGCCTCGTCATGCCTGAAACCAATGACCGTGTTTTCAGCAAAGTCCCCGCCACAGCTCTTGTGCCGGGCGATGTTGTATTGGTCGAAACTGGAGATCTGATCCCCGCTGATGGCGAAGTAGTTGAGGGCATCGCATCGGTTAATGAATCGGCGATCACTGGCGAATCGGCTCCTGTTATCCGCGAGTCCGGCGGCGATCGTTCAGCAGTTACGGGCGGCACCACAGTTTTATCCGATTGGATCAAGGTAAAAATTACCTCAGCACCCGGCAACACATTCATCGACCGCATGATTGCCTTGGTCGAAGGCGCAGAGCGGAAGAAAACCCCAAACGAATTGGCTCTTTCCATTTTATTAGCAGGCCTAACACTGATTTTTCTGATTGCGGTTGTAACCCTTTGGGGATTGGCTGGATATTCTGGCACGACGCTTTCAATCACCGTTCTTGTCGCCCTGCTCGTGACACTGATTCCTACCACCATTGGTGGTTTGCTGTCAGCTATCGGTATTGCGGGCATGGACCGTCTCATTCGCTTCAACGTTATTGCCACATCAGGCCGCGCCGTGGAGGCAGCAGGCGATGTCGATATACTGCTCCTCGACAAGACGGGCACGATTACCTATGGCAATCGTTTGGCAACAGCATTCTTGCCTGTCGCTGGCGTCACCGAAAAACAAGTTGCCGAAGCGTCGCTCTATGCGTCACTCGCCGATGAAACACCCGAAGGTCGCTCGATAGTTGCTCTGTGTAAGGGAAGCTATGGTTTGGCCGAGCCTAACTTGACTGGCAAAAAAACTAATGTCATCCAGTTTTCCGCAACAACGCGCATCTCAGGAATTGATCTGGGAGAACGCAAAGTGCGCAAAGGTGCAGTGGACGCAATTCTCAAACATGTTGGCATAACGCCAGTTAATGCGCCTGCCGAATTCAAGAGTGCGGTTGACCGCATCTCACGCTCAGGCGGAACCCCACTGGGCGTGGCCGACAATGGCAAGCTGGTGGGCGTAATTCATCTTAAAGACGTGGTGAAGCCCGATATCAAGCTGCGCTTCAACGCGCTGCGCGCCATGGGCATCCGCACCGTGATGGTCAC
>PLXI01000181.1 GCA_003151375.1 Hyphomicrobiales bacterium
CCGTTGCGCCAATCTCCCCAGCACATTTCGGAGCCCAATGTGGCTTGAAAATCCCAACGCGGACGGGTGAAGGCGTTGGGGCGGTTCCACTGCGCAGCATGATTGTGTAACTGTGCCGCCAAAGCGCCAAGCTGTTCGGCTAGCGTCATTAGATTGTCGGTGATCTGGGGTTCGGCGCCCTCCACCCACTCAAACAGTAATGCATTGTGGGCGGCCACTTGTTGTAGATAGTTTCCGTCACGCCCGTGTATGGGCTTGGCGACTGGCACGGTCTGGGCTTTTTGCAAAGCTTCAATCCAGGCCATCTCTGAGGCGAATTCGTCAGCTGTATGATACCCCGGTCGCGCTAGCCTAAGCGCAAATTTTCGTCCATCAGCACAGTCAATGCGGAAGGTTTGGTTTTCTGAAACATTGATCAGTTCGTAAGTGAAATCAGATCCAAAATTAAACGCCTCGCTCAGCTCACTTTTCATGGTCAATCTGTTTTAGAATATCTTCAAGGCTGTGTGTGGCGCTGCCGGGTTTTTTGGGTTTAGGTTGGCTGTCATGCGGCTTCCACGCCATGGCCCAGAAAAGTTCCAGCGTGGCACGCAAGCGTCCGTCTTCGTCCGGCTTATAATGTTGAGCTAGCCTGTGCAACAGGCGTGGCGCGGTTAAAGTTTTGCCACGTTCAACCAGCGGATTGGCGTATCCAATAGATTTTATTTCTCTCAACAAGGCCAGCACATTGGCATAGCGTAAAATCAGGCGATCTGAATCAGCAACTGGCAAGGCCAGGCCAGCGCGCTGCAAAAGGCCGCCCATTTCCCGCAGGCCTACCATGGGCGCTATACGCGGCGAAACTCTGCCTGTTTCTGCTTCAGCTGCTAGCCAGCTGGCACGCAGCTCAACCAATGTGTCACCGCCAAAGAAGACGCACATGAACAGGCCGTCTGGCCGCAAAGCTTTGGCGCATTGGGCAAGATAGCCCGGCACATCATTCACGCAGTGCAAATCAAGCATGCTGAACAGGGCATCAAAACTTCCAGTTTGAAGGCCTAAGTCTTCGTCCAGAGGTGGCGCAATAGTTTCAATTGCCTGGCATTTTCCGGTTGCGGTAAGTGCTGTGACAAATAATTTAGCTTCGCCTGCGATAATGCCCGCATGGGAAAATGTGTGATTGATAACGCTCAGCCTGTCGGCCATATCTTCGGCCACATGGGCCAATAAGGATTCTGTCGTACTGGTCGCTCTGGTCTTTGACTGTCTTGCCAGATAGACTGATCTATTGAAGATTTCGGGAGTGGCCTTGGTCATGAATGAAGAGCTAGCCGAAAGTGCCGGACTTTTCCAGCGTGGGCTTTTGGTTAGCGTTAGCAAAATGTTGTGGCGCGGGTTTCTGCAAGCCTTGGTTGGGNNCGTGTGTTTCTGCAAGCCTTGGTTCCGGCACATTGTTTGGCCTGTGGCGAGCCTGTGCAAGATGCAGCGAGTGTTTGTGCTGTCTGTTGGCAGAAGCTAAAACTTTTGGATGAGCCTTTGTGTGATGTGATGGGCACGGCCTTTGCCTATGACCAAGGGGAAGGTGCACTCAGTGCACAAGCCTTAAGCCATCCACCGCCGTGGAATAAATCGCGCTCCGCCATGGTGTTCGATGAAAATTCCAAGGGCTTTGTTCACGCCTTTAAATATGGCGACAAAGGTGAGGCTGGCTTGTTCATGCTGCGCATGATGCAACGGGCTGGCCATAAGCTGATCGCCCAAGCAGATATAATTGTGCCGGTGCCACTGCATTGGCGGCGCTTGTGGCACCGGCGCTTCAATCAGGCGGCATATCTTGCGCAGAAAATCGCGGGAGACGCGGCCAAGCCCTATGAGGCGCATTTGCTCAAACGCACTAAGGCCACGCGCCAACAAGTAGGGCTGAAAGCCAAAGAGCGCCACGCTAATATGCGCAAGGCCTTTGTGGTGGTTGATCCCAAGGCCGAATTGCGCGGCAAAAAGATCTTGCTGGTAGATGATGTGCGCACCACAGGTGCCACTATCTCGGCTTGTGTGGAGGTGCTGAAAGCGGCCGGCGCTGCTCAAGTTTTTGTGCTGACTTTCGCACTTGTGGACGGGCCATTTCGGCCCCATATTGAGGGCCACGATGAAGCCGATCACCATTTACACCACTGAACTGTGTCCATACTGCCACCGCGCCAAGGCTTTGCTAGTGGATAAGGGTGCAACTTACACCGAGATTGATGTGACTTATGATCCCGCAGAACGCGCCCGCATGACGCAGCGGGCAGGTGGCAGGCGTTCGGTGCCACAGGTATTTATTGGCGAGACGCATGTTGGCGGCTGTGATGATATTTATGCGCTAGACGCAAAAGGCGTGCTGGATGGGTTATTGGAGAAGAAATGAAATTTAAAGCAGGCATGGTTCAATTGCGCTCATCCACTGACATGGCGCGAAACTTGAAGGATGCAACATCGCTCATCCGCGATAGCGTTTCGCAAGGGGCCGTGTTTGTTTCAACACCCGAGGTGACAAATATATTTGAGCCGGACCGTGAGCACTTAAAAGCAGTGGCGCGGTTTGAGGCTGACGATATTTCAGTGGCGGGCTTTTCTGATCTGGCAGCAAGGCTGGGCATTTGGCTTCACATCGGATCATTGGTGCTGAAAGGCACTGACGGAAAATTGGTCAACCGCACTTTGTTGTTTGGGCCTGATGGCAAGATCATCACGCGCTATGACAAGATGCATCTGTTTGATGTGGATTTGCCCAATGGTGAAATTTACCGTGAGTCCGCGTCTTATACGGGCGGCAATGAAGCCGTGGTGGTGGACACACCTCTGGCAAAATTTGGATTGACCATTTGTTATGATGTGCGCTTTCCGGCACTGCATCGTGCTTTAGCGATTGCTGGGGCGAATGTGTTGCTGATTCCTGCAGCCTTTACAGTGCCGACTGGCAAGGCCCACTGGCATGTGTTGTTACGCGCACGCGCCATCGAAACGGGAAGCTTTGTGATTGCGGCGGCTCAAGGCGGCAAGCATGATTCAGGCCGCGAAACCTTTGGCCACAGCAAAGTCATAAACCCATGGGGCGAAGTGATTTGCGAAGCGGGAACCGATCCTGAATTTAAAGTGTTTGAGATTGATCCCGATCAATCAGCAGCGGCTCGCGCCAAGATTCCCAATTTACTGCATGCGCGTGAGTTCACCTTAAGGGAAGTCAACGCTTTATGATGCGCTATGACTTGGTCTGTGACAAAGGCCATGAATTTGATGGTTGGTTTGCCTCGAGCGATGCTTTTGACGAACAACGAGCACGTGATTTGGTGGAATGCACTGTTTGCGGATCGGTAAAAATTGAAAAGCAATTGATGGCGCCGGGCATTTCGGCAAAGTCTAATCGAAAGTCTGGGCCTGTTGCTCTCCACTCTGGCCCTACGGATCCGCGCATGACCGAGATGATGCAAGTGATGCGCGAATTCCGCAAACATGTGGACGCAACGTCTGAGGATGTGGGCAGCCAATTCGCCGAAGAGGCCCGCAAGATTCATTATAAAGAAGTTGCAGAGCGCGGCATTCGTGGGCAGGCCACAAGGGAAGAGGCGACTGAGCTCATTGAAGAGGGTATTGCCGTTCACCCGCTGCCGGTATTGCCGGAAGAGGGGAACTGAGGGTGCATTACCCCTTCTGCCCCACCAGCATATAATTCACACTCATATCTTTGGCCCTGCGCCAGACGCGCTCGATGGGGTGATAGACCACGCCACTTTCGGCCTTCACCGTAACGCCGTTATTTGACAGCCATTCGCGCAGCTCTTCCGGCTTGATGAATTTTTCCCATTCATGGGTTCCGCGTGGCAGCCAGCGCAAAATATATTCTGCACCAACAATGGCAAGGCCGAATGATTTCAGCGTGCGGTTCAGCGTAGCCACGAAAATCAAACCACCTGGGTTTAACATCGCGCAGCAAGACTTCACGAAGAACTGTGGCATGCCCACATGTTCAATCACTTCCATGTTGAGGATCACGTCGAACTTTTCACCAGCCTCGGCCAAGTCCTCGGCTTTGCTGATGCGGTAGTCGATCACCAGTCCACCCTCAGTGGCGTGAACTTGCGCGGTGCGGATGTTTTTCTCTGCCGGGTCAACACCCACAACTGAAGCGCCCAGCCGCGCCATCGGCTCACACAGCAAGCCCCCGCCGCAACCAATATCCAAAAAACGTAGCCCTTTGAAAGGCTCGGCTACCAGCGGATCCAACCCTAGCCGTGCGCAGACTTGTTCTTTGATCCAATCAATGCGCACCGGATTAAATTTATGCAACACACCCATTTTGCCATTGGGGTTCCACCATTCGGCGGCCAGTTTAGAGAATTTTTCGACCTCGGCGGGGTCTAGACTTGAGAGGGTTTCAGCTTGGCTCATGGGTTTGCTTATTGCATAACTTTGGCCTCTCGCCTAAGAGTGCATCGCGTCGCAGGCTGGTTCGTAAAGTCTGTCGCAAGTATTTGAAATAAGAGGGTTTTGGCCCATGGGCCGTTTGGTTATGAAATTCGGTGGCACGTCAGTTGCCAATATCGAGCGCATCAAGAACGTTGCCCGCCACGTCGAACGCGAAGTGAAGGCTGGCAATCACGTGGCTGTGGTGGTTTCAGCCATGTCGGGTGCCACCAATCAGCTGGTGGAATGGTGCAGGCAAGCAGCACCCATGCATGATGCGCGCGAATATGATGCTGTTTTGGCCACAGGGGAACAGGTCACTGCTGGTCTCTTGGCCATATCACTTCAAGAAATTGGCATTCCCGCCCGCTCTTGGGCTGGCTGGCAAATTCCCATTCAAACAGATGGCGTGCATGGCTCAGCGCGCATGACCGAGATCAATGGTAGCGAGATTTTAAAGCGCATGGAACAAGGGCAGGTGGCCGTGATCACCGGCTTTCAAGGCATTGGCCCAGACAAGCGCGTGACNNCTCAAGGCATCTTGTGATATTTATACGGATGTGGACGGCGTTTACACCACTGATCCGCGCATTGTGACGGGCGCTCAAAAGCTAGACCGTATTTCTTATGAAGAAATGTTGGAGCAAGCCTCGCTTGGTGCCAAAGTGTTGCAAACCCGCTCGGTTGAGTTGGCGATGATTTATAAGGTGCCTTTACAAGTGCGCTCATCTTTTGAAGCACCCGATAGCCCCAATCAAAATAAGCCGGATGGCACAGGCCCCGGCACAATTATATGTCAAGAGGATCAAGCCATGGAACAGCATGTGGTGAGTGGTGTTGCCTATTCACGCGACGAAGCGAAAATCTCACTGCGTAAGGTGAAGGATAAGCCTGGCGTTTCAGCCGCCATTTTCGGGCCGCTGGCCGAGGCCGACATCAGTGTGGATATGATCGTGCAAAACGTTTCACCCGATGGAGCATCAACTGACTTAACCTTCACATTGCCGCGCAAAGATTTGCGCAAAGCCATTGAAGTTTTGGGCAAGATCCAAGAGCAAATTGGCTTTGCTGAAGTCACCCACTCGGCTGATGTTGCTAAGGTCTCAATCGTCGGCATCGGCATGCGAAGCCATGCAGGCGTTGCTGCCCGGATGTTTAAATCACTTGCTGATAAGGGCATTAATATTCAAGCCATCACCACCTCTGAAATTAAGGTCAGCGTTTTGATTGACGAAGCCTATACCGAGCTTGCGGTGCGCGCCTTGCATACGGCTTATGGCCTCGATAAGGTTTGAAATAGTGATGAACTTTGATTCCTTTCAATACTTCTGCTTCAAGGGCCTCGGGCCTTAAGGACGTTGCTCATGCCTAGCCCATCACTCGGCCCGCGTGTCCTGCTCAGGCGCCTGCGCGAGGTGATGGCGGAGCAGACATCTGCTCAAGCACGACTCGATAAAATTGTAATGGCAATTGCCGCCAATATGGTTGCGGAAGTATGCTCGGTTTATGTTTTGCAGGGCGGCACGGTTTTAGAACTTTATGCCACTGAAGGCTTGCGGCGCGAGGCAGTACACCAATCGCGCTTGAAAGTGGGCGAAGGCTTGGTAGGCCTCATTGCGGAGCAGGCCATCGGGCTTAATCTCACTGAAGCTGAAAGCCACCCATCGTTCAAATATCTGCCAGAAACTGGCGAAGAGCTATTTCATTCATTCCTCGGTGTTCCGATCACCCGCGGCGGGGCCGTGATTGGCGTCTTGGTTGTACAAAACAAAACCAAACGTCATTACACAGAAGAGGAAGAAGAGGCGCTGCAAACCACTTCTATGGTTTTGGCAGAGGTGCTTGCTGCCTCTGGCTTTTTGGAAGCACAACGCACAACACTTGTGGGCACGGCAGATTTGCGCACCCAAGCCATGGTGGGCGAAGGGCTAGCCGAAGGCGTAGCTCTTGGTCATGTGGTGTTGCATGAACCGCGCATTCGCATCCAGAATATGATTGCCGAAAGTGTTCCCGACGAATTGAAGCGCATTGATGCAGGTGTTTTGCAATTGCGCCAGCATGTGGAAGACTTGCTGGAGGGTAGCGAGGCGCTTTCCAGCAACGACTCATCAGACGTTCTCGAAACCATTCGCATGTTTGCCCATGACAAAGGCTGGTTGGCGCGTTTGAAAGAGGCCGTGCAAAATGGCCTCACGGCCGAAGCGGCGGTGGAGCGCGTGCAAAATGATAACCGCGCCCGCATGGCAAGGACGCCTGATCCTTATCTGCGTGAGCGGATGCACGATCTTGATGATCTTTCTAACCGTCTGCTCAGGCTGTTAACCGGTGCAGTGGCCACCGCGGCGCGCACCGACTTGCCAGACAATACCATTGTTGTGTCGCGCAATATGGGACCAGCGGAACTTCTGGATTATGACCGCAGCAAATTGCGCGGGGTTATTTTAGAAGAGGGCGGCAAGACTTCACATGTGGCCATTGTTGCCCGGGCCTTGGGTATTCCTGCCGTAGGGCAAGCCACCGGCATCATCAATCTTGTTGATGACGGAACGTCTCTTGTCATGGATGGTGGGGCAGGTGATATTTTTGTGCGCCCTTCATCTGAGCTGGAAAAATCCTACGCAGAAAAAGTGCGATTCTATGCTTCACGCCAAGCGGCTTACCGGGCGCTGCGTGATCTGCCCTCAGTTACCAAAGACGGGCAGGCCATAACGCTCAATATCAATGCGGGCCTGGTTGTTGATATGCCACATTTGCATGAATCCGGTGCTGACGGTGTGGGGCTCTATCGCACTGAGTTGCACTTTATGATGGCCGGGCGTTTCCCTCGGCTGTCAGCGCAGGTGAAACATTATAAAAGCATTTTAGATCAAGCCGAAGGCAAGCCAGTTGTGTTACGCACTTTGGATATTGGTGCCGACAAGACACTGCCCTATTTGCGCCAACCGCGTGAAGAAAATCCAGCACTTGGGTGGCGGTCGATCCGCATGGCGCTGGAGAGGCCCGCGTTGTTTAACTTGCAAGTGCGCGCGATGTTAATAGCTGCGTCGGGCAGGGAACTTCGCATTATGTTTCCGATGATTGCTGATGTGTCTGAATTTGAGGCGGCGCGCGACGGCGTTTTAAAAGAGCGAGAATTTTTGCGCAAACATGGCCATGTTCTGCCATCAAGTCTAAAGCTAGGTGCTATGATCGAAGTGCCGGCACTGCTGTGGCAGTTGGATGAGTTGTTGCCGATGGCAGATTTTGCATCGGTGGGTTCCAATGACCTTGTGCAGTTTTTGTTTGCCACAGACCGCGGCAACCCCAAATTGGCAGGCCGTTATGATCCACTTTCACCAGCCGCCCTTAGTGCGCTTCGTCTGATTGTGGAAAAGGGCAAGCAGCACGGCAAGAGCGTTACACTTTGCGGTGAACTTGGTGGAAAGCCATTAGAAGCCATGGGCCTTGCTGGCGTTGGCATTGCGTCAATGAGCATGGTGCCTTCGGGCATTGGCCCGGTGAAGGCGATGGTTCGCTCACTGGATCAAGGCAAGCTTTGGGCTTTCATGCAGCCACTTCTTTCAAGCGGCAAGCATTCCCTGCGGCAGGATCTGGCGGATTTTGCCAAAGCCAATGGCGTGGAAGTTTAAGATAATTGTGGGGGTTAATCGCCCATTCACCATTTTTGTTCATGATCATCTCAACCATAAAGACGTAAATTTGCGTTAACTTTTGCGTAGAGAGTAAACATGAGTATCGAAGTTTCGCCCACAATGGCTTCACGCCATGAGCCACAAATGTTTGGTGCCACCTCCCAAAGCCAATCACGCCCCGCTGATCCAGCACAAGAAGTTGGTTTCTTTTTGCAACGCGAACGCGAGGCGCGCGGCCTTTCAATTGAAATGGCCAGTGAAGCCACTGGCATTCACCCCTATCACATTGAAGCCATTGAGCTTGGCGATCTCACGCACATGCCGCCACGCATGGAAGCGATGGAGATGATTGCAGGCTATGGCCAATATCTGGGCTTTGAACCAGAGCCACTGATTGAACACCTTCTCACTTTCTTGCCACCACCACCGATCACGCCAAAACCCTATCATCCGGCACAGCCGCATGTGCTTTCAAGCGCCAAAGTGTTGAGTTTCGGTAAGCTGCCGAAGGTTCCAAATTTTAATATTCGCCTTGCCAACTACCCTGGTGGCGCGCGCGGTTTGATTTC
Source organism: Hyphomicrobiales bacterium (assembly GCA_003151375.1). Classification (GTDB taxonomy): domain Bacteria; phylum Pseudomonadota; class Alphaproteobacteria; order Rhizobiales; family Aestuariivirgaceae; genus Aestuariivirga. The sequence continues at coordinate 8,624 of PLXI01000181.1, forward strand.
AACTGTAAGTGCCGCAATGGTTTTGTTGGTTGGTGCACATTTTGCGCTGTCACATGAGGGCGCAGCTAATAAGCCAGCGACTGAACAAGTGGCGGCAGCGCCAGAAGTGGTTGCCCCAGCAGTTGTCGCACCTGTGCAAGCGACTGCACAGGCCGATGTTAAAGTCACTGATCATCCTATGGCGCAAGGCGACAAGATTGCAGGTCTTGCAGCTTCACCAAGTAATGAGAACGATGCGATTGGTGCTTTGATCAAAGACGAAAATCAGGATGCAGTTCCTGCCGCTAAGGTCAAACCTGCGAAACTTGCTTCGACAAAATTCCAAGACCGGATCAAGGTTGATGATCAGATAAAAACCGCATCGACCAGTCCAATTCCAACGCCCGCACCGGGCCGGGTTTTTGGTGCTGATAACAAAGACGCGCGCCTTGTGCTGAAAGCTTTGGCGCCGGTTTATCTGCGCGTTGAAGACGGGCAGGGCGTCCCGATTTTGGCCCAGATGTTAAACACCGGTGATACCTACCGCGTGCCTAACCGCGAAGGCATGGTTGCCTTGTCGCGCGATGGCGGCCGCTTGGCCTATCAGATTGATGGCCAAGATAAGGGTGTGCTTAGCCCTCCTGGCAAAATTCTTGTCGGTGAAAAACTGGATATCACGGCGCTCCAAGCCAAGGGTTAAAGTGCTGACTGTCTTAGAAAGCGAAAACGGCGGGTTTCCCCGCCGTTTTTTTATTGAGAACTTATTTAGTTGGCCTTGGTTTTATCTTCTGCGTCTTTATTTGGCACGACGTTGGTGACAACTTTTTCGCCGTGAAGGAAAGCTACTGCGGCTTTCAACTGTTCATCTTTGGATTTGTCTTCCGGCACAAAGGCTGACGAACCGCCTCCTTCCGTTCCACCATTGGGGTTAGCCAAATGGCCATTGAGCGCTGCTTCACCTTCAGTTGAAACATTCTTGCCTTGCAGTTCGGGCGGCAGTGGTTCTTCGATCACGATATCAGGATCAATGCCCTTGGCTTGGATAGAGCGGCCGGAAGGTGTGTAATAACGCTGGGTGGTGAGGCGGATGGCACCATCATTATTGCCCACTGGAATAATCGTTTGTACAGAACCTTTGCCGAATGAGCGCGTGCCAATCAATGTTGCGCGTTTTTGATCTTGCAATGCGCCAGCGACAATCTCAGAGGCTGAAGCAGAACCGCCATTGATCAAAACCACCAACGGCTTTGAGGTGAGTTGGCCGCCCGGTGTTGCAGTGTAACGCTCCACCTGATCGGGCTTCCGGCCACGCGTTGAAACAACTTCGCCACGTTCAAGGAAGGCATTCGACACAGCAATGGACTGTTGTAACAGTCCGCCTGGATCATTACGCAAATCGAGAATGAAGCCCTTTTCTTTGCCGTCCATATCTTTGTCCAAAGAGGCAATGGCTTTTTGCAAGCCGGTGTCAGATTGTTCGCTGAAAGAAGAGATACGGATATAGCCGATGTCATCGCCTTCTTTGTTATATTTCACCGATTGAATTTTGATGACGTCGCGCACCAGTTTCACATCAAAAGGATCTTCTTTGCCGCGCACAATGGTTAGAGTTATGGGTGTGCCCACGGCCCCACGCATTTTATCCACGTCATCATTCAGCAATGTGCCTTGCACTTCTTTACCATCAATTTTGACGATCAAATCGTTCGCCATCAGACCGGCTTTTTGGGCTGGTGTATCATCATAAGGCGACACCACCTTGATCACACCGCCATCCATAGTGACTTCAATGCCAAGCCCACCAAACTCGCCCTTGGTTTTGATATTCATATCGGCAAAGTCTTTGGCATTCATATAGCTAGAATGCGGATCAAGCGATGTGAGCATGCCGTTGATGGCGGCCTCAATCATCTTTTGCTCATCAGGCTTTTCAACATAATCCGATTTTACACGCTCATAGACTTCGCCAAACAAGTTACCGAGGCGGTAACTATCGGCGTTGCCGCTTGCCGCTGTGGCCAGCCCTGCTGCATGGGCGATTGCCCAACCGCCGACTGCACCTGCAGCCAACAGGCTGATACCTTTAAACTTCGGAGATAATTTCATTGCATAGCCTCTCTTTTGCCGTTGCCCCACCAAGGGGTAGAATCAACTGGCGCATTGTTTTTACGGAATTCTACATAAAAAATCGGATTTTTGCTTGCGGCGACATCACCTAAAAGTGCAATTGTTGAGGGGCCTTCGCCCATTACACCCAAAGGCTCACCGATCCTCACATTTTGGCCGATGTCAGCCGATATTTTATTCATGCCTGCCAAGAGCACCAAATAACCTCCTCCGGCATCCAAGATCAAGAGTTGCCCATAGGAGCGGAAACTGCCCGCAAATTCAACCTTTCCGTCCACTGGGGCATTCACAATCGCTTGAGGAGCCGTGGCAAGCGCCAGGCCCTCGAGCTTCGTGCCAAGGCTGGTCTGATCACCAAAGTTTTTAATGACGGCACCCGCCACCGGATAGATGAGTTGGCCTTTGAGAGAGGCCAAAGGTTTAAGTGGCCCGCGCAAAGCTTCAAGCCGATCAGCCTCTGCCTTTGCGGCGGCATCAGCGGCTGCCTTGGCCTCAACACTTTTGCGCCTATCATCATCTTCTTTCGCTTTACGCAACGCCGCCAGCAGCTGTTCCATGTTGCCAGCTTTGGCGGCCAAAGTTTCAGCGTTCAGCTTTTCTGCGGCAAGATCACGGCCAGCGGCTTCAGCGAACTTGCGTTTATCATCCTGCAGGGCTTTCAACTCCTGTTCACTTTCGGCCAAGCTTGCTACGCTATCCTGTTGTTTTTGTTTTTCATTTGAGGTAGCTTCACGTAGGGATTGAAGCTCATCAAGCTTTGCTTTCAGGTCTTGGCGGCGTGCTTCAACTTCTGGCACCACCGCATTAAACACCATGGCACCACGCACGGCCGAAAGCGCATCGGATGGTGCCACCACAATGGCTGGTGGCGGATTGGCTTTCAAATGCATCAAACCTGATAGCAGGGCGGAGAGCTCGTCTTGCTTGGCTGAGAGATCGCTCTGCATTTGCAGGCTGCGGATTTGTAAGGTGGCGATTTTAACATCAGAACCAGCGATGGCAGCTTTTTGATCGGCGATATTTTGGCCAACACTGACGAGTTTGGTGGAAAGTTCGGCTTGTGCCTTTAAGGCTTCAGCCAAGGCGGCGGTGATTTCAGAAACCTTGGCATTGGATTTAGCCAATGTGTCACGCAAGGAAGTGAGGCTGACCTCAGTTTCCTCAGGTGTGGCGGCAAACAAGCCGCCGGGCACAAGGCCCAGACACAAAGCGAAGATCAACAACCGGTTCACGTTAAACATTGCCCTTGGAATTAAATGGGCAAAGTGTCCAAATCATGCCCAGTATTTATACTCTATGGTAAGGATGATTAACCAGAATGGTAACTGAACGGTAAATTTGTTCCAGCAGCATGATGCGCGCCAGGCGGTGCGGCCAAGTCATCGGACCAAAAGCTAAAAGCTCATGCGCGCGGCTGCGTGTTTCTGGCGCATGGCCATCTGGCCCACCGAGCAGAAACACCACATCTGATTGGGCTTGTTCTGCAAGCTTGCCGAGCTTAGTGGCGAAAACGGTAGAAGATTCGGCTTTACCGCGTTCGTCCAATGCAATCACGAATGCACCTTGGGGAACAGCTGACCAAAGCTGGGCATGTTCTTCTGTCATGCGCTGGGTGGCGTCTGGCCTTTGGCTTTCTGACCAATCATTAATTTTGAGCGCGGTGATGCCAGCCTTTTTACCCAGCAGAGGAATGCGGGCAGCATAATCCTCCGCCAGAAGTTTTTCTGGGCCGTGCTTTAGTTTGCCAATGGCGGCTATCGCCAGCCGCACATTAAACGTGCTCTTTAGGGGCGTCTGCCGACCAGAGCTTTTCCAGATTATAGAAGCTTCGCACTTCGGGCCGGAAGATGTGGATAATGACATCACCCGTATCCACCAAGCACCAATCGCCAGTTTCGTGGCCTTCCATGCGAATGTTTTTATAGCCATTGGTTTTCAACTTGACGTGAAGCTGATCGGCAATGGCGGAGACATGGCGGTTTACCCGACCCGTGGTGATGATCATCGCATCGGCCATGGCTGATCTGCCCGCGATGCTGATGGCAATCGTGTTTTCAGCTTTGGCGTCATCAAGGGCTGCCAAGATCAATTTAACCTGTTCTGCTGCTGGCCCTTCAAAATGGTATTCGGGCTTGGGAACGGCCGTAGCAACCAGCGCTTTGCGCGGCACAGGCTTTTTGCGCGCAACTTTAACCGCAACCTTTTGGGAGGTTTTTTTGATCGGTTTCTTGATTACTTTTTTAGCCGCTTTTTTGGCAATCTTCTTGGCCGGTTTTTTGGCAACTTTCTTCGCCGTCTTGGCCGCTAATTTTTTGGACGCTAATTTTTTGGGCGCTGATTTCTTGACAAGTTTTCTGACCGGCTTTTTTGCGGTAAGCTTTTTTGCCGAAGACTTTTTAACAGCCTTCTTCGCCAATTTCTTCACCGCCTTTTTAAGGGCGACTTTCTTTTTGGCAGGAGATTTCTTTTTGGCGGCGACCTTCACTGGCGCTTTACGCTTGGAAGGTTTGGCCTTCTTGGCCTTTACGGGTTTCTTGCTCAGGGCACTGTTCCTTTTTGAAATCGACTCAATTTATCAAATTTGTCGTAGAGGTTAAACGAATTTTCGGCTGGCGCGAATGGCTGTCGAACTTTCTTTACGCAGAGGCATGGAAATGAAAACCCACCTTGGCGCTTTCTTTCCAGCAAGGGCTATCGGCCTTGCCAAGGAAAGCCGCTTATCTCGAAAGCGGATTGCGGCCTTGCTGTCCAGTGCTTTGATTGAATAGCCGGGTCTTGCCAGGACAGCAAAGGGTACACGCTTGGTGATCCCCACCCAATCATGCCAGTGATGAAATGACGCAAAACTGTCTGCGCCCATAATCCAGACGAAGTGGGCACGGGAGAATTTCTTCAAGGCCTTGATGGTTTGGGCCGTATAGGTGCTGCCGATTTGCTTTTCTAAATCTGTTACAATGAAGCGCGGGTGGCGTGCCAATTTGCGCGTT
>PLXI01000247.1 GCA_003151375.1 Hyphomicrobiales bacterium
TTCAACCTCAACACTTAACATGAGTAAGGCTGGCATCAGCGTCTAACACTCGTGTGAAGTGTTGAGGTTGAATCTGTGTTGTGTCCGTTTTGCTCACGCGCTCATGCGGGCGGCCCAATTTCTCCAAGATATTGGCAGCGCGTTCGCCGTAAGCGCCATTGGCCACCACCAAAGTTTTCTTTCTGCGCTGGGGTGCCAAGCTGCCCAAGGCCGCCTCAATGGCAAAGGTGCCAGATCCTTGCATGATCACGCATTCGTAAGTGTCATCGCATCCGGCAATGCGCAGCAATTCGCGGCGAATGTCTAAAACCACCTTACGGAATTCAACATCCCTGCTGCCCCAATCGGCCAACATGGCAAGTTTCACACCGCGCGAAGTGGTCAGTGGCCCTGGCGTTAATAGATAGGGCATGTCTTCTTGGCCTTCAGGCCCATTGAATTGCATGGTTCACGCCTCAGATTCTGTTGGAGGCCAGTAAATCGGATGTGAGGCGCAGGGTCAAATGAGAGTTTTGCATATCGCCCCGTTACAGCCGCAATGTTTGGCGATGGCTCAAGCTTCTGATACAGGGTGGTCATGAGCAAATATGCGATCTTACTTTCTGGCCCAGTGGCCAAAACGCCGCGCTTGGTTAGGCAATTATCCAATGCGCGGGTGATTGCGGCCGATGCCGGCATGCTCCATGCTGAGCCTTTGAAACTCTCACCTGAGCTTTGGGTGGGCGATTTTGATTCAACCCCTCAGTTCCTGGCCGATCAGTGGCACAATGTGCCGCGCCAAACCCACCCGGTGGACAAAGATGCCAGCGATGGCGAGTTGGCCATATCAGAAGCGCTGCGCAGAGGGGCAACCTCACTCATCCTCGTGGGTGGCATGGGTGGCCAACTCGATCATGTTCTGGCGCATGTAGGATTTCTGGTCACATTGGCCGATCGCGGCGTTGATGTAATGATGACATCTGGCACAGAAGAAGCCTACGGGCTTGCTGGCGAATTCCACCTGCCACAGGCGAAAACAGGTGAGCGCATTTCAGTGATGCCCTTCACCAATCTTATTGGGCTTACCATCACTGGCGTGAAATATCCGCTCACCAATGCCAATGTGAAATTGGGAACAGCGCAAACTTTGGCTAATGTGGCGACAGGCAAAGTGCATATCTCTCTCACTGTTGGCAAGGCCGTTGTGGTTTACTATCCCAATGTCTGAATTCAAAATTGAACGGATCGGTGAAAAAGGCGACGGCTTAAGTGCAAGCCGCAGCTTTGCGCGCACTTTACCCGGTGAAATCGTCAACAACGTTGGCAATGTGCTCACACCCTCGCCAGACCGCGTAACGCCCTTTTGCCCGGTGTTTGATAAATGCGGCGGGTGCAAGCTTCAGCATTGGGCAGCTGAGCCTTATCAGGCTTGGAAAACAGCGCTGCTGACTCACGCTTTGACGGCACGTGGTCTGCACCCCAAAATTCACCCGTTGATTGACGCCCATGGCGATGGCCGCAGGCGTGTGGCCTTGCATGTGCGCGAAATTGACGGGCGCTGCCGTGCTGGCTTTATGGCGGAAGGCAGCCACAATCTGGTGCCCATTGATGCCTGTCCCATTCTCACACCAAAGTTGCAGGCAGCACCTGAATTGGCCGCCAAATTTGGGATTTTCTTCGGCGCCTGTGATGTGTCGATCATCGCAGCTGAAAACGGCCTCGACATCGCCATCAAAGCCACGCGCAAATTGGCTGATCAAGCTGTGGCGCAGTTTGATGGGTTGATGAGGGCACAAAATATCATGCGCATTGCGATGAATGGTGAAACGAGAGCGCAGCTCACCCCACCGCTGGTAAAAATGACCAAGGCCATGGTACCAATTCCGGTTGGCGGCTTTTTACAGGCCACGCAGAAGGGCGAAGACACGCTGGCTGAATTGATTTTGTCCCATGCCAAAAAGAGTAAATCCATCGCGGATCTTTTCTGTGGCTCCGGGCCATTCACATTTGCCTTGGCGCAAAAGCACACGGTTCATGCGGTGGATTCCGAAAAGCCAGCCATTGCCGCTTTGCAATCAGCGGTGCGCAACACGCAGGGGCTAAAGCCCATCACCGCTGAAGTGCGCGATCTTTTCCGCAATCCTTTAACCCCGATGGAGTTGAAGGAATATGATCTGGTGGTGCTTGATCCACCGCGCGCCGGCGCTGAGGCGCAATGCGGAAATCTTGCCAAATCCAAAGTGAAACGCGTGGTTTATGTGTCCTGCGATGTGCAAAGCTTGGCGCGTGACGCGAAGCTTCTTTGCCAAGCCGGATACAGCTTTGAAAGTGTTACACCCGTCGACCAATTCAAATTCTCGGCCCATCTTGAAACCGTATCACTTTTCACCCGCGCTTGACTCAACCCCGCAAAGCTGGTGCATCGGGTGATATCGGGGGATTCCTATGAATAAAGCTTTCGTATTTCCGGGGCAGGGCAGCCAAGCCATTGGCATGGGCAAAGCCTTGGCAGAACAATTCAGGTCGGCCAGCGACGTCTTTGCTGAGGTGGATTTGGCCTTGGGCCAAAGACTTTCAAAGATCATGTGGGATGGTCAGGAGGCTGATCTTACACTCACTGAAAATGCCCAACCGGCCTTGATGGCGGTTTCTATGGCAGTGATGCGCGTGCTTCAAACCGAATATGGTATCAGCGTCGGCAACACTGCAAAATTTGTGGGCGGCCATTCGCTGGGCGAATACTCAGCCCTCGCTGCGGCTGGTACGTTTTCGTTGAGCGATGCAGCGCGCCTTCTCAGAATTAGAGGCAAAGCCATGCAAGCCGCCGTGCCTATCGGGCAGGGCGCAATGGCCGCTTTGCTGGGGTTGGATTTTGCTACTGCCGCAGCGGTAGCGGCAGAGGCTGCTCAGGGGGAAGTCTGCCAAGCCGCCAATGATAATTCTGATGGCCAAGTGGTTGTATCGGGTAGCAAGGCGGCGGTTGATAGAGCTTGCGAGATCGCCAAAGCCAAAGGTGCCAAGCGCGCCATCTTGCTTGCTGTGTCAGCGCCCTTCCATTGTGCTTTAATGCAGCCCGCCGCAGATGCCATGGCAGAGGCCTTGGGCAATGTGAAAATGCATGCACCAGTGGTTCCGGTTATCGCCAATGTGTTGGCCAGCCCGCTCACTGATCCAGTTGCAATCAAGAATGCATTAGTGGCGCAAGTGACCGGCACTGTGCGCTGGCGTGAATGCGTTTCTATGATGGCGCAAAACGGCGTTAAAGTTTTTGTTGAAGTGGGCGCTGGTAAGGTATTGACCGGACTCGCAAAAAAGAATGCACCAGAGGCCGTTGCACTCAATGCTGGAACACCGGATGAAATCGCAGCCCTTGCCACTTATTTGAAAGGTTGAAGCTCATGTTCTCACTCACCGGAAAAACGGCACTTATCACTGGCGCGTCAGGGGGCATTGGTGCGGCCATCGCCAAAGCACTTCATGATGCAGGAGCAACGATTGCCATCTCCGGCACACGCCTTGAGGTTCTCGAGAAAGTCAAAGCCGAAGTCGGAGAGCGGGTGTTTATTTTGCCCTGTAATCTTGCCAAGCCTGAAGAGGTTGAAAAACTTATTCCATCGGCAGAGGCCGCCTTGGGCTCGCTTGATATTCTCATCAACAATGCTGGCATCACCAAAGACGGACTTGCGATGCGCATGAAGGATGAAGATTGGCAAAGCGTGATTGATGTGAACCTCACATCCAACTTCCGCCTTAGCCGTGCAGCCATGCGCAGTATGATGAAAAAACGCTGGGGCCGGATTATCAACATCACGTCCATCGTTGGTGTGACTGGCAATCCCGGCCAAGTTAATTATGTGGCCTCAAAGGCTGGCCTCATCGGCATGACAAAATCGCTGGCGCAGGAATTGGCCTCACGCAATGTGACGGTGAATTGCGTGGCCCCCGGCTTCATCGCCACACCAATGACCGACGCGCTGAACGAAAAGCAGAAAGAAGCTATTCTGGGCCGCATCCCTGCGGGCCGCATGGGCGGCCCTGCCGATATTGCCGCTGCTGTGGTGTATTTAGCCTCAGATGAAGCCTCCTATGTGACGGGTCAAACATTACACGTGAACGGCGGCATGGTGATGGTGTGAGCATAACCTCTAATTGCGGGATATTTGCACCCCTCATTTCCCCCTTTTGACCTGTCATAGATTTGTGCTAGTAACCCGTCATGCAGGCCACAAACGGGCGGCGTTATGCCAACGTTCGGCCGGCTTTCGTTATTTTTAACAGGGATAAAAACATGAGCGATATCGCTGACCGCGTAAAAGCAATAGTTGTAAAGCACCTTGGTGTTGAAGCCGATAAGGTTCAACCACAAGCCAGCTTCATTGACGATTTGGGGGCAGACAGTTTGGACACGGTTGAACTCGTGATGGCATTTGAAGAAGAATTCGGTTGCGAAATTCCGGACGATGCGGCGGAGACGATCCTGACCGTCGGCGACGCCGTAAAATTTCTCGAGAAAAACGCGAAGAGCTGACGCCCGCGCGCGGTACTGACGAAGCCGGACGGGCCGTGGTCGAACGGTCCACCGGTTTCTTGTTGTGGGCCGCGAAAACCGGGCTGGAGTGCTGGATATGAGGCG
>PLXI01000089.1 GCA_003151375.1 Hyphomicrobiales bacterium
GCAACTGCTTTGGTGCATGGACGCGCTGCGGCTAATGCTGCTGCCGAAACCGCGCGCAAAACTTTTGAAGAGGGTGCTGCGGCTGAGGGCTTGCCAACCGTTGAGGTTGACCTTTCCACAGGCGACCTCGCTGCTGGTTTCAACATTATGCAGGCGTTATTGGCGGCGAATCTTGCATCCTCGAACGGAGAAGCGAAGCGTGCCATCCAAGGTGGAGCTGTTAAAGTTAATGATGTTCTCGTGATGGACGAAAAGCTACCGCTGCGCTCCATGATGCTAATGGCCGATGGTACGGTCAAACTCTCGTTTGGCAAGAAAAAGCATGTGTTGCTGAAGGCAAAGTAGCTTTTGGGTGTCCAGCCGCGGGCCTCACTGCCCCAGGGGTTTGGGGTTGAAATCAAACAATCTGCGGAACATGCCGGGGGCCAAAACCGAAAGCGGGTTCATCTGAACTTTCGGTTCAGCGAAAGTGCCAGTCATAGCGTAGGTGAGGCCGAAGATGCCTTCGTTGTAATTGCCGCCATTCAAAATATCACCAAGCAACGGTACATTGTTGAAAATGCGTGAGAGGCCACACGCAGGCACCACAGTGCCGGAAATATCAATGGCATTATCAGACTTACGTACCACGCCATCAGCAGTTGCGCATAACGTCGGCCCGCGCACTGTGCCACCATAGAAGCGCAAGAATTGGTCGTCCGTGGTGAAGGGCAAATAAAGTGTGGCGAAACTTACCGCATCAGCGCGTGGGCCGGTCTGAGCGGATTTTCCGCGCTTATCAACTTCCGCCAGAGTGGCTTCATTGCGCACTTGAAAATCACGCACCGTGAGATTGCCATCACGCATCGGAGAGCCTTCTTCATTGCCAATGAGAGCAGAAAATTCGAGTTGCCCACCCGACACTTTGGAATAGAGATTAGCAGCGCGCAGAGTTGAACCCGCATCAGCGCTTTTCAAATTCATCTGCCTGCCCTTTGCCAGCGGCACAATGGTGGCCGTGACCTGCTTGCCATTCACAAATGTGCCCTGAATGTTGGCTTCAGCAATACGCCCACCACGAGCGCGCAAATTTGCCGTTACGTTATTGAGAAGTTCGCCGCGATTGGCCGTGACCTTATCAAAATGCGCCCGCAGAGTAAAATCCTGTGTCGCGTTGGCATTATCCGCGGTGTCTGCGGTTTTGGGCGGAGAAGACAATATGGTTTTGATATAGGGCCTGGCATCCAGCAATGTTCCACTTATCGTAAGATCAGTCGTTCCATCGCCGGGAATGGCGCGGGCGGAAAACACATTGTCTTCGTCCAGCTTTATCTCGCTCATATTAACCAGCTTCAGCTTGCCATCTTTTCCGGTTTCAAAAGCGCCACGCACATGCAGGCCCTCACCATCCAGTTTAAAATCCTGGACCGAGCGACCTGAGTCGCTCGATACCACTTTAAATGTGGCCAAGGTTCCGGGTGTGGGTGGTCTGAGCCAACTTAGTGTCTTGAGCTGCAACGTGGCTTTGGACAGATCGGCCTTCACATCAAAGGTAGTGGTGCCAGATTGGCCTTTGGTGACTGCTGCATCCACTTCCACAGGGCCAATTAAATAGTCCTGTAATTGTAGCCCTAGCTTCTCACGGGATTTGTCGTCCAGTGTTGCCACCACGCGGGCCGTGGCCGCATTGGAATCACGTGGTTTGCTCCAACTGATTTGGCCTGGCTGGCCATTAATTTTGGCCGGCCCGCTGACGGTGATATTCTCTTGGTTGAAATCGAGCTTGAATTTACCATCGCTGAGATCAACCCCTGGTGCGATGCCAGCAATGGCAACGTCAGAGAGTTCAACGGTGGTTTTCACAACAACGCGTTCCTTTGGCGGATCTTTCACCAAGGGCATTTCCAGATCAATCTTGAAATGGCCCGTGCCAGAGGCCTTTGGCATAGTGGATAAAGTGTCAGCGTTCAGCATTTTCAAGTCAGGATTTTCTGCAACAGTAATCATGGCAGAAATCGGCGCTTCCAAATCAAGATGGAACTGGCCAATCAACTCCGTTTGGTGAATGTCATTTGCAATAAAGCTGCCCGCATTAAGTTTGATCGTATCGCCTGAGGGAAGCGTGGCCGCACCCTTATCAATATCCAATTGAAAGGTGTTATCCAGCAAATGGGCCTGACCGGAGGCCCCCACTAAATCTGGCAACGATCTAAAATAGTGCGTCGTCACATCACTCAACATGAACTGAAAATCAATCGAGCCATCAGGGTTTCTCTTATTGTCATTGGCTTCGGCGAGTTGGTTTTCCTCATAGTTGATTTGGAAAGACCCTTCGGGAATGTTGCCAGCGACGACATTGTCAAAGATCCAGGTACGTGAGCGTGGTGCAATGATCGGTGGCCACAACACTTGGAGCAACTTAGTGTCCACATCACGCAAGCGCCCGGCAAGATGAATGGCAGGCGAACGCTCCCCGCCAACTACGCTGCCGCGCATGCGCAGGCCATTGTTACCAGACAGAACCACCAGATCATCAATATCAAGGCGCGCCTTATCAATGGCGGCATGACCAGAAAATGAAATATGATCAATCAAATCAGGAGGGGTTTGGTCGGTTTCACCTGCACTTGGAGTAGCGCTGGTTTCCAATTTGATTGCCAGTGCGGAAAGCGTGCCATCAGGGTTGCGCTCTGGCGTAACTGAGCCACTCAATGCTACTGGCCTTGCGCCCACCACCATGGTGGAATTAGCGATCACAAAACTCTCTGTTTGCGGCACATAAGAAACGCGCACCAAACCTTCATCAATGGCGATGGGATCAGCAAAATATTGTGGCAATTTCACCTGTCCCTTTGCGGCGCGAAATTCACCGGTTGCAGCAACCAGCCTGCCTGCAGCATCAATTGTTAAATCCGCATGGCCTGATAATGGCGTGGTGAGTGCTGCAAATTGTGACAGCGCATAAACTTTGCGCGCGGCTGAAGCCGGGATGACATTATCCAATGTGGCGCTCACATTAAAACGCGCGTCATCATGGCGGTAGGTGGCGGAAAGTTCGGCATGCCAAGGCTTGTCGGTGGAGGCAATGTCGCCACTGCCTAGCACCACAAAACCGTAGGGCTTTTTCTCAAAACTCAAATCAATCTGCGGCGCAAACCAAGTTGCTGCATTGCCATCATCATAAAAATGCAAAACCGCATTGCTGACGCGAATATCATTCAGCGAGGAAATGCTGTTGGCATCATCATGAGAATCCAAAAGATTGAGCAATGCTGCACCACTAGCTTGTTCGGTTACTTGCGGCGGCAATTGATCGCTGGGCTGGGCTGCAGCTGCGCTGGATGATTCCACTGGCGCGTTGAAGCCAAGTACCAGACTGCCATCACTGTTGCGGCGCGCTGAGATGGACGGGCCAACCAGATCAAGAGATTTGGCGCGAATGCGGCCAATCAACAAATCCGAAAGGCTTAGGCTGATTGCGGCTTCAGGTGCACTGGCGACAAGATTGCCCTTGGCGTCATTGAGTACGACATTTCGAAATGAAACAATCGGCAACCCGCTGGCACCCTTCAACGTAAATTGTGCCGCGCCAAGCTTAGCTTGAACGTCAGGGAATTGTTTTGAGATCGCCTGTTCAATTGGCGCATTGAGAAAGCCAGCCGAAACCGGCCCCTGTAACAGACGCACATAAAGCAAGCCCGCCGCAACCAACGTTAGGCAAACAAAACCGCCCAGAGCCCAGGCCGCAAATTTCAATATGCTATTCTTCAAACGATTTAACCTGCCTTACCCATTTGCGGCCTTCAAACCGCGACGAGGGATTCTCGGTTGCCATTGTCTCACCGAAACGGTGGTAAACCAAGCACCAGATCGTGGTCTTTTGTGGATCGTGCATAAATTTGGCGTTAGGTTAGACCTGAGAGCTCGCGAGAAGATGGGCCAGAAGACTTGGTACATGACATTTGCCGCGAAAGTGACTATTTGGGGCTTAGTGCGGTTTCCATTTGACGAAATGTCTGATCAAAAGAAATCGCACCAGAGTGATGAATTGGAGTGTATTCTTATCGGCAAGTTTGCAACTTGCTCGGAATATGTTCTGTAAAATTAAGTGGTGAGTTTATGATTTTTCGCAAAACCAGGCCGGACCGACCACAATCCTCACGCCACGATATGGCTTCGAGTGTCAATGCAGCCCCTGCGGGGTCTGAGCCGTCCTATCTGGGCGCTGACACTATAATTGAAGGCAATATTACTTGCGAAGGTGAGATTCATATTGATTGTGAATTGCGCGGCACCGTGTCAGCTGTCACCTGTCTCGTGGATGTGAATGGCCAAGTGCAGGGTTCCATTTCAGCACAATATGTTTTGGTGCGCGGGCGCGTTATCGGGCCTATTATGGCCCAGCAATTGACCATTTCAAAAGGCGGCCATGTTGAGGGCAATGTGGTGCACCAAGGCATCAGCATTGAACAAGGCGCATTTTTGATGGGATCAGTCACTCAGCAGATGAACCACGCGATTGTTGAGCCGAAGCCAATTTTCACGGAGCAATTCACTGATGTAGAGGAGCCTGCGATGCTGCCGAGCCTACCCTCCAAGGAATGAGTTCGGCCGTCTGCCATTATTATATTTAGTCAATGTCCTCAACATTCTCATCGCCACCTTTAATCTTATGGGCAAGAGAGGCTTGGATGAATTCTTCAATATCGCCATCCAAAACCGCCGCAGTGTTTGAAGTTGAGTGACCGGTGCGCAAGTCTTTCACCAGCTGATAGGGCTGTAATACATAAGAGCGAATTTGATGGCCCCAAGCGTTGGCGGTTTTTTTGGCATTGGCCGCGTCAACCTTCTCCTGCTTTTTCTGCAGCTCTAGTTCATAAAGCCTGGCCTTCAACATCTTCATCGCGGTGGCTCGGTTTTTATGTTGGCTGCGTTCAGCCTGACAAGCGACAATAATGCCAGTTGGCATGTGGGTGATGCGAACTGCAGAATCTGTGGTGTTGATGTGCTGACCGCCCGCACCGGAGGCGCGGTAGGTATCAATTTTCAAATCGCTTTCGATGATTTCAATGTTGATGTTGTCATCAATCACTGGATAGGCCCAAGCAGAACAGAAGCTGGTGTGCCGCCTTGCATTTGAATCATAAGGCGAGATGCGCACCAAGCGGTGAACCCCGCTTTCAGTTTTCAATTTGCCATAGGCGTTATGGCCTTTGATTTGTAGTGTTGCACTTTTGATGCCCGCTTCATCGCCATCATGCTGGTCCAGCACTTCAACTTTGAATTTGGATTGGTTGGCCCAACGCACATACATACGCATGAGCATATTGGCCCAATCTTGGCTTTCTGTGCCGCCTGCACCGGCATTGATTTGCAAATAGCTATCATTGCCATCGGCCTCGCCAGATAGCAGTGCATCTTGCTCTACCTTTGCGATATCCCCGCCCATCGCGGCAATGGCTTTTTCTGCGTCATTGACGATGGATTGATCGCCCTCGGCCTCACCCATTGCGATCAGCTCAGCATTGTCTTTCAACGCCTGTTCGATTTTCAAGATACCGCTGATGCGATTATCAAGGTCCTGACGTTTGCGCATCACCTCTTGGGCTTTTTGCGGATCATTCCAAATCGAAGAATCTTCGGCCTTGGCGTTCAGTTCAGCGAGTTCGCGGACAGAATTATCCCAGTCAAAGATGCCTCCTGAGCAGACCCAAGGACTGCTCAATCTCAGATATCGCTTTGACAGTTTCGGCGCGCATATTAATTGCTTTCAAATCAGATGACGGCACTCAATAGAGGCCAGTGCCTGTGCCAGTCAACCCGCCGAAAGGTTGTTGCACCGGTTGTTGTTGGACTGGTTGTTGCTGCACAGCTGGTGGCCCAGCCGCGGGAGGATTGACATCACCTTGCTGGCCCGCTTGGGCAGCGTTGGATTGGTCTGCGCCAGCGGGAGGAACCAGAACCACACCCTGATCAGGGCCGCCCTGTGCTACGGCCTGGCCGATAATGACAGAGTTGGCGGGCGGCTCATCGCCTGGTTTGAATGCCTCTAAAATCACGCCATCTTCACCAAACACACCGCGTGTGCCGGTGTTGACATGAATGGGGATAAGCTCAATGCCGCGCGGTACGCGAAACGGCACCGCGGCCTTACCCTGCAAAGCCATCTTCATAAAATCTGCCACAACAGGGGCTGCCACTTCACCGCCTGTGCGTTTGGCGCCCAATGACCTTGGATTATCATAACCGACATAAACGCCAACCGTGAGATCCGGCGTAAAGCCGATGAACCAAAGGTCTTTTGAGTCGTTCGACGTGCCGGTTTTGCCAGCAATGGGTTTGCCCACCACTTGCAATTTCTTGCCCGTGCCGCGCTCAACCACACCTTCCATCATCGAAGTGATTTGATAAGCCGTGTAAGGGTTCATCACCTGGGGCGCATCGTCTGGCAGATCAGGTTCAGCTAAGCCTGGGGTATAGTGGTCCACCTTACAGGCAACGCATTCACGCGTATCAAAACGCCAAACGTTTTTGCCATAACGATCTTGAATGCGGTCAATCAAAGTGGCTTCAACTTTCTTGCCGCCATTGGCAATGATAGAATAGGCCGTCGTCATTTTTAGCAAAGTTGTTTCGCCCGCCCCTAAAGCCATGGCCAGTTCATGTGGCATGTGATCATAGACACCTAAGCGCTCGGCCAAGTCTGCCACCTTGGTTATGCCCATGGCCTCAGCCAGCCGCACCGTCATCGTGTTGCGCGATTGTTCAATGGCGCGGCGCAAAGTGGATGGGCCAAGAAATTCTTTTTCAAAATTCTTCGGCTTCCAAACTTCACCGTTTTGCAGCTTGATTTCCAATGGCGCGTCTAAAACCACTGACGATGGTGTATAGCCATTGTCTAATGCGGCCGCATAAACGATTGGTTTGAATGACGAGCCGGGTTGGCGCTCAGCCTGAACAGCGCGGTTAAACTGGCTCGCGCCATAAGAAAAGCCTCCCACCATGGCCAGAACGCGGCCCGTGTGCGGGTCCATCGCCACCATGGCCCCTTCAACTTCAGGCAATTGCACCAAATGATATTCATCTTTTTTGAGCGACGGTGCCACATAAACAATATCACCAACGGAGAGGACCTCTCCCGCTTTCGTGATTTCGGGGCCAAGCTTTTGATCATCTAAGGCTTTGCGTGCCCATTGCATAAGCGCCAGCGGGATCGTTCCTTGTTCGCGCTCTTGCGTAAACGCGCCAGCAGCATCGGTTTTGGGTTGCAGGCCGATGGTTGCTGCATCATCAGCAACTTGCAAAACAATGGCCACGCGCCAAGGCTGTTGATCTGGCGGCACATGATATTTGGCCAAGTTAGTTGCCCAATCGGCACCCAAGTCCTGCACATGTTCCGCCGCACCACGCCAGCCCAACTGGCGGTCTAGATTCACCAGACCACGTGCCACCGCTTGACGCGCGAAAATTTGCAGCTTCGGATCAAGCGTGGTGTGGATGGAATAGCCGCCGGTGTCTAATTCAGTTTTACCATAACGATCCACCAATTCGCGCCGCGCTTCTTCAGCAAAGCTTTCAGCCGAGAACAGCTGAGCACCAAAGGGACGCGGGTTCACTTGCAACGGCGTGGCCAAAGCAGTGGCCAATTCCGTGTCTGTGATATATTTGTTTTCGTGCATTTGGTTCAGCACATAGTTGCGCCGCTCAAGTGCTTTTTGGTAATGCGTGATCGGATTATAGTTGTTAGGCGCTTTGGGCAGGCCCGCCAGAAAGGCAGCTTCTTCAATGCTGAGTTCATCCAAAGGCTTGCCAAAATAATTTAGGGATGCGGCCGCCACTCCATATGAGTGAAAGCCAAGATTGATGTAGTTGAGATACAACTCCATGATCTGATCTTTGCTGAAGGCCTGTTCAATGCGCTGCACCACCAGAGCCTCGCGCAGCTTTCGCGTTATTGTGCGGTCATCGCCGACCAGAAAGTTCTTGGCCACTTGCTGGGTGATGGTGGATGCACCAATCACTGTGCCATGGCCGGACAGTTTAACTTGCGCGTTATGGATCAAGGCCTTGGCAATGCCATGCCAATCCAAGCCAGAGTGCGTGTAGAAGTTTTTGTCTTCAGCTGAAATATAAGCATCAATCACGCGCTTGGGGATCAAGTTGACCGGCACAAAGAGACGCCGCTCTTCGGCATATTCGGCCAATAAAGAACCATCAGCGGCATGAACGCGGCTCATCACCGGCGGCTCCCATGAAGCCAGCTGTTTATAGTCCGGCAAATCTTGCGAAACGCTATGGATCAAATACAGAAGCACGGCCGCGCAACACACCGCAGTCATGGAAAAAATTGCAAATAGCCAACCTAGAAAGCGGGTCATCAAAACTCTTCAATTATGGGTGCTGGGCCTAGCATGATTCAACCCACCACCAAAAGAATTCTCAAACAAGAATTCGCGGTTTGGCTTGCCTCCAGATTGTGGCGATGAAAAGGTAAGGCTATTTTTCGGCG
This sequence comes from Hyphomicrobiales bacterium, assembly GCA_003151375.1. Taxonomy (GTDB): domain Bacteria; phylum Pseudomonadota; class Alphaproteobacteria; order Rhizobiales; family Aestuariivirgaceae; genus Aestuariivirga. The sequence goes on from PLXI01000089.1 coordinate 8,489, forward strand.
TTGGCACTGGCGGTGGCGAAATAGCTATCCACAGCTTTGCCCATCGCCTCGGCCATATCCTTTCGCCATTTGGCGGAATTCAAACGGCCCTCATCATCGATATTTGAGAGATAACCCAATTCAACCAAAACGGAAGGAACATCGGGCGCTTTTAAAACCACAAATGCGGCAGAGCGGAGTGGATTGCCGGACAGTTCGGTGAGTGGCGATATCTCATGAACGGTTTTTTGAGCGAATAATAATGCCTCAGATTTTGCCTCGCGCTGGGCCAGTGTCATCAAAGCATTGGCTACATCTTGTTTCTGTTTGGAAAGATTGAGGCCGGCAATTTGGTCGGCTCCATTTTCCTTTTTCGCCAAGGCATCGGCCTCAAAGTCAGACGCCTGATCTGAAACGGTGTAAACCGTGGTGCCGCGAACGGTGTGATTATCAAGCATGTCGGCATGAACCGCGATGAACAGCTCTGCCTTGTGGTCCCGTGCATATTTCACCCGGTCATCCAATTTGATGAATTTGTCGTTGCCGCGGGTGAGCAGCACTTCATAGCGCCCTGACCCTTCCAAGAATTGCTTCAGGGCCTTGGCATAGGCCAGAACCACGTCTTTTTCTTTGGTGCCATCATGGCTTACAGCGCCGGGGTCAATGCCGCCGTGGCCGGGGTCAATAACAATCACATGCGTCTGCGACGGATCAAACAGAGGCATGGGCGGCGCTGGTGTAAGGGCACCGGTGGCAATGGTGTCGAATTGGTCTTTTGGATTTAACGTTTGGCCGGCTTCTTGGCCAAACACAACTGTGCTGAGCCCAATTGCCAAAAGGCCATACATGCAACTAAGTTTCAGATATTTAATGATTAAATGCACTTACCAAACGCCCACTTTGAATTTTTGGCAACCTAAACAAACATGGTTAAGCCTTGGTTGACCTCATTTTCAGCTGCCGCTTGCCAAGTGGGCCTCTAACGCCTAAGTGGGTTGTGTCCGCTGGCAGACTCAGGTTTTTAAAACCCAAGATTGCGGCGGCGTCAGTTTCGCGCCAGAGCCTGTGTCCGGGAAAATTCCAGCAGGCAAAGGTTGCGTTTTCACCGGCTTGTTATGAGCCATCAACCGCCCGGCTTTTGGCTGGGCAAAGGTCAACCGAGACGTGTTCAGGCCCCTCGCGCCACTGCATAAGTTATCCTCCTGCGTTTTAGGATGGGATTGCAGCGCGGCTGTTGTTGCAGCGCTTGAACTCAGTCCATTTTCGCCGATTTCCTTGTTACGACCCACGTCATTTTCGCCCCGGAGGGCAGTGACATGATGCTGTTTGCAAGCTTCGGCCCAAGGAAGAATCACCATGGGCTCAAAAATGCTCATCGACGCCTCTCAGGCGGAAGAAATTCGAATTGCTCTCGCACGTGGCAATAAACTAGAAGAATTTGACTTCGAAAGTGCCAATAAAAAGCCCCTCAAGGGCAATATTTATCTCGCAAAAGTAACGCGGGTTGAACCTTCGTTGCAGGCGGCCTTTATTGAATATGGCGGCAATCGCCATGGTTTTTTGGCCTTCGCTGAAATCCATCCTGATTATTATCAGATCCCCATCGCTGACCGCATGGCGCTGCTTGCTGAGCAAGAAGCCGAAGAGGCCGAAGACGAAGCTGAGGATGATGCCGAAGCGGCACAGGCTGAAGCTAGCGCAGCTGAAGTTAGCCCTGATGAAGCCATTGCAGAAGATTTGGCACAATCTGATGAGGGCCCTGCCGCTTTAGGCGAGGCCATGCCTCTGCTGGTTGATGCCTCTGCCGATGAACATATTACCGATACAGTCTCTGAATCGGCACCTGTTGGCGATGTGCATGAAGTGGAGCAAGATTCTGAGACCCAAAAGGTTGAAACCATCGGCGAAGAAGATGCGATGGAAGAAGTGCCACAGCGCCGCGAGAGCCGCTCTCGCCCACGCAAAAAGCATTACAAAATTCAAGAAGTGATCAAGCGCCGCCAGATTTTGCTGGTGCAAGTGGTGAAGGAAGAGCGCGGCAATAAAGGCGCGTCTCTGACCACGTTCCTGTCGCTGGCCGGGCGCTACTGCGTGCTGATGCCCAACTCGCCGAAAGACGGCGGCGTC
>PLXI01000238.1 GCA_003151375.1 Hyphomicrobiales bacterium
TGATGAGCATCAATGCCGTCAAAGGTGTTGAGATCGGCGATGGCTTTGCTTCTGCTGCGTTGAGCGGCGAAGGAAACGCCGATGAAATCCGCATGCATCATGGCAAGCCGGAATTCCAATCCAACCACGCAGGCGGCATTTTGGGCGGCATCTCATCGGGGCAAGATGTTGTGGTGCGTTTTGCTGTGAAGCCAACTTCGTCGATTTTAAACGCGCGCAAAACCATTACTAAGTCTGGCGAGGAAACTGACATCATCACCAAAGGCAGGCACGACCCGTGTGTGGGGATCCGCGCTGTTCCGGTGGGCGAAGCGATGATGGCAATTGTTTTGGCTGATGCATATCTGCGCCACCGCGGTCAGATGGGTTAAACCACCAGCACAATCTTTCCCATATGTGCATTGCTTTCCATCAGTGTGTGAGCTGCTGCCACCTCAGCCAGAGGGAAGGTTTTGAAAATCTGCGGTTTGCATTTGCCAGCCGCCAGCAGAGGCCAAACCTTCGTTTCCAACTCCTGCGCAATGACAGCCTTATCCGCCACTGATCTGGGCCGCAGGGTTGAGCCGGTGTATGTCAACCGCTTCATCATCAAAGGCGCAAAGTTTGCGGTTATGGTGGAGCTCTCTTGAAAGGCAATCTGCACAATGCGCCCGTTCATCGCAGCAGCCGCAATGTTGCGCGCCACATAACTTCCGCCCACCATATCGAGGATGAGATCGGGCGACATGTTGCGTCTCTCAAGCTCAGCGACAAAATCCACCGTCTTGTAATTGATCGCCAAATTCGCACCCAGCTTTTCGCAATAGGCACATTTCTCATCGCTACCTGCCGTGGCGATGACCCGCGCCCCAAATTGTTTGGCCAGTTGAATGGCCGTTGTGCCAATGCCAGATGAGCCGCCATGCACCAAGAATGTCTCGCCAGGCGCCAAGTGCCCACGATCAAACACATTGGTCCACACCGTGAAATAATTTTCTGGCAAGGCCGAGGCTTCAATCAAACTTAAGCCCTTGGGCACGGGCAAGGTATTATCTTCAGCTACCAAAGCATATTCAGCATAACCGCCACCGGGCACTAGCGCGCAAACCTGATCGCCTTTCGCAAAACGCGTGCAGCCCTCGCCTAAGCCCACAACCTCTCCAGCGATTTCCAGACCCAAGGTGGCTGGTGCACCTGGAGGTGGCGCATAACCTCCCTTGCGTTGGAGAATATCAGGACGGTTAATCCCAGCCGCAACCACTTTCATCAAAACTTGGCCCACTGCGGCAACAGGGATCGGCAAAAGCTCCAGCCGTAACACTTCCGGCCCGCCTGCCCCCGTCATGCCGATTGCTTTCATCTGCGCCATAATTGGAATTCCTTGCTTATGCGTAACACTTTATTGCATCATCTTAGCACAGGAGTTGAAGCCACAATGAATGATGAAGAACTTCCAAAACGCAAAGTGGATATGGTTATCGGTGAAAACCTTGACGCCATATCTATTGCCGAATTGGAACACCGTATTTCGGTCTTGGAGGCTGAGATTCACCGAATTCGCGCAGAAATTGCCAAAAAGCATGCCTCCAAGGCCTCCGCTGCAACCTTCTTTAGAACTTAGTTGCTCATTTCGCGTTCCCCGTTAACCACATAGTAATAATTAACGTTTACGAATATGGCCAACCCAGACTGTTCTGGGTTTCTCCGAGTGGATCTTCCACTCTGTTTGACGCCTCCCTGTTAAAAACTCAAAGCCGCGTTTTTACGCGGCTTTTTTTTGGCCCCGATATTGCTTGGATAGTTTGGACAGTTGAGAACCTCTCACCTGCCATTGACTCGCNNGGTGGGTGAGTGAGTGTGAGGGGATTAAAAACAATGCAACAAGCACGTCCGGCCACGGGAGCGATAGATTTCCTGGCAAAATTCACGTCATCTGAACAATTTGAAAAGACCTTTAAAGAAGGCATGGCTTTGGTGGAAGAAACTGCCAATTATTTAGACGGCGATGGCCGCTTGGATTCCAAATTGCTCGATCGCACAGGCGCCATTGCCTATGCCACAGAGTCTATGCGCCTCACCACGCGTTTGATGCAGATGGCATCTTGGCTTTTGCTCCAGCGTGCCATTGCTGCGAATGAACTATCCCCCAGCGATATGAACCGCGAAAAACACCGCATCAACTTGGCCGAAATCGGCAAGGGCAATACGCTGAAAGGCGCTGAACTTTTGCCTACAGGTTTGAATGACTTGGTGGAACGTTCGCTACGCTTGCTTGACCGGATCCGCAAATTGGATGCGATGTTAACGCCTTCTGCTGACAATGATGCGCCAAGCCCCGTGTTAACCCAAATCAACATGCTGCAACGGGCGTTGAACGCGAGTTAGTCTTCGCGCTTCCAACTGTTGCCAACAATGATTAGCTTGCGCGCCATGCAAGCGCCCTCATTCACTGAACTTTGCCGCGTCTTTTCACGCATCGGATTTTTATCTTTCGGCGGGCCTGCGGGGCAAATCGCGCTGATGCACCGCGAGGTGATTGAGGAACGAGACTGGGTTTCAGAACAAGAATACCTCACTGCGCTGAATTTCTGCATGTTGCTGCCAGGGCCAGAGGCAATGCAATTGGCCACTTGGGTGGGCTGGCGGCTGCATGGCACGAAGGGTGGCATAACCGCTGGTTTGCTATTTGTATTACCAGGAGCGGTCGTAATTCTCGCACTGGCGATGATTTACAGCTCTTTTGGCTCTGTGCCCCAAGTGGAAGCGGTGTTACTGGGCGTTAAAGCGGCCGTTCTGGCCATAGTGATCGAAGCGCTGCTGCGCGTGGCGAGACGCGCCTTGAAAAACCAGTTTGGTTGGTTGACTGCGGCAATGGCTTTCATTGCATTGTTCGTTTTCAATCTGCCTTTTCCCGTAGTGATTTTGGTCGCGGCTTACACCGGCTTAACGCGACAAGAGAACCAAGCAACAATCCAAACAGCGCCGCTTCCTCGCTTGAGAGAGGTCCTGCCAACAGCTTGCGTATGGCTAGCTGTCTGGCTGTTACCTTTGGCACTGATGGTTTTTGTGCTTGGACCCAACAACATTTTCAGCGCCATTGCGATATTTTTCTCCAAACTCGCGGTCATCACGTTCGGCGGGGCCTATGCGGTGTTGAGTTATATGGCCCAAGCCAGTGTGGAGAAATTACACTGGCTCACCAGCTCCGAAATGATTGACGGTTTGGGCCTTGCTGAAACCACACCAGGCCCATTAATTCTCGTGAATGAGTTTGTTGGTTATCTGGCAGCGACCCGCGCCACGCACAGTGTGTGGGGCGGCATGGCAGGCGCCCTCGTCACGCTATGGATGACCTTTGCCCCCTGCTTTCTCTGGGTGTTGACCGGTGCACCTTATATCGCGGCGTTGAACGCCAACCCCCGTCTTTCATCCGCGCTGCAAGCCATCATGGCCGCCGTGGTCGGCGTTATCATGAACCTCTCAGTGTGGTTCGGCTTGAATGTTTTATTCGGCAAGGTTGAGCGGCATTCCGGCTGGTTTCGCCCATGGCTGCCAGATTTTTCTACGCTTAATTTTACAGCGCTGGCTTTGGTGATTGTTGCAGCACTCGTGCTGCTACGCCTGCACTGGAGCGTGCCGCGCACTTTGCTGCTGTGTGGCGCTTTGGGCTTTGGTTTGCGGTTGTTGGCCCCATAAAAAACCCAGCACAAGGCCGGGCTTTAAATCTATCTCACTCAAACGTTTACTTCTTGAGGAAGGAATATTTGTCATTGAAGCGTGATACACGACCACCACGATCCATGATCGTTTGCTGGCCAGTCCAGGCCGAATGGCTCAACGGATCAATATCCAAAGCCAAGGTATCGCCAGCTTTGCCATAGGTGGAGCGGGTGACAAATTTTGAGCCATCAGTCATTACAACGGTGATGGGATGATAGTCTGGATGTGTATCGGCTTTCATGCGTCATACTCACGAATTAAAAATTATAAAGCCGAAAGCTTTGACTTCCGGCCAAGGTTGGGCTGGCCTATAGGATAAAATTATGACTGACACAAGCCCTGCTTCCAATGGCAAAGACCGCCGTAAATTACGACCTCTTCTCAAGCTCTTACCTTATTTGCGGCCATATCGTTCCCGCGTCTATTTGGCATTGTTTGCTTTGCTGTTGGCCTCCAGCGCCACGCTGATTATTCCCATCGCGGCGCGCCGTGTGGTGGACAACGGCTTCAGCGCTCAGAACGCCGCATTGGTAAACCAATATTTTGCCTTCATGTTTTTGGTCGTGGCACTTTTGGCCGTAGGTTCATCCGTTCGGTTCTATTATGTGATGTGGCTGGGCGAGCGCGTGGTGGCCGATGTGCGCGATGCACTGTTCAAACATTTAATGGTGCTGACGCCCTCATTCTATGAAACTCAAAAAACCGGAGACGTTGTTTCGCGGCTGACGGCAGACACAACTCTGATCAAAGCGGCTTTTTCATCCACCGCCTCCATCGCACTTCGCAATGGGGTTATGCTCTTGGGCGCTGTGGCTTTGATGGTCTACACCTCACCGCATATGACTGGCCTCGCCGCCTTAGCTATCCCCCTCGTTGTGTTACCCCTCGTGTTTTATGGGCGTCGTGTGCGCAAACTTTCACGCGATGCCCAAGACACGCTGGCCAGTTCTGCGGCCTTTGCACAAGAGCGTCTCTCAGGCATCACAGCCGTACAGGCGAATGTGCAAGAACAAAATGCGGTTGCCGCGTTTGCTGAAACCACAAGGCAAGCCTTTAGCGCAGCACAATCGCGCACTTTCTCCAGATCAGTTCTCACTTTTGGAATCATCACTATCGCATTCGGCGCAATCGTAGGCCTGTTATGGATTGGCGCACGCCAAGTTTTAGATGGCACGATGAGCGGCGGCACCTTGGTGCAGTTTCTGGTCTATGCGATCTTAGCTGCAAGCTCGCTTGGCCAGCTTTCAGAAGTGTGGGGCGAATTGCAGCAGGCAGCAGGTGCCGCAGAACGCATTAGTGAATTATTGGACGAGACGCCGCGCATTCAATCCCCGCCGCATCCCGCTGCCTTGCCCAAACCTGTGAAAGGCGATGTGGCGTTTAAGGCAGTCGATTTTTCTTACGCACTGGGCACCAATGCACCAGTATTACGCAATGTGTCTTTCACTGCAAAGCCCGGCGAGATTGTCGCCATCGTCGGCCCATCGGGTGCAGGCAAAAGCACGCTCTATGCTTTGCTGCAACGCTTTCAAGAGCCGCAGAAGGGAAGCATCTCGCTGGATGGTTTGAACATCAACACGTTGCGTTTGGATGATTTGCGCTCATCCATTTCAATTGTGCCGCAAGACCCAACGATTTTCTCAGGCACGATCGCTGACAACATCAAGCTCGGCCGCCCACAGGCGAGCGACGCTGAGATGCGCGCTGCTGCCAAAGCCGCACACGTTTCTGAGTTTGTCGATAAGCTGCCGCAGAAATATGAAACNNCATCGCGCGCGCCATTTTGCGCGGAAGCCCCGTGTTGCTGCTGGATGAAGCAACCTCAGCACTGGACGCACAAAGCGAGGCGCTCATTCAAAAGGCCTTAGAAACCGTCACTAAAGGTCGCACCACTTTGGTGATTGCGCACCGCTTGGCCACCGTGCGCGGTGCCGATAAAATCATCGTGCTGGATCACGGCAAAATTGTCGGCCATGGCACGCATGCGCAACTCATCAAGAAGAACGCGCTTTATGCAAGGTTGGCGAAATTGCAATTTAGCGTGTAAGGGTAACCCCTCATCTTTCCGTCAACTTCAACTCAATGCGCCGGTTCTGGGATTTTGCATCTTCGCTGCTGCCGGGCGCCAAGGGTTGAAACTCGCCAAAGCCAGCGGCGGCTAAATTCTCTGGCGCAACACCATGCGCCACCAAAAATTTTACCACAGCGATGGCGCGGGCCGATGAGAGTTCCCAATTCGACGCAAACTTCGCGCCCACTAAAATCGGGTCATTATCAGTGTGGCCATCCACCCGCAAAATCCATTTAATATCCGGCGGAATTTCGGTTTCGAGCTGCTTAAGCGCGTCAGCTAGTTTCAACATTTCCGCTTGGCCCGGATCATTCAAATCGGCTGAGCCTTTTGAAAACAGCACCTCAGACTGGAAAACAAAGCGATCGCCCACGACTAGAATATCTGAGCGCTGCGAAAGAATTTGGCGCAAGCGACCAAAGAATTCTGACCGATAACGCGAAAGCTCTTCCACTTTTTGCGCCAAAGCCACATTCAGCCGCTTACCCAAATCCTCAATCTGGCCCTCAGATGAGCGGTTGCGCGCCTCTGAGTCATCAAGCAAAGCAGAGATTGTGGCCAATTGCCTGCGCAGTGCCGCGATCTGCTGGTTCAGCAATTCAACTTTTGACAAAGCATCCGATGAAATTTTGCGCTCGGAATCCAACGATGTTTGCAGGCCAGTGATTGTGCTGTTAACGCCCGCGCCTGCTGCATTCTGTGCGGCAAGATTGGTCATCAAATCATTGGCCTTGGCTTTTTGCTTGTTGANNGACTTGGCACCTTTCTCAAGAGCCAACAATTGTGTAAGTTCTGCGATCTGTGAACGCAACTGGCCTAAAACTGAATCCTGCCCGGAAATCTGGCGCGCCAACATAAATTGCGCCAACATGAAAACCGACAACAGAAATATAATGACCAGCAAAAGCTGCGCCATAGCATCAACAAAGCCGGGCCAATAAGGCGCATCATTCCCACTGCGACTACGCCGTGAAAGTCGGCCCGCCACTATTTACGCTCCAGCCGCAGCAGCAAGCGTTGAACTTCACTTTGTTGGGTTTGCTGGGTTTGAATCCATTGCCGCACCATCTTTTGTTCATCGCGCATTTGCTGCACAAGATTGGCCACTGCATCGGCCAAATCTTCCGTCGCATTGCCATTAGCACCGCCATTCGGTTGGGACACTCCGCGCTGATCCATCGTGCTGCCCAAGCGATCAATGGATTTTTGCAAATTCTGCAAATCAAGCCGCAAGAACGCAGGCATGCCCGTGCCCCCATCGCCCAGGTGAACCACGGTGAAAGTGGAAAGCCAATCTTCAAGATTGTGATAAAAACGATTCTGCGCTTGTGAGGCTTTCAAATCGAGAAAGCCCAGAATAAGCGATGAGGCCAAACCGAATAGCGAAGAGGAAAACGAAAGCCCCATGCCCTGCAGCGGCTTTTGCAAGCCACTTTTTAATTCTTCAAACACATTGGCAGTCTGTGAACTGGTCACATCAAGCCCTCTAATCGCCTCGCCCACCGAGCTTACAGTTTGCAACAAGCCCCAAAAAGTGCCGAGCAGACCTAAGAAAATCAAAAGACCAACAAGATAGCGCAGTAGATCGCGCCCCTCATCCAAACGTGAGGCCAGCGAATCCAACAATGAACTCATGGTTTGTGGCGAAAGCTGCGTGCGCCCCGAAGCATCGCTTAAAATAGTGGCCAATGGCGAAAGCATGCTCGGTGCCTCTTCGGTAGAGCCCTGACCCATACGAAACCCGTTCAGCCAATTCACTTCCGGAAACAGCCGCCACACCATGCGGAATGCATAAAGCGTTCCGAATAAAAGTGTTCCGACAATCAGGCTGTTCAAACCTGGATTGTTCATGAATGCGTTTTTAATCAGGGGGTAAAGTACGGCCGAAATCACCGCGACAACAATGATGAACACCACCATATGCACCAAATGCACCCGCGGTTGTTCAACGATGATTGTTTCTTGCGCCATACTTCATCCCTACTTCTTATTTCGATTTGCCCGCCAACTTAGACGATTTAGCGGCAAAGGGGGAGAGGAGAAGTTGATCGGCCAATTATGAAGGCGTTGAGCGTTGATTATTGCAAAGTGGACAGGCTGAGCTTATCGCGTTTATGCGCCAAGAAAGCGCGCACTTCGCTGTCATGTTCCAATGCAATAGCCTTGTCGTAATCTTGCTGGGCAGCCAACACTTGCCCGCATTTTTCAAGAAGAGCCGCGCGTACAGCAAAATAGGGCTGATAATTGGTCAGTTCAGGAAACTCCTCAATTTTTGGCAAGGCCGCCAAGCCGGCCTCCCAACCACTGTCCTCGCCAATTGCATAAGCCCAATTCAATTTAACCACTGGTGAGCCGGTCAATTGAAACAAAATTGCGTAGAATTGATTGATCGCATGCCAATCCGTGACCGTTGAAAATCGCCTTGCCACATGAGCGGATTGAATGGCAGCTTCCAATTGAAATCGGCCGATGCTGTTCATCTCACTGGCCTTGCGAAGCAGAAATTCTGCCAGATCAATCTTCTCATCATCCCATAATGTCACATCTTGATCGGCAAGGGGAACGAACAAACCCTCAGCACTGCGCCGCGCACGAAATCGAGAATGCAGAAAAAGCATGAGTGCCGAAAGCCCAAGAGTTTCCGGTTGATCCGGCTGAAGTTCAACAACCAAGGAAGAAAACCACATTGCATCTTCAACCAAATTGTTTTCTTCCGCGTCGAAGCTCGTCCAGCCTTGATTAAACATCGCATAAATCGCATCGAGCACTGCATCTAATCGCTCTGACAGTTCATGTTGATCAGGCACGCGAAAGGGAATTCCCGCCAGTTTGATTTTGGCTTTTGCCCGCGCCAATCTTTGGCCCATCGTTGCGGGCGCCACCAAAAACGCTGCGGCAATTTGCTCTGCGGTCATTCCCAGAACAGTCTGCAACATTAAAGGCGATCTGATGTCAGCATCAATGGCGGGATGCGCGCAGGCAAACATCAACGCCAAACGGTCATCCGGAATATTATTTTGATGCAATCCCATGTCTTCTATTTCCTCACGTAGCAATTGCAGATGTGATGCTGAATCGGATCTCGTTTGTGATTGGCGAAGGCCGTCTAAATGTTTGCGTTTTGCCACGGCAATGAGCCAAGCTTCGGGATTATCCGGAACACCTGTGCGCGACCACGCCTCAAGTGCAGAAGCAAATGCCTCTGCCAAAAAATCTTCAGCGCTCGCAACATCGCGCGTGCGCCGCGCCAATATGGCAATCAGTTTGCCGTAACTTTCACGCGCCACNNGGGCATTTCGCAGCCCACGCAATGGCGGAATCCAGATCCTTGGCCTCAATGATGTAAAACCCAGCTAATTGCTCTTTGCTTTCTGCATAAGGGCCGTCAAGAACCTTAGTCTTTCCATCAGCCACCTTTACAGTTGCTGCGGTTGATGTGGGCCGCAAACGTTCACCCGCCACCATGGCACCAGATTTTATCAGCGCTTCAGTATACGCAGCATAGGCTGCGGAGCCCTGTTGCCTTTGAGCAGGCGTCATCGCGGCCAAAGCACCTTCTGCGGAATGA
>PLXI01000262.1 GCA_003151375.1 Hyphomicrobiales bacterium
AAAAGTGGTGCCGCAAAAGGCAAAACCATGCGTCAAGCCGCGACACAAATTGTGCTGGCTGATATTTCTATGTCACTGGACAATGTGATGGCCGTCGCGGGTGCAGCGCGTGAACATCCATTGGTTTTGATTGGGGGGCTGGTGCTTTCTGTGGCGCTCATGGGCGTTGCGGCTTCGCTGGTTGCTAAAATTCTTGGCCGCTATCGCTGGATTGCTTATCTGGGCCTGATGATCATTCTTTATGTGGCACTGGAAATGATTTATCACGGTAGCGGTGAAGTATTGCCCTTCATGAAAGGGAAATTCGGTTAGCCTGATGATCAACCCAGTTATTGCAGAACTCCGTCGTGGCGGCGTTACGGAAAGCCAGCATCGTGGTGCTTATGCCGTGGTTGATGCACATGGTGTTGTCGCCGCCCAAGCGGGCGCATTTGAGGAAGCTTTCTTTGCGCGCTCGGCCATCAAGGCATTTCAATGCCTGCCGCTGATTGAGAGTGGTGGCGCTAGGGCCTTCAATTTAAACGATGAAGACATTGCTTTGTGTTGCGCCTCCCACGGCGGTGAAACGGAACATGTGCGCGTGGCCCGCGCCATTCTTGCTAAGGCTGGGATAGCCGAGACTTGCTATGAATGTGGCGCACATTTTCCCACAGCGCGCCATGCCGCCAATGATTTAATACGAGCTGGTGAAAAACCATTATCCGTTCACAACAATTGCTCTGGAAAACATGCAGGAATGTTGGCTTTGGCCAAGCATCTTGGTGCGCCATTGGAAGGCTATGTAGCATTTGATCATCCGGTGCAAATGGCTGTGGCTGATTGCTTGTCTCGCTACACTGGTGTTGATGTTGCAAAGGCCCCTCGCGGCATTGATGGTTGTTCGGTGCCAACTTGGGCGCTGCCCATGGATAGGGTCGCACTGGCTTTTGCGAAATTATGCGATCCTCAAAATAACTCTGTGCGGTGGATTATAAATGCGGTGCGCGCCAATCCATTCCTTATTGCGGGCACGGGCCGCTTTGATACAAAGATTATGCAAGCCGTGCCGCGCCTGTTCATCAAGGTCGGGGCAGAAGGTGTGTTCTGCGGCTGTATCCCTCATGCGGGCCTCGGCTTTGCGCTGAAATGTGATGATGGTGCAGTGCGTGGCGCGGAAGTTGCTGTTGCAGAAATGTTGGCACAACTTGCGGTTTGGACAGAGGCCGAAAAAGCTGAGCTGGAGGCCTTTGCGCGTGAACCATTGCACAATTGGCGAAAGTTGTATGTGGGCGAAATTAGTGCGGCAGTGCTGCCTTAACGCAGCTCACAATTTTGTGTGCTTGGTTGATTGGATCATTTGACGAAGCACGCCTATCTTAAGACACTAGGAGATTTTCATGCGCAAGCTTTGGGCCATTCTATTCCTCACTCTCGCACCCTTATTTGCGATTTCCGGGCCTGCAAAGGCAGACACGGCAGTTTTCGCCGGAGGCTGTTTTTGGTGTGTTGAATCAAATTTTGATAAGGTGAAAGGCGTTTCTGAAACGATCTCTGGCTATGCTGGTGGAACCATGAAGAACCCCACCTATCGTAACCACGAAGGCTATCAGGAATCTGAAAAAGTAACGTTCGATCCATCGGTAGTTTCATACAAGGATTTAGTGCGATATTTTCTGCGCACCACTGATGTGGTGGATGACGGCGGGCAATTCTGTGATCGCGGCGACGCCTATAGTCCGGTGATCTTTGCTATGGATGCCGCTCAGCGCAAAGATGCTGAAGAGGCTGAAGCAGAGGCCGAAAAATATCTCGGGCAAAAACTTAAAACACCAATTCGCGATTTCACCACTTTCACCGATGCTGAAGCCTATCATCAAAATTACTATTTGGGCGAAAACCGCGTGTTAACTCGCTTTGGCTGGGTGAAACAGTCCTATGCCTATGAGCAATATCGCTTAGGCTGTGGACGTGATGCCCGCGTAGAACAGCTGTGGGGCAAGGCCGCCAACACAACTGGCCAAGGCAACGATATTCTTCAGCCCGCTAAATAATTTCATCTTCGTCAGGAACCGCCTGGGCTGGTTTAGTCTTGGCCTTGGCTTTATTTTTGATGCGCGCAATGTGAAACAAGGCATCACCTCTGTTCACAATCGGCAATTGCGTGCGCCCGATGATAATACCTTCATCATCAGCAACAATTGGCACAGGATTTTCGCCCAAAGCAGTGGTGATGGCCCCCACCTCTTCGCCAGCAGCAACTCGATCACCTGCGTGGCGCGGCGAATGCAGAATGCCGCCTTCGGGTGCCCGCAACCAAGTGCTCGAATTGCTAATGGTGGGTTTGATATGCGGCGGCAAAGGCAGTGCCTCTTTTATCATGCCCAAATGTTTCATCAGTCTCAGTGTGCCTTGCACGGCAGCATCAATTGCCACTTCATCAAAGCGCAAGGCTTCCCCGCCTTCAAACAGAAGCATTTTCACACCGATTTTTGCGGCCGCTTGCCGCAAACTGCCCTCTCTCAGTTTAGACGCGAGGATGACGCGTGGGCCAAAGATTTCGGCAAGTTTCAACAAATCTGGCTCATCGGGTGTCAAACGGATTTGCGGCAAATTCGTGCGATGTAAGGCTGCCGTATGATAATCAACACCAAATTGTGCCCGTGCCACCACATGGCTGAAAAACAAATCAGCCAGCAATGAAGAGAGCGAACCACGATCTGATCCCGGAAAACCACGATTTAAATCGCGTCTGTCAGGCATATAGCGCGAATGGGTAAGAAAACCGAAGCTGTTGACGATGGGCACGGCCAAAACCGTTCCCGCCAATGGTTTATCGCGCAGTGCCGCCAATACACGGCGGATGATTTCAACACCTTGAATTTCATCGCCATGAACTACGGCAGACATAAAAAAGCATGGCCCGGATTTTTGGCCGTGCATAACATGAACGGGCAAATCAAAGCGCGTGCTATTAGCCAGAACCGAAACTGCAAGATCAATGGTTTCGGCATAACCCGGTTTGATGGAAACGCCGCCGATATCAAATGGTTTCATCCACGCCCCCGTGTTCTGGTAAGACCCGGTTTGGCCACGCGCTCTAAAAACTCAAGCATAAGTTTGGCCACATCTTTGCCAGAAGCTTTCTCAATGCCTTCAAGGCCGGGCGATGAATTCACCTCCAAAACTACGGGCCCGGACTTGGAGCGCAACATATCAACGCCTGCAACATTAAGGCCCATACTTTGGGCGGCCCTCAAAGCAGTGCTTTTTTCTGCCGCTGTTAATTCAGTCGAAAATGCATGTCCGCCACGGTGCAGATTGGAACGAAACTCGCCCACAGGCCCGCGCCGTTCCATTGCAGCAACGATTTTGCGACCCACAACAAGGGCTCTGATGTCTCGACCCTCAGATTCAGGCACGAATTGCTGCACCAAAATATTCACTGCCGCGCTATGGAAAGCTTCGATCACAGACTTGGCTGAGTTATGAGTTTCGCCCAAAACCACGCCGATGCCTTGTGTGCCTTCTAAGAGTTTAATGACAACCGGTGCCCCGCCCACCATTTTCAAAATGTCTTCGGTGCGATCTGGGTCATTGGCGAAGGCAGTTGGCGGCAAATCCACGCCGTCTCGTGCTAGCAATTGTAATGCGCGAAGTTTGTCGCGGCTGCGGTCAATGGCAACGCTTTCATTGAGCGGATAAACCCCTNNCGCGCTGTAATATTCATATAGCAGCGCAGATAATCAATTGGCAAAATCTCATGGCCGCGCCCCACAGCGGTGGACATGATCCGCTGGTGCGAATAGAGTTTCGGATTGCGGGTGAGCAGGGCGATTTTCATTTCAATAACTTTCGGCGACCAAG
>PLXI01000122.1 GCA_003151375.1 Hyphomicrobiales bacterium
CCCATTAGCAGCACGGGAATGAAAACCGCAACCAACGAAACGGAAATCGACATAATAGTGAAGCCCACTTCTGATGCGCCATGTATGGCTGCATCCATAGGTCCACGGTGTTCTTCTTCCATGTGGCGTACTATATTTTCCATCATCACAATGGCATCATCCACAACCAAACCCACGGCCAGGGTGATGCCCATGAGTGAAATGTTATCAATGGAAAAGCTGAGCAAATACATAATGCCCAAAGTGCCGATCAAGGAAATCGGCACAGCAATGGCCGGAATTAAAGTGGCGCGGGCTGAACGGATGAACACATAACAAATTGCGATCACCAACAAGATGGTGAGACCNNGAGCATCGCTGACTGAAGAGCGTATAGAAGCTGAACGATCACTCAGTAACGCCAACTTTGCAGAACCTGGCAGCTGGGCCGCAAATTGCGGCAAAGCGGCCTTGACCTTATCAACCACATCAACGGTGTTGGCATCAGGTTGTCGTTGAACGGCTAAAATGATAGCGCGAGTACCATCATGCGAAGCGGCGGAATGGAAGTTATCAACCGAGTCAATCACGCGGGCCACGTCTCTCAAGCGCACTGTTGCGCCATTATGTGTAGCGATTACTTGATTAGAAAATTCCGCCGCGTTTTGCAGCGAAGTGTTAGCAATTAGGGTTAGTTGTTGCTTGCTGGAACTTAACGTTCCGAGTGGAGTGATTTGATTGACACCCGCAATTGCAGCTTGCATTTGTGCAACGGTGATACCTTTTGCGGCTAGCGCGTCCGGATCCAACTCAATGCGTACCGCATAATTTTGCTGGCCGAAAATGAGAACTTGAGCCACGCCATCAACCGTGGAGAGGGTTGGCGAAATAATGTTCACAGCAATGTTGTTCAAATCAGTGAGTGAGGCAACGTCTGATTTCAACGCCAACAATAGCACTGGCGCATCAGCTGGGTTCACTTTGCGGAAGTTTGGTGGCTCCGTCATGTTTTGCGGCAGGTTTCGCGACACGCGCGAGATGGCGGCCTGCACGTCTGCGGCGGCGGCATCTATTGATCGGCTTAGCACAAATTGAATGGTGATGTTGGTGGTGCCAAGCGAGCTGGTGGTGCTGATGGCATCAACGCCCGCAATTGTGGAAAACTGTTTGATAAGTGGAGTGGCAACAGAAGTCGCCATAATATCAGGTGAAGCGCCCGCCATGTCAGCAGTAACGCTGATTGTTGGAAACTCAGCCCGCGGCAAAGCGGCCACTGGCAAAAGCGACCATGCAAATAATCCGCCGATCAAAATGGCGGCAGACATCAAGATGGTGGCGACAGGACGATTGATGCAAAAGGTGGAGATATTCATGGCTGAGCTCCATCCGCGGCAGGTTTAGCGCTCGCTGTCTCAGCGCCGCCGATGGTAACGTGTGTGCCATTCGCCAATTTGGCTTGGCCTTCCACGACCACTTTAGCGCCTACAGCTACGCCATCGCTAATCTCCGCCAGGTCGCCTTCAAAACGCGAAACTTTTACAGGCGTGGCTTTCGCAACATTTTGATCATCGATCACCCAAACGAATGAGCCGATTTGGCCTTGCTGCACAGCCACGGTGGGAACGGTGATTGCGCCGAGAGTGGTGCCATATTGTAGATCAACTGTTACGCGTTGGCCAGGCCAGAGATTGAGTTTGGCGTTACCGATATTAGCCGCGAGACCGATGGTGCCTGATGTTACATCCACGGAACTGTCAACGAAGTTAAGTTTACCTTCGTCCAATTCATCTTTGGATGAAGAGGCATAGACCCGCACTGTTGCGGCATCAGGATTTTTGGCGAGGGCTGCCTGCAAAGGTGGCAGTACTTGTTCAGCTAAGCGGAAGGTGACGCGCAAGGGCTGCATTTGAGTGATGCTTAACAGCGAAGACTGTGTACCTGATGAGTTGCCGGGAGGGGTAACCAGCGCGCCCAACACAGCAGTGATGGTGCCAAGTTTGCCATCAAAGGGGGCGCGAATTTTAGCAAAATCCAATTGCAGCTTATCAGCATCGATAACCGCTTTGTCAGATCCTATGACTTGCAGCTGCGAGGATTGCGCGGCCACGGCATTGTCCACATCTTGCTGGGGGCCAGCGTTGCGGGCGGCCAAAGTTTTAGCACGCTGCAATTGGATATCATTATTGTCCAAAACGGCTTGGTCTTTTGCTAAGGTTGCTACATCTTTGGCCAAAACCGCTTGCAAAGTACGGTCGTCCAACTCAATCAAAACGTCACCCGCCTTGACCATTTGGCCATCTTGAACATTGACCTTGGTGATCTGGCTGGTGATGCGCGCGTTAATGCCCACAACTTGCGGTGAGGTCATGGTGCCATAGCCGCGTTCGATCAAAGGGAAATCAGTTTTTCCGACGAGGGCAATTTTGACCAGCTGTGAAATCGGAGTCTTGGTGGCAGGAGCAGCTGTTTTGGCATCGCTGGCTTGGGCTTGTTCAGGGTGGAGATCGTTCCGGATTTGCCCAATGAGATCGTATTTCCACTGGGCCAAGCCCAAGCCCACCAAAACTGCCACAGTCAAAGTCAATTTCATACCGTTGTTCATTTAGTCCCTCAAATGGCCAGTCCAAATCGATCCGAGCTCTATTAGACGTTTTCTAAGCCAAAAATCTGTCGTATTCTCGCATTGGCATAATTTAATGTTTCGGGTTTTAAGTCGGTAGGTTTTAGATTTCAAGTTAAGCAAAGGAAAGCAAATGAAAAAGCCAATACGCAAGACTTCCAAATCACTCACCAAAAAGCTGGCAAAGAAGGTGGCCAAAAAAGTCGCTAAGAAGGCCACCAAAAAAGCCACCAAAAAAGCAGCTAAAGTTCAGTTTGGCTTTAATTGGCACAATTTGATGACGCGCGATGTGGACGGTGCCAAACGTTTTTACCAAGCGGTGGTGGGCTGGCAAACCGCGCTACAAGGGCCAGACTATGAGGTTTTGATGGTTGATGGCCAGGGCATCGGCGGCATCATGGCCCAACCTGCGGAAGCCGGCGACACCCCACCATTCTGGCTTGGTTATATCATGGTTAAGAATGTCGACAAACATTGCGCAGCGATAAAAAATGCGGGCGGTTCGGTGCATAAGGGGCCTTGGGACATTCCAAATATCTTGCGCATGGCCGTTGTGTCTGAGCCATCGGGTGCCGTGTTCAATGTTTACCATCCATTGATGGACGGCAGCATGAAGCCGCTCAAGCGTGGCACCACTGGAACCGTTGGGTGGAATGAATTACAGACTTCAGATTTGGCAAAGTCGACTGCATTTTACGCCAAGATGTTTGGTTGGGCCAAAGGGGAGGCGCATGATATGGGGCCGGAGTTTGGCAAATATCAGTTGATGAAGGTGAAACGGCATGAACATGCCGGCATGATGAAACGCGCCGATTTTATCCCGCGCGATTATTGGGGTTTCTATTTCTTTGTTGACGGTATTGATGCTGGTGCCAAGCGCATTACCCAACATGGCGGCAAGATCACCAATGGTCCAATGCAAGTGCCCACCGGTGATTGGATCGTTTCTGGTCAGGACCCGCAAGGTGCTCATTTTTCATTGATGAGCGAGACCAAATAAGGAACGGCATTTTACGCCTACAGAGGGTCTTTATTTAGGCATCTGTTGAGCACTTGCTAGAATTTGGCTAGACAACATACCAACTGGTTGGTAATGCTAACCTATGACTCAAACTCAAACTCGCCCTACCGCACGCGAAAAACTACTGGCTGCGGCCGTGCAGCTGGTGCGCGAAAAAGGCTATGATGCCACATCGGTTGACAGTCTTTGCGAAAATGCGGGCGTGACCAAAGGCGCGTTCTTTCATCATTTCAAAAGCAAGGACGAACTGGCCATTGCTGCCACACAGTTCTGGACCGAAAATGCCGCACAGCTTTTCGCAAAAGCTGAATACAACAAGTTTGAAGACCCATTGGATCAACTGATCGGCTATGTCGATTTTCGTCTTCAGCTTGTGCACGGGAGCACATTGCCAGAATGCACCTGTTTGCTTGGCACCATGGTGCAGGAGAAATTTGAAACGAGTCCTGCTATTCGCGATGCCTGTTATGAGGGCATTCACTTTCACGCTGCTGAAGTGGGTAAGATGATTGCCGCGGCCAAAGCACTGCACGCGCCGCATGCAAGTTGGAACGTCGAAAACTTGGGGCTTTATACACAGGCCGTCATTCAGGGCGCTTTCGTTTTAGCAAAAGCAAAAAATGATGTGACGCTGGCCGCGGACATGATCCTGCATCTGCGCCGTTATATTGAGTTGTTGTTTCATCACGCCAAAGAGGATTGAAGTTCATGAAACTCTACTATACCAAAAACCTTAATCCGCGCGTGGCTTTGGCAGCGGCGCGCTATCTCAAGTCTCCCGTTGAATTTGTTGCATGTAGCCCGCAGCACCCTGCCCATAAGGAGGCGTTCAAGGCGCTGAATCCCAACGCTCGCGCGCCGGTGTTGGAAGAGAATGGCAAAACACTTTGGGAGACAGATGCAATTGTGTGTCGCCTTTCTGCAATTGCTAAATCTGATTTTTGGCGTGTGGGTGATGAGCAGCCAGATATGATCCGCTGGATCAGTTGGGCCACGCATCATTTAAATCGCGCTGCTGATCCCTTGTATTTTTTTCGCGTGGTGTGGCCAACATTTATGAGCGAAGCGCCGCCGCAAGAAAAATTGGATGAGGGTTTGCACAATTTCGTGCAACACGCCGTTGTGCTGAATGACTATCTTGCGGATAGAAAGTGGTTGGTGGGAGGCCAACTATCTTATGCAGATTTCCGCGCGGCTTCAGCTTTACCCTTTGCAGCGCAAGCGCAGATTCCACTGGCGGATTTTCCAAACATGCAGCGCTGGCACAATCAACTGATGGAATTGAAAGCGTGGCGAACGCCTTTCGCCGGTTTGTAAAGTCGAAAACAGGAGTAATCACTATGAGCACAATACAAAATCCCTTTATCTGGCACGACTTGATGACAAGTGATGTGGAGGCGGCGAAGAAATTCTACGGTGCTGTCGTGGGTTGGACTTTTAGTAGCGAGATGCCCAACTACACCGTGTTGCTCGCTAATGGCGCGGGCATGGGGGGTATCATGGCAACGCCGCCTGAAATGAAAACCATGCCGCCCGTGTGGACGGGCTATGTCTTCACACCAGATGTTGATGCAACCTGCAAAGAAGCTGTCAAACTCGGGGGCAAGATTTATAAAGCGGCTTGGGATATTCCAGACGTGGGACGAATGGCCGTGATCGGCGATCCGACGGGTTCGGGCCTGATGATTATGAAGCCGCTCTCCACTGAACAACGACCCACGCCAAAGTCCGGCGCTGTGGGCACGGTTGGGTGGAATGAACTGCATGCGGGCGACCTCAACGTTGCTTGGGACTTCTATTCCAAGCTGTTTGGCTGGACCAAAGGTGCCACCATGCCGATGGGCGAAGCCGGTGACTATCAGTTGTTCCAGATCGACGGCAAAGATGTGGGCGGCATGATGAAGAAAATGGATGTAACACCGGTGCCCATGTGGGCTTATTACTTCAACGTGAATGGGATTGACGCCGCGGTGGCCCGCATCACCAAAGCCGGTGGAAAGATTGCCAATGGGCCAATGGAAGTTCCTGGCCCCATGTGGACTGTTTCTGCTACAGATCCGCAAGGCGCATTTTTTCATCTGGTGTCAAACACAAAATAAGGAGACCGACAAATGCCCTATACTCTCAATTTCCACCGTGTTTTGAAAGTCCCGCCTGCGCGTGTCTACAAGGCGTTTCTTGATCCTGCGGCTCTATGCAAGTGGCTTGCACCAGCGGGCTATACTTGTACGGTCCACAGTTTGGACGCCAAAGTGGGGGGCTCGTTCAAAATGTCCTTCACCGAATTTGACTCAGGTGTCAGCAACAGTTTCGGTGGCAAATATCTTGAACTCGTGCCGCATGAAAAGCTGGTTTACACCGATGTGTTTGATGATCCTAATTTGAAGGGTGAGATCAAGGTTACGGTGCTGCTCAAGAAAGTAATGTGCGGCACTGATCTTACGATTACACAAGCTGGCGTGCCAGATATGATCCCCGAAGAGATGTGTCATTTGGGGTGGCAGGATTCACTTACTCAACTTGCGCAATTTGTGGAAATGGGTGCGCCCATTGGTCAGGGGTGACACTCTAAATGTGCAACCCCGGCGCTTCGTATCCGGTGCGTTCAACATATTCGGTATAGCCGCCGCCATATTGGTGGATGCCATCAGGCGTCAACTCCAATACGCGGTTGGAAAGCTCCGCCAGGAAGTGGCGATCATGCGACACAAACAACATTGTGCCCTCATATTCGCTCAACGCCTTGATCAGCATTTCCTTGGTGAGCAAATCAAGATGGTTGGTGGGTTCATCCAACACCAGAAAATTTGGTGGATCATAAAGCATCTGCGCCATCACCAAACGGGCCTTTTCGCCACCAGAAAGCACGCGGCATTTTTTCTCCACATCATCGCCGGAAAATCCAAAGGCTCCAGCGAGTGCGCGAAGCGATCCTCGCGTGGCTTGCGGGAAAGCGTGTTCGAGTGACTGAAACACCGTGTGATCGGCGTCCAGCAATTCCATTGCGTGTTGGGCGAAGTATCCCATCTTCACCGATGCGCCGATGTTCACGCTGCCTTTGTCTGGCTCTGCCGCACCAGCGATCAATTTCAGCAGAGTGGATTTGCCAGCGCCATTGATGCCCATGATGCACCAGCGCTCTTTGCGGCGGATTTGAAAATCCAAGTCAGCGTAAATTTGTTTAGAGCCATAGCCTTTGTGAACAGCGCTGAGCGTCGCCACGTCTTCTCCGGAACGCGGGGCTGGGGCGAAATCAAAATCTACAGTCACGCGGCGCTTGGGCATTTCAACGCGTTCAATTTTTTCCAGCTTCTTCACGCGGCTTTGCACTTGGGCGGCGTGAGAGGCGCGGGCCTTGAAGCGCTCGATAAATTTGAGCTCCTTCGCCAACATCGCCTGCTGGCGCTCAAACGAAGCTTGCTGTTGCTTTTCGGCCAGTGCGCGTTGGGCTTCATAGAATTCATAATCGCCGGAATAAGAAGTGAGTTCGCCGCCATCGATCTCGATAATTTTGGTGACGATGCGATTCATAAATTCGCGGTCATGCGATGTCATCAACAACATGCCATCATAAGTTTTGAGAAAGTTCTCCAGCCAGATCAGGCTTTCAAGATCCAAATGGTTGGAAGGCTCGTCCAGCAACATCGCATCAGGCCGCATCAGCAAAATACGCGCCAAGGCCACGCGCATTTTCCAGCCGCCGGAAAGTTTGCCCACATCGCCATTCATCATTTCTTGGCTGAAGCTGAGGCCAGCCAAAACTTCACGTGCGCGGGCTTCCTGCGCATAACCATCAAGCTTTTCAAACTGCGCCTGCACTTCGCCATAATGCGCGATGATGTCGTCCATCTCATTCATGCGGGCTGGGTCTGCCATCGCGCCTTCGAGGGATTTCAACTCGGCCGCCACGGTTGCTATCGGGCCAGCGCCCTCCATCACTTCAGCCACNNCCATTTCGCCCACGTCTTGGCTGAAGTAACCAATGGTGATGCCTTTGTCCGTGGAGACCACGCCCTCATCGGCTTCTTCGCGGCCGGTGATGAGGCGGAACAGCGTGGTTTTGCCAGCACCATTGGGGCCAACGAGGCCAATCTTTTCGCCGCGGTTGAGCGCGGCAGAGGCTTCGACGAACACAAGCTGATGGCCATTTTGTTTGGAGATGGAGTCAATGCGGATCATGATGGGCGGGCTTTAGGGGAGAGGAGGGGCGGGGGGAAGTGGGGTATGATTCTGATTAGCTTCAGAAATCAAATTTGGGTTCATTAGCCGCAGAACTCACTTTGTTCCAAAGATTGTGCGCGAGAGGGTGTCTGGCCAACAATATGAGCCAATATAAGCGCTGCCCTTGTTCTCCGCTGATTAACTCCCAATGCTTTGCCTGCGGTAATCTCAAACCAGAAACTTTTTTCGACCAATATGCCAGAATTGCAGCTCGAAACGCTGCCTTTCCCATATCGGTACCAACTTGATTTCTCCAACCTGGGGCAAATTGATCAAATTGTTCGTAATCCTTTTCTGCGTAACGAGCGGCATTGCGTTGTAAATCTGACACGCTCACATGGGCGATCACATCAATGCGCTTGAGCTTAGCCAGTTCTGCAAATAGGCTGAATGACAGCGATGAGAGATTGTATGGATCAAGAAATGCCAAATGCAGACCGTTTGGATTTAAGCTCTGTACAATCTTTGGGATTGCAGAATTCGCTGGACCAGCGAACGTCTGAA
>PLXI01000233.1 GCA_003151375.1 Hyphomicrobiales bacterium
CGGCAGCGCGCATGAAAACTCCTGTTACCGATAGCTTTTGCCAAGGGCTGGACGGCTTGTCGAGGCTTGTGGCACACAGCTGCTATGAGCGATGTGATTGCACAAGCCAAGGCCAAGATCAAAGGCAAGGGCTTACGGCTGGTTCTGCCTGAGGCTGATGACCCACGCATTGAGGCTGCGGCAGAGCGGCTCAAAGNNCGGCTGGGCCGTGCCCCTGACCAATGCCACAGCGCCCCTAGGAGCGGTTTCCAGCCTCATGGCGCGCAGACCCTCTCTGAGTGAGGCGGCGGCTGGGAAACTGCTCCTACGGCCTCTCTATGCGGCTGGAGCCATGGTCGCGGGCGGGGCGGCAGATGCCATGCTGGCGGGCGTGGCCCACCCCACCGCCAAGGTGATTGAGGCGGCGCTGATGACGATCGGCTTAGAGCAGGGGATCATAACACCTTCTAGCTTCTTTCTCATGCAATGGCCAGATCGCGACTTGTTGTTCGCTGATTGCGCAGTGAACGCGCAGCCCACTGCAGCTCAACTGGCGGATATTGCCGTGGCTGCGGCGCAAAGTGCGGAGCGTTTGTTGACTGATTCACCTCGGGTGGCGCTACTGTCTTTTTCCACCTTGGGCAGCGCGAAACATGCCGATGCCCAGAAAGTGATTGCGGCCACTGCTTTAGCCAAAGCAAAAGCGCCGCAATTTGCCTTTGATGGTGAGTTGCAGGGCGACGCCGCCCTGTCGCCCGAAATCGCCGCGCGCAAAGTAGCGCGGGTGAGCGACGTGGCAGGCCGTGCCAATGTTTTGGTTTTTCCTGATTTGGACGCTGGCAATATCGCGTACAAATTGGCGCAGCAATTGGGCGGGGCCAAGGCAGTGGGGCCGATTTTGCAAGGGTTTGCCAAGCCAGTATCAGATATTTCGCGCGGGGCGAGTGTGGAAGAGATCGTGGATACGGCGTGTTTGTTGTTGGGGATGGTGGATGTTAGATAGGCACCATGTCCTATTCAGCAATCGAAATCCGCCATAAAACCGTTGGGGTTAAAGTTGGCTCTGTTACCGTTGGCGAATATGAACCCTCTTTGAAATTCAGATCAACCCTCAACCCGCTAATTGCAACCGCGCTTGGGCCAGATCGTAGGAGGTCTGCATTCTCATCAAGGTATCAGCGCTGATCTTGAACTGCCTTTCAAAGCGCAGCGCCATCTCTGCGCTCAGGCTGGCATGGCCGTTCAGCACGGTACTCAGCGCTTGCCGCGACACGCCCATTTCTGCGGCCAGATTGGTAATGCTGTGGCCACTTGATTCCACGATTTCGCTCATCAGCCAACGCCCAGCATGGACTGAAATCGACGGGTGCATTTTAAGAGCCATGATAATCCTCCAAGTTCATATCAGCCACGCTGCCCGTTTGTGTCACGGTGAAAGTGAGGCGCCAGTTGCGAGTTACGGTCATAGACCAAGTTCCAGATCGGTTGCCTGTTAGACGGTGCAAGCCATAGTTCGGCGGATTTGCCAATTCATCGAGCGAAGCGGCCGCTGCAATAAAGGCAAGCATCGCGCGCAATCGCTCAACATCACCCACAAGGCCTTTTGAATTTCCAGTTAGAAAGAACCGCTTCAAGGCCTTGTGCGAGATGCTTTCAACTTCCATTCGTCAAGTGATACTTGACATCGCCTGATATGTCAAGTGTAGCATGACGACAGGATCATTAGTTCACTCAATATCAAACCACTCCCGCATTGAACCCTTCACACACTCCAGCTAAACCTCCCCCATGTCTTATTCAGCGATTGAAAAGCGCCACAAAACTGTGAGCGTTAAAGTGGGCCAAATTCTGGTGGGCGGGGGCGCGCCCATTGTGGTGCAATCCATGACCAATACGGATACTGCCGATGCTGAGGGCACAGCGCGGCAAGTGGCGGAATTGGCGCGCGCGGGCAGCGAATTGGTGCGCATCACGGTTGACCGCGAGCAAAGTGCGGCTGCTGTTCCGGCAATCGCTGCGCGGTTGGCACAAATGAATGTTGTCGTGCCACTGGTTGGAGACTTCCATTACAATGGTCATCTGCTGCTGACGCAATATCCTGAATGTGCTGAAGCGCTTGCCAAATACCGGATCAATCCCGGTAATGTAGGTNNTGATAAGAAAGACCGCAACTTCGCCACCATGATTGAAGTGGCCATGAAGCATGACAAGATTATCCGCATTGGGGTGAATTGGGGTTCGCTTGACCAAGCCATGCTTCAGGCCCTGATGGATGAGAATGCCAAATCATCAGCACCCAAGCCCGCGCGCGAAGTGATGCATGAGGCGATTGTGCGCTCTGGTCTTTCATCGGCCGCCTATGCCGAGGAACTTGGGATGGGGCGGAACAAGATCATCATCTCTGCCAAATGTTCTGAGGTGCAAGACCTAGTCGCTGTTTACCGCATGATTGCACAACGCAGTAATTATGCTTTGCATCTGGGCCTGACGGAAGCGGGTATGGGCAGCAAGGGTATTGTGGCCTCCACCGCAGCGCTATCGGTTTTGTTGCAACAAGGCATTGGCGACACCATTCGCATTTCTCTCACACCTGAACCGGGCGGAGATCGAACGAAAGAAGTGATCGTTGCGCAAGAAATTTTGCAAACCATGGGCCTTCGTGCATTTGCGCCGATGGTGATTGCATGCCCTGGCTGTGGGCGCACAACGTCAACCGTGTTTCAAGAATTGGCCCAAGATATACAATCTTATGTGCGTGGCCGCATGCCAGAGTGGAAAGCGCAATATCCCGGATTTGAGAAACTGTCGCTTGCAGTGATGGGTTGCATTGTGAACGGGCCGGGCGAAAGCAAACATGCCGACATTGGCATATCACTGCCGGGCACGGGAGAAACGCCATCGGCGCCAATCTATATTGATGGCAAGAAAGTGAAAACTTTGCGCGGTGAGAATATCTCTGCGCAGTTTCAAGAAATCGTGGAGAGCTATGTCGCGCAACGCTGGGGATGAACCGAAATTTCCAATGACGGTGGAGCATTTTTTTGCTGATGCTAAGATGTACTTGGCGCGTGGCGACATTTTAGTGTCCCGTAGCCCCACTTTCGCTTCGCGCCTCATCCGCTTTGTTGCAGGCCAATTTTTTAGCCATGCTGCGATGATCTATTTGATACCAGAGGCGAAGGGTCGTTTTGAACATACCTTTGTGATTGAAAGCTTGTTCAAAGGTGTGGGCATTGCCAATCTTGAAACTTATGTTGGCGGTAAGCATCCGGTCGAAGAAGTGGGTATCATGCGGCTGGAAGGCAAACGGTTCACCAAGGCTTTCTTCAAACGTGCCAATGGCACCATGCTGAATGAGGTGAACAAGCCATATGATTATCACCGCTTTTGGAGCATCGCTGTTTCCATGGTTTTCGGATTGCACCGTACCATCAGCCGAATGCGTCATAAACCCAATGTTTATCGACGGTGGTACCCGCGGCAATTTATTTGCTCAGGCTTCATCCAGTATGGACTTTATGTGGCAGCGGTTGTGGAAGAAATCGACAGCCAAAGTGTGATTCTGAAAAATGGGTTGGACAATCCGTCGGCTGATCAAATGATGGGCACTACGCCGGAGGATTTGGCGCGCTCAGATAAGCTGACATGGAAATATGTGATCCGCCGTGGCTGGGTTTATGAGGCGGCGAGTTACGATGAGGCTCAAAAGATTATTTCTGGCGGGAGATTATGAAATCTGCCGCTTGGTGCAATACATCAGCTTTTTCGCCATAAGGAATAAGTGCGAGCTTGGATTCTGCTACCATTCTTGCTGCTTCGACTTTGGCGCGTTCTAGGCCCAAAAAATCGACAAAGGTTTTCTTGCCTTTGGCTTTATCTTTCTGTGTGGCTTTGCCCAAGGCCTCTGCACTGCTTTCGACATCCAAAATATCATCAGCAATTTGAAAGGCCAAGCCGATGTGCTTAGCATAGGTGCGAAGCGCTGAGGCATCTTGCCCCGCCATGAGAGGCCCGCTGGTGCAGGCGAATTCAAAGAGTGCTCCGGTTTTGGCCTGTTGCATGGCCGATATTTTTTCCAGCGATGCAAAGCCAGTGGATTGCGCTTGCATATCCAACATTTGCCCGCCCACCATGCCATCAGGGCCAGCCGCTTTTGCCAAAGCCGCGATAAGTGCAGGGCTTTCGCCGCCATCAGCCAAAAGCTGAAACGCGAATGTCAGCAAGCCATCGCCAGCCAAAATTGCAGTAGCTTCGTCAAACTTTTTATGAGTGGTTGGAAGCCCACGGCGCAAGTCGTCATTATCCATGGCGGGCAGATCATCATGTACCAGTGAATAGCAATGGATCATTTCCAATGCCGCTGCCACAGTTAGAGCGCGAGCCTCTGCCACGCCGTGTAGCTTACAACTTTGCATCACAAAGAACGGCCTTATGCGTTTGCCTTGGCCAAGCGTGGCATAACGCATGGCCTCTTGCAGGCGGTCGCCCACTTTGGATGGAAGCAGGCGGTTGAGCGCATCTTCCACTTGTGCGGCTGTCTGCGACAAAGCTGTTTCAAAGTTTACGGCCACGGGTTCCTCAATTGCGGTTATTGCCTTAAGACCACCTAATGCCATTGCGCGGGAAATTCAAAAGCTTTTGGAACACAGGCCCACTTTGGTGGGTATGGTGGAAGCGTTTGGCTCTGATCATTATAGCTTGGCCGCTGCTTTCCACTCTGGCTTATATTTGGATACCGGTGCCTGTTACTAATCTGATGCTGTTTCGGTTGTTGGGCGGGCAGGGCTTGCATAAAAGCTGGATGCCATTGAATGCGATTTCGCCCAATTTGCCACGCGCTGTTATTGCCTCTGAAGATCAGCGCTTTTGCATCCACCACGGCATTGATTGGGTGGAATTTCACGATGCAATGGGAGGTGAAGCTGGCCCGACGCGCGGTGCATCTACCATTTCGATGCAAGTGGCCAAGAACCTCTATCTGTGGGAGGGCCACAGCCTGATCCGCAAGGGATTGGAAATGCCCATGGCGGTTTACATGGACGGTGTTCTCTCCAAGCGGCGCATGATGGAGATTTATCTCAACATCGTGGAATGGGCCCCGGGCATCTATGGTGCGGAAGCCGCGGCCCAACACCATTTCGGCAAATCTGCTGCCAAGCTTTCTACGCGTGAGGCGGCCTTATTGGCGGCCAGCCTGCCCAATCCTTTTAAGCGCGATGCCGGCCGCCCATCGACCGCATTGCGCGGGATTGCGAGCGACATCGAAGATCAGATGACGCAAATGGGGCCGTATCTTACTTGCCTTGACTAGAATCCTTGGCTATAGAGCGGGCAACAGTTTCGGGGGGGGTGCCACCCGGTTTATTTTTTCGTATGATATCAGAGGTTTAACATGGCAGTTCCACGCAGAAAACAATCCCCAAGCCGCATTGGTATGCGCCGTTCTGGCCACAAAATGCAACTCGTCACGGTGGTTGAAGACAAGAAGTCAGGCGAACTTCGCCGCCCGCATCACATTGATTTGAAGTCTGGCACCTATAATGGTCGCCAAGTTCTTGATGTGAAGAGCGACGCTTAGGCCTTCGCAAACTTCGCTAAAATTTGATCGATTTTGTAAAGCCGGCGTTAACGCTGGCTTTTCTTTTTGGGGTATGGCGCGCCGGATTTAACCCGCTTCTTGCATAGATATCCCAATAAGATCGGGATGGGAATGCTCGCAGACGTTTGGAAGGATCTGAAGGTTGAAGCCGTAGCTGCAAGCGACGTTCAGCGCTTTGCTGGGGCTTGGGCAAAGCTGGCAGGTTCGGCGCAAGAGACTTGCGGCGTGCAATTGCCTGAGATGCAGCTGCCACTGTTGGCCCAAAATGCTGGGGCCAGGCTGCTGACCGTAAGCAAGCGTGATGAGCTTCTTTTGGCGCTGCCGGTACAATCGTCGCGAAAGTTTGATCGTAGCACAGCATCGGACTTTGCCTGTAACAGCTTGCCGTTAGTGGCAAGCAGCCATCCGCAAGAGGCGGTTCTGGCCATGGTGCAAAAGTTGCAACGGCCACTGTTGCTGAAGGATTTGCCGCTCGATAGTCGTTTTTACGATCAGCTGCAAAAGACTGGCGCACATTTGCGCCTCACCCAGCAATGGCAACGCGCCGCGCTGCGGGTGACTGGCAGCTTTGAAGATTGGTTGGCCCATAATTTTGATCACAAACGCCGTAAGGAATTCAAACGCACGCGCAAAAGACTGTCTGAACAGGGTGAATTGAAGCTCGAAACCTTGAATCAAAACAGTGACTTTGCAGCCTTTGTTGAGGATTTTGTTCATCTGGAAGCACAGGGCTGGAAAGGCCAACGTGGCACCGCACTGGGAATCCAAGATGGCAAGACTTCGACTTTCCACCAGATTTGCGCCGGGCTCCATCAAACCGGACGTTTGCGCTTTTGGGTGTTGCGATTTAATGGCAAGCCGATTGCAGCGCTGTTTGGGGTGGCGTCTGGCACGCAGGCCCAGATCATCAAGATTACCTATGATGAGAGCTTCGCCAAGTTTTCGCCTGGGGTTTTGTTGGTGTTGGATGCAACACAAGCATTCTTTGCTGAACCCAACATCGAAATGGTGGATAGCTGTGCCATTCCGGATCACCCGATGATTAACCGCATTTGGCGCGACAGGGTGCGGATCGGCTATGTTTTGGTGGCACCAGCGCATTATCCGAGTTGGAAATTCAATAATCTTTTTATTGGCCTCAGCGGTTACATAAAACTGCGCGCCTTGGCCAAGAAAATTTATCTCACTTTGACACGGAGGAAAAAATCATGAGCATGGTCACAACTGATGCGAAAGTTATCGCCGATAATTTTCTGAAGAAGCCATTTATTTTGCAACATAGTTTAGTGGGCAACCCGTTGTTTGAGCTTTCACGTTTGGTGGAGCTTGCCAAATCCATGCCAAGCGATGGTATTGAATATAATTCGGGTAAGGTGGCGGTGGGCGTTAAGCCAGAAGATGTGCCAAAGCTGGATATGCCAGCCGAAGCGGTGATCAAATCCATCGAGACCGCCAATGCTTGGATGGTGATCAAGCGCGTGGAGAAAGACCCAGCTTATAAGGCCGTGCTTGAACAATTCGTGCGCGAGGCCAATGAAGCGGCAGGGCGCAAGCCATCAGACTATTCTGATCTTGAAGGTTATATTTTTGTGTCCTCGGCCAAGGCCACGACGCGATTCCATATTGATATGGAAGAAAACATTTTAATCCAACTCAAAGGCGATAAGTTCCTGCGCACTTTTGATAACGCCGATCGCACATTGGTTGGTGAGGCGGATATTGAAATTTCGCCAGCGGTTCACCGCAACCGCAAATATGAGGCAAGCTTTGAAGAGCGCGCCACGCTTCACACCTTAAAGCCCGGTGATGCTGTGCATATTCCATATACGCATCCACACTGGGTGAGCACGGGCGACACTTATTCCATCTCCATGGCGATGACGTGGAAGACCCCTGAAGTGCGTAGGCTCAATAAAATTCGTTTGATAAATGGCACGTTGCGCACCTATGGCCGTAAGCCAGTTGCACCGGGCGTTTCGCCAATGCGTGATGCAGCCAAAGTTATTGCCCATGATGTGTTGCATGCGGTGCTTTCACCCTTGCGCAAATCGCAACGCCTCAGAGTTTTCCTGCGTGGGGTAATTTACGGCAAACAGGCCAATTATTATCTGAAGACGCAGAAACAGGGGATGTGAACTAGTATTTCTGTAGCCCAGTATACAGAATCCGTCATTTCGGGCAGTATTACTCATCTTAAGCAGTAGGGGGCTTTGGGTGAAAACGTTTTNNGCACATCGTCATCGGCTTTTTCGCCGGCGTTCTTGGAATGCTTGCTGGCTGGGCGGGGCTGGCTTTGCTTGTAATAAGTCTTGCGGGCCATGACCAAGATGGCGGAATTGCCATGGGTGCATTTTTCCAAATTGGGCCGATTGGCGGGGTCGTCGGTTTTATTGTCGGCGTGTGGCTGTTTATAAAGTTTGGCATCGTGCGGAAAACAACATTGCCGAGCGATGCTCGTCAGCCCGGTGCTAGCCAACCCGATGCAAAACAATCTGACGCCGCCGTGCCGCCAGTCAGAACTCATATTTCGCGGCCCTTTGCCATTGTTGTTGTTCTTGTGTTGGCGGCACTGGCTTATGAGGGCTGGTATGAGTTGATCCGCTCGCCCTATCTTTCGCACGGATTCATGAAGCTCGACATGCAGTTTAGATTTCCGGCAGGCACGGTTTTGCCGACTGTTGACGATGACGTGCATATCATCGTCACTGAAGGGGGGAGCAGACAGGCGATCGTCAGCTTGGGTAACCCGTGGCATGGTCATGACGGCGACCGGCCCGGAATTCTCGCCAGTGCATCGCTCTCTTATAAGGCCAGCGGAAGGGAAGTCAGCTTGGAAATACCGGACGTGCCTGAACAAATCTGGCAGTTGGATCTCGGCAGTGACCCAGATCCGATGACTGAATATTCGCCGTTTAAGCTGGCGAATGGCCCGAAGGGCACAGGCATAGAACTAAGCTACCGTCTGAGCACTGACAATTAACCCGCGGTAGGCTTGCGGTGGCCGTATTAGGCTGAAGTTACCCCACGCATTTATGGCAATGTCAGCAAACGCTGTGTCAGCAATTTATAAAACCCATCCGCATCAAGCCCGCGCACCACATGAGCGTTTGGTTTACGGTTGGTCACCCGCCACCAATCGACTACGGTTTGGCCCATGGTGAGTTCACTCTCACATTCAATTTCCACATTTACATCTTTACCACTGAACATCTCTGGGTGAAGCAACCAAGCAACCACACATGGGTCATGCAACGGGCCACCTTCTGAACCATATTTTTCAATATCAAAGCGTTCAAAAAAATCCAACATTTCGGCCACGGCAGGGCCGGTCTTATTTTTCATCGCGCGGAATTTCTCTATGCGCTGGCGCGTGGCGATGGCCTTATGGGTGCAATCCAGCGGGATCAAAGTGATCGGCGCTCCACATTGGAACACGAGACGCGCGGCCTGAGGGTCAACATAAATGTTAAACTCTGCCGCCGGCGTGATATTGCCGCCTTCTGACCAGCCGCCGCCCATGGCAATAATGCGCTTGATGCGCGAGGCGATGCGTGGCTCCTTCACCAGGGCAAGGCCGATATTGGTGAGGGGGCCTAAGCAGCACAAGGTGACAGTGCCTGCTGGGTGGCTCATCAAAGTCTCGATGATGAAGTCGGGCGCAAATTGTTTTTGCAAAGGCATTTTAGGTTCAGGAAGAATAGGGCCATCCAAGCCGGTTTTGCCATGCACATGTTCTGCCGTAATCAGGCTTCGCAGCATTGGGCGCGAGGCCCCGGCGAAAACTTTTGTTTCAGGCCTTCCTGCCAGTTCACAGATTTTGCGGGCGTTCACTTCAGTCAAAGGCAGCGGCACATTCCCCGCTACCGCTGTGATGCCAAGCAGCTCAATATCTGCCGAGGCCAAGGCTAACAAAATGGCCAGCGCGTCATCTTGGCCGGGGTCTGTGTCGATGATAATAGAATGTTTATGCACTTTTTTCGTTCCTGCTTTTTGCAGGAATTTTGCGCAGATGATGGGTAAGCGCAAGCGAAATGCAGTGGCGAAGTGCGGCCTCGGGCAATTTGTCGTTCACATCCAGAATAATCGCACGCTTGCCTTCAAATTTGAGTTCTTTTGCATAATGGGTTTTGAACTGGTCAATCAAACCACTCTGGCAATGAAAATACATGGCCACGACATTCGCATCGTTGCGTTTGCCATCTATGCGAAAGGTGCTGCCACTTTTCTCAGTCAAAAAGCTGAATTGGTTCCAGCGCAAGGCCTCGGTTATCTCTCCCACTTCTGATAGCTCGCCAGCGGTTTTGTGAACGAGCTTACGTAGGTGTGAGAGCAGCTTTTGCGCCATGAGTGAATAAGGTGCAATCGCTTCGAGGAAAAGGTTGTTGTTTCTCATTTGCCGACAGGAAACTCAGGAAAATAGCGTTGCTGCATTTCGCCTAAATAATTCATTAGCACAGGGCGCTGGCGGATATAATCTCCCAGTTCGCTTTTGAAGAACGGGCATTCTGCCGCCCAAATAAATCCCAATACACTGGCATCAACGCCGCAGGGCTTGTCGCCCAAAAGAAATCGGTTTTTCTTCAACATGGTCTCAATGGCCACAAGATCGCCCTTTGCGAGTTCAAAACGTTCTTCCACCGTGTGGCGGCCAAGGCCTTGCAGATCTTGCGTCTTGGCCACTTTCTTACGCACCAAGCGCGCTATGAGTGGACGGATGGGTGCTGGCACAGCGGCGAAAAAATTATAGGGGCCTTTCCAGAAGTTTTCATCACGCAGCCAACGGATGTTCATAGATAGAAAGTAGAAATGTTCTTCCAACATGCGCGAGATTGCCCAACCTTTGGCCAAATCGGCTTCGCTATATCCTCCGGAGAAATCCACGCCATGTGCAGTTTCCAAATGGCGCTGAATGAAGTGGCTATCTGCAATCACTTTGCCGCCATCCACCAAATACGGCGCTTTGCTTTTGGGGGCCTGCTTGAAGCTCATGCGCGCTGTTTCAAACGCCAAGCCAGACATTTTAAACAATGTCAAAGCTTTGATACAGAACGGGCTGCCGTCAGGCAGACCAAAATGCGGGCCAAAAACGTGAAGCTTGAGCATGATATTCTCCTGTTGTTGGGATTGCCATACTGCCACGCTGCTGACAACATGGTGTCAGCAGTGGTGGAGTAAGGCACGATTATGAGACGCGCGGACAGGCTTTTAAGGGTGATTCAGGTTTTACGCCGCCACCGCAGGCCGGTGACGGGCAGGCGCATGGCTGAGGAATTGGAAGTTTCTCTGCGCACACTTTACCGCGACATTGCTGATCTGATCACCGATGGTGTGCCCATTCGCGGCGAAGCAGGCGTGGGCTATGTGTTGGGCGAGGGTTATGATCTGCCGCCTTTGATGTTCAAGGCGGATGAATTGGAAGCCATTATGCTTGGCCTCTCATGGGTGCAAAGGCGCGGTGATAAGGCGCTGCAACGTGCGGCACATGATGTGGTTGGAAAAATCGGCGTGGTTCTGCCTGCGTCAATGCGTGCTTCATTGTTTGATGCACCGCTGCTCACACCGCCGGGTTTTGCTGTGGTTGAAGATAGCGTTGATGTGAGCTTGTTGCGCTCTGCCATGCGCGCCCAAAACAAGGTTCTGATCTCTTATCAAAACGAGCAGGGCGGACAAACCGCGCGCGTGATGTGGCCCATTGCCATTTCTTATTTCGATGTGCAACGCTTGATCGTGGCGTGGTGTGAACTGCGCCAAGGCTTTCGCCATTTCCGCACTGATCGGATTTCAGAAATGCGTGTGTTAGAAGAAAAATATCGAGAGCCGCGTCTGAAGCTTCTGGCGCGGTGGAAGAAAGATCGTGAGGCAGAAGATTATCGTTCTCACTCCTGAGCGTCACGGAATTCGAGAATATCACCCGGCTGGCAATCCAATGCCTTGCAGATGGCTTCAAGCGTTTCAAAGCGAATGCCCCTCACCTTGCCTGATTTCAACAACGAGATATTTTGTTCGGTGATGCCAACAAGTTCAGACAAAGTCTTGGAACGCATCTTGCGCTTGGCTAGCATGACATCAAGATTGACGATGATGGGCATTAGATGAAGCCCTTGTTTTCCGCGTTGATCTCTGCGGCGGCGTGATAAATGTGTGCAAGGCTCAGGATGAAGACGCCAAACAACAGATTGAGCAGATCCTGCGGGGCGAAGAAATTCCAAACCTGCATGCTATAAAAATGACCAGGTGAAAGAAGCCATGCGGAAATTGGTCTCACAAGAATTCCAACGATAGTTGCAAAAAGGGCCGCTTGACCAAGGCGTTTCATGCGCAGAGCGGCGGCTTCGGATAAAATGTCACCTGTGAGATAGAACCTTGTCAATTGCCAACCAGCAAAACCAATTGGTGTGGCACAAAGCCAGCTAAACAGGTGGACCCATTGGCTGGAGACGTAGGATTGCGCAGTGATGGGATAATCCTTGAAGGAGGGCAGGGCGTTCAATTTGGCAACGGCTGCGTCAGCGCCAAAGTATGATGTCACGATGATTGCGAGAAGCCAACCCAACCAAATAATCAGCATCCACCGAATACTTTGGCATATGCAGCCAATCTTCTTTTGCAGTTTTGTTACATGTGGATTGGGCTGGATTTCTGAAGACATAAGATCACCTCCTGTTTGCCAGACACTCATTTCATATAAATAAATTATTGTCAAACGATAATTAAATGATCTTTCTAGATAAGAGATGTGGCT
>PLXI01000095.1 GCA_003151375.1 Hyphomicrobiales bacterium
GATCACCTCTTGTTGACCCGCCACTAATTTCACATCAATAAATTATTGTCAAGCGATAATTAAATGATCTTTTTAAATAAGAGATGTGACGTCGCTCAACACCTCTGGATAAAGTTTATGTTCTTCCACAAGAACGCGCGCCGCCAAAGTTTCGGCTGTTTCTCCAGCCAAGATGGGAACGCGGACTTGCGCAATCACTGCCCCGCCGTCCAGTTCTGCTGTCACGAAGTGCACACTGCAACCCGCCTCCTTATCTCCCGCATCTATCGCGCGTTGATGGGTATGCAGGCCTTTGTATTTGGGCAGCAGGGAAGGGTGGATGTTGAGCATTCGCCCCGCCCAAGGCGTGATAAGCACCGGCGTCATGATGCGCATGAACCCAGCGCAGGCGATAAGATCAAGACGCTGGCTTTGCAGATAGACATTGAGGGCAGTGTCAAAAGCTTCACGCGTTGCAAAATCTTTGTGGTTGATGACTTGTGTTGCAATTCCCTGTTCACGCGCCCAAGCGATGCCGCCAGCGTCAACTTTGTTTGATGCCACGCAGACCACTTCAAACAGACTTGCGGCTTCTCTGCCAGCGGATACCAAAGCCTTCATATTGGAGCCGGTGCCTGAAATTAAAACACCGACGCGCTTCTTCATTGTGAAAGAGCACCCGAATAAGCCACCTGTGGTTCCTTGGCTTTGCGCTTGCGGATCACGCCCAGTGTCACAACCTGTTCACCCGCCTTTTTGAAACCAGCGGCAACTGTCTTGGCATCCTTTGCGCTCACCACCACAATCATGCCCACTCCGCAATTAAACGTGCGCAGCATTTCGGCTTCGGTCACGCCGCCTTGGGAAGCCAGCCAGCGGAACACTTCAGGAAATGGCACGGCGTTTAAATCGATCGCCGCCACAGTGCCCTTCGGCAAAACGCGCGGAATGTTTTCAGTGAAACCGCCGCCTGTAATATGGGCAAAGGCTTTGATGGCAGATTTGGTCTTCAACATTTTCAAAATGGACTTCACATAAATCCGTGTGGGCGTAAGCAATGCTTCGGCCACAGTTTGGCCCTTAGCAAAAGGGGCCGCATCATCCAAGTGATAGCCGCTCAAATCAATAATTTTACGGATAAGGGAATAGCCGTTAGAGTGTGGGCCAGATGAGGCCAGCCCAAGGATCACATCGCCGGCTTTCACATCTTTGCGTGGCAAAATCTTTTTGCGTTCAACCGCACCCACGGCAAAGCCCGCAAGATCATAATCGCCGCCGTGATACATGCCCGGCATTTCTGCGGTTNNGCACAGCCTGCTTGCTTGCAACCCTCGGCAATGCCTGCAATCACATCACGCGCGGCGCCCACGTCTAATTTACCGGTAGCGTAATAATCTAAGAAGAAAAGCGGCTCAGCACCTTGGACTACAAGGTCATTCACACTCATCGCCACCAGATCAATGCCGACGGTGTGGTGAATATGGGCGTCAACGGCGAGTTTCAATTTCGTGCCCACGCCGTCATTGGCCGCAACCAGAACCGGATCTTTGAAGCCGCAGCGCTTCAGATCAAATAAGCCGCCAAATCCGCCCAAGGCGACGTCAGCGCCCTTGCGCTTGGTGGATTTGGCCAAAGGCTTGATTAAATCGACCAAATCGTTGCCCGCGGTGATATCAACCCCAGCGTCAGCATAGGAAAGTGAGTTGGATTTTACCGTCATGCCATGTGTTTGCCTCAAAGGGGTGAAATGTGCCAAACACCTAGCAGATTCTGAAACCCAATAAAGCCCTACTTCTGTATAAAGTTAGATTGTGAATTGATGAGACTTTATCTTGCGATAGCCGTTTTGCTTGGTCTTGCAGCGACACCCAGCCTTGCCGCTGGGCCGGTGGAGACCAACCCCTATGCTGTGCAAGGGGTGGTGATGGATGAGCAAGCTGTTTCGGCCAAGGTCGCCAAGGATAAAGCCCTACTTAATGTGCAGCAAGTGGCCTTGGTAAAACTTGGTGAAACTCTGGGCGGAGATGAGGTGTCTTTGGCATTCGCACGGATGAACACCAAAGAGGTTTTGCCCCTGCTCAAGTCACTCTCAATTGAAGAAGAATCCATTAGTCCTGGCCATTATGATGGCACATTCACGGTGCGTTTTCTGCCAGATAAGCTGAAGCCACTGCTACAAAACCTCGGGGTGAAACTTCCGCCTGAACAGGGGCCGCCGATGATGATCATTCCGGTGTGGATGGATGATAAGGGCCAGATGCAAATGTGGGGCGACAATCCCTGGCGTAATGCCTGGGTGGCACTTAACGCGGCCCAAGCACAAATTCCGATTGTCATTCCGCTGGGAGATGCAGAAGACCAAGCCACGCTCACTAGTGCTGATGTTGCGGCCAACGATGTGGTGAAGCTTGAAGCCCTGAGGCGGCGTTATGATGTTAAAACAATGCTGCTGGCCACAGCACAGGCGGTGTCCGGCGGCGGCATTCATGTTCATGTGGTGGGGGATTCGCCGCTTGGCAAAATCACCATCGACAAAATCTACACAGCCGACAGCAAGGTGGTGGTGGATTCCGCTACAGTGGCGGCGCAGCGTTTCCAAACCTTGATAACCGACAAATTCCGCTCTGACCAAGCCAAGCTTACAGGATCGACTGTCGGCCCACAGCAAATGGCCGTCGCAGTGCCATTTGCAGGGCCTTCGGAATGGAACGGCCTTCGTGCACGCATCCTTTCAGCACCTGGTGTGGTGGGGTTGGATGTTACCTCGCTTGATGCCGGTGGTGCCGCTGCCACCTTGGACTATAATGGCGGAGTGGATGATTTGAACAATGCGTTCAAAGCGGTGGGTCTGAAGCTTTTGCGAAATGGTGCAAGCTCGACTATTAGCCCGCTTTAGGTGACCATGAACATTCCTAGCCAATTGCTATTGGATTTGTCTCACCGCACAGCTTTAGGCCGCGATGATTTTTTGGTAGCACCTTCCAATGCCGCCGCAGTCAAGCTGGTTGATGATTGGCCGGATTGGCCGGCGCATGCAGCAGTGCTGGTCGGGCCTGAAGGGGCCGGTAAAAGCCACTTAGCCACAGTGTGGCAAGTGCGAGCCAAAGCACCCCTCATTGCACTGCACGAACTCACCACGCCAAACGCACCCGAGCTGTTATCCAGAGGAGCTTTGGCGCTTGAACATGATGAGGGGCGAGGATTTGATGAAACGGCTTTGTTTCACACGCTCAACCTGGCGCGCCAACAGGGCGGCCAAGTATTGTTAACCAGCAGGCTTGAACCGCGTTTGTGGCAAGTGAAACTGCCGGATTTGGCTTCCCGCCTCAAGGCCTTGCCACTGGTTCATATTTCCGCACCTGATGATGCTCTATTGCGTGGGGTTTTAGTCAAGCTTTTTGCGGATCGGCAAATCAATGTTGATGAGGCCGTGGTGAGTTATATGTTAACGCGGATGGCGCGTTCGCTTGCGGCGGCACGCCGCCTTGTGGCGGAGATTGACCGAGCAGCAATGGTTGAGAAAGCCGAAATCACCAGGCCCTTTGTGGCGCGCGTTATGGCCGCACATGAAAGCCCTGATCTTTTTTAACTGAGATATTTTTAACGAGGAAAGCGCTTAGTCGTTCATAAAACTGTCAAACTGGGATAAGATTGCAAACATATGAATGACATGAGCCCCCCCAGCGATTTGATGCGCAGTCCGCAGCGCTTTTTCAACCGTGAGTTATCTTGGCTTGAATTTAACATGCGGGTGTTGGAAGAGGCACGAAACCCAGCCCATCCTTTATTGGAACGGCTGCGCTTTCTTTCGATCAGCGGCAACAACCTTGATGAGTTTTTCATGGTGCGGGTGGCTGGCCTGGTGGGGCAGCTGCGCGAACAGATTCCCGAAATTTCACAAGATGGTCTGTCTCCGGCTGAACAGCTAGAGCTCATCAGACGGCGTGCCTTGGAGTTGATGGCGGAACAAGATCGGCGCTGGATTCAACTCAAGGCCGAAATGAGCGACAATGGTATTGCTATCATAGGCGTTGAGGGTCTGACTAAGGCCGAACACGCTTGGCTTGATCTTCGGTTTCTTGAACAGATTTTACCTGTGGTTACGCCCATCGCAATTGATCCAGCTCATCCATTTCCGTTCATCTTGAACCGTGGGTTTGTTATGGCGGTGGAAATGAAACGCCGCGTTGACGGCAATAAAATGCGCGCATTACTGCCCATTCCGGCCTTGCTTGAACGGTTCATTCGTTTGCCCGGTGAAGCAGCACGTTTCATCATGTTGGAAGATATGTTGGGGCTTTTTCTGCCGCGGCTTTTCCCCGGCTATGATATGTTAGCCCGCGGCCTGTTCCGCGTGATCCGTGATAGCGATCTTGAAATTGAAGAAGAAGCTGAGGATCTCGTGCGGTTGTTTGAAACCGCTCTTAAACTTCGTCGTCGTGGGCAGGTTATTCGCATGGAAGTGGATGCGCAGTGCCCTGTCGATTTGCGCAATTTTATCGCTGAGGAGCTTGATGCTTCGCAGGATGTGACCATTGTTTCGGAAGGCCTCGTAGGCTTTGCTGATACGCAGCAATTGATTTTGGACGAGAGACCGGATCTTAAATTCACGCCTTATGTGCCGCGCTATCCTGAGCGGGTGCGTGACCATGGCGGCGATATTTTTGCTGCCATCAGACAAAAAGATTTTGTGGTGCACCACCCATATGAATCATTTGACGTGGTGGTGCAGTTTATTAGACAAGCCGCCGCTGACCCAGATGTGGTTGCCATCAAGCAAACGCTTTACCGTACGTCGCATAACTCACCCGTAGTGGCCGCCTTGGCCAAGGCAGCTGAGGCCGGAAAATCTGTGATTGCCTTAGTTGAACTCAAAGCCCGCTTTGATGAAGAAGCCAATATCCAATGGGCCAGAGATTTGGAACGCGCCGGTGTGCAAGTGGTGTTCGGATTCCTCGAACTGAAAACCCATGCCAAGGTTTCCATGGTGGTGCGGCGCGAAGGTGGGGGGATGCGCACTTATGTGCATTTTGGCACCGGTAACTATCACCCGATTACCGCCAAGATTTATACTGATTTATCATTTTTCACCTGTGATCCGGCACTGGCGCGCGATGCGGCGCGGGTTTTCAACTTCATCACGGGTTATGCTCAGCCAGAGGATTTGGAAAAGATCGCGCTTTCGCCGATCAATCTCAAGGATACTTTGCTGCGCGATATCGAAACTGAAATCGTGCATGCCAAGGCAGGCAAGCCCGCGCAGATTTGGGCCAAGCTCAATGCTGTTGTTGATGAGGGCATTATTGACGCACTCTACCGTGCTTCACAAGCTGGCGTGCAGATTGATATGGTGGTGCGCGGCATCTCCTGCCTGCGGCCCGGCATTAAGGGCCTCTCGGAAAATATTCGCGTTAAAAGTATTGTGGGGCGCTTTCTCGAACATTC
>PLXI01000286.1 GCA_003151375.1 Hyphomicrobiales bacterium
GTTTCGCATGACATGCTGAAAAAAGGCCGCCGCTTTGCGCTTGTGGGCGTTGCCATCCTTGCTGGCATTATCACACCGCCTGATCCGATCTCTATGATAACTATGGTGGTGCCGTTGTTCGGGCTTTACGAAATTGCGGTTATTGCCGTGGGGTTCATTGAACGCAGGCGCAAGGCCAAAGCCGATAGCGATGTAACTACAACTTAATCGGTTCTTCCATTCCTGATGGGCGCGGCTATGATGAGCTCATGCCTTGCAAACTTTCCGTCAATCTCAATGCCGTTGCCTATCTGCGCAATCGCCGTGACGTGTCTTGGCCGGATGTGCTCAAGCTTGGGCGGATCGCACTTGAGGCAGGAGCATCGGGCTTGACCGTTCACCCACGCCCGGATGAGCGCCATATCAGGCGTGCCGATGTGCCCTTGCTGCGGGCTTTGGTCGATGAGTTTCCGGGCGGTGAATTTAATATCGAAGGTTACCCCGATGATGCGTTCATGCGCCTGGTTGAAGCACATCAGCCCGATCAGGTAACGCTGGTTCCGGATTTGCCGGGGCAGGCGACATCAGACCACGGTTGGGATTTTTCAACGCAGCATAATTTTCTCGGGGCAATTGTTGACCGACTTCACAAAGGTAGAATGCGCGTTTCGATTTTTGTTGACCCTGATGTGGCGGCACCGGCAACGGCCAAAGCAGTTGGTGCTGACCGCGTGGAGATTTTCACCGGCCCTTACGGTGGCGCCGTCGATGTCAATGTGGCCGCACATGAGTTTAAGCGCGTGGTGGCCACAGGACAGGCGGCCGCGAAGGCTGGCTTGGGGCTGAATGCCGGCCACGATCTAACCCGCGCCAATTTACCGGCTTTGGTCAGGGCGCTGCCAAATTTGGCCGAAGTTTCAATTGGTCATGGATTGTTTGCCGATGCGTGGGAGTTTGGTCTGGCCGAAACTGTGCGGTTGTTCAAAAAGGCTATCAATGTGGAGCTTGCGTAACGTCAGACAGTATTATGATCCTAGCGATTGGAACGGTCTTTTGTCACGCAATGTCGTCGGATGCGGGAGCCCGCTTCTCTCCAGTCAACATCGCTTTAACAAGATTTTCCTTGTGTCGTCTGCTTGCCAACACGACGCCCCCAACGTGGAAAAAGATTAGCCCCACGACACTATAAGCACTGGCCCTATGCAAGAACTGAACTGTATCATCGCCGAAATAAGTGTCAGTCGTCATCAGCCATCCGCTGAAGACGGTGGTGGTAATCGTAAACATTAGCGCCAGGATCATCAGTGCGCCCGCCGGGTTGTGGCCAAGGTAACGGCGCTCGGTACCCTTGACGATCGCGTAGATATATCCAATGGACGCTTGCGGCCCACACTGGAATTGCGCGAACCGTGCATAGTTACTTCCGACAAAACCCCAGACAATCCGACCGATGAGCAATGCTCCGATTGCTAGGCCAATCCATTGGTGTGAGGCGCCGCGCCAAGAAGATGTGATCCACACCGCCACCATTCCGATAGCGAGACTCCAGTGGAAGATTCTAATAAAAGGATCCCAAACACGCACAGTCCGGGTAGACCTTGTGGTGTCTGGGAGGTCCATCGATTATTGCTTTACGGCTTCGCCTGCTTCTGCAGCGCCCATCTTGTCTAACGTTTCGGCATTATAGGCTACGTTGACCATTTTGCCGGCTTTGTCTTTAGCATAAACCTCGTAGCAGCCATTTTCGACTTTAACTTTGTTGACCGTCATGCCTTCACCTTTTAGCATTGTAATGAGATCAGCTTGCGGTTTGAATTTATCTGCTGAGGCTTTGCTNNTAGGATCATTGTTTTCTCCAAATGGGGCTAAAATTCAAAGCAATTTATTGGCCCAAATCTATTGCTACGGCCTCATAATGAAGCTCATGTATGAAGCAATAGCGGGGCTTCCTGACACCAGCCTGAATTGCGCGCGGGAAATTTCCTGACCAAAACATTTCAATGAACTTTGCCATTCATACAAAGCTGCTTGCCATAACCCTAGCCAGCCGCTAATTCCCACACAAATTTAAGTCCGCCAAATTCAAATCAAGGAAGAAAACTATGCGCGTTTATTATGATCGTGATGNNGCCCATGCGCTGAACCTGAAGGATTCCGGCGCTAAGGAACTGGTTGTGGCTCTCAAGGCTGGCTCACCCACCATTAAGAAGGTGGAGGCTGACGGCCTCAAAGTGGTGACTGTTGCTGAAGGCGCGAAGTGGGGCGACCTTTTGATGATGGCCGCGCCCGATGAATTGCAGGCTGATATTTATCGCAACGACATTGCCCCCAACATTCGTGACGGCGCGGCGATTGCATTTGCTCATGGCCTCAACATTCATTTCGGTTTGATCGAAGCCAAAAAATCTATCGACGTTGTGATGAT
Organism: Hyphomicrobiales bacterium; assembly: GCA_003151375.1. GTDB lineage: Bacteria > Pseudomonadota > Alphaproteobacteria > Rhizobiales > Aestuariivirgaceae > Aestuariivirga. Next base: position 2,405 of record PLXI01000286.1, read on the forward strand.
TGCACCAAAAGGTCCTGGCCACACCGTGCGTGGCGAATATCTTAAAGGCGGTGGTGTTCCTTGCCTGATCGCTGTTCACCAAGACGCTTCTGGCAATGCCCATGATCTGGCTTTGTCATACGCCTGTGGCATAGGCGGTGGGCGTTCTGGCATCATCGAAACGTCGTTCCGCGAAGAATGCGAAACCGATTTGTTCGGTGAGCAAGTGGTTCTCTGCGGCGGTTTGGTTGAACTCATTCGCGCTGGTTTTGAAACTTTGGTAGAAGCTGGCTATGCGCCAGAGATGGCTTATTTCGAATGCCTCCACGAAGTGAAGCTCATTGTCGATCTGATCTATGAAGGCGGCATCGCGAAGATGCACCAATTCATCAGCGAAACCGCGAAGTACGGCGACATCACGCGCGGCCCCCG
>PLXI01000213.1 GCA_003151375.1 Hyphomicrobiales bacterium
CGATGCTTTCAGGATGGAACTGCACACCATGCACATTCATGGTTTTGTGTTGTAGGCCCATAATGATGCCGGCGGCTTCTGCTGTTACTTCAAGTTCAGCTGGAAGCGACGCGCGCTCAACCACCAATGAGTGATAACGCGTCGCGGTGAAATCCTGCGGCACAGAATTAAACACGCCTCTATTGTCATGGCGCACAGCAGAAACTTTTCCATGCATCTGGCTGGGCGCGCGCACAACTTTGCCGCCAAATGCCTCACCAATGGCTTGCAAACCAAGGCAAACTCCTAAGATCGGAATCTTTCCGGAGGCTTGCTTCACCAAATCAATAATAATACCAGCATCGGCAGGCACACCAGGCCCTGGCGAAATCACAATCGCTTCCGGATTTGCCGAAATTACCTGACCCACCGAAATTTGATCATTGCGGTGAACTACGGTCTCAGCGCCAAGATCACCAAGATAGTGATACAGGTTCCAGGTGAAGCTATCATAATTGTCGATGAGGATAATCATTGTCCCCTCCCGGCGCGGCCAGCAAAACGCATTGCTTCTTCAGCGGCGCGGAACAAGGCCTTGGCCTTGTTGATACATTCCTGATGTTCACTTTCCGGCACACTGTCGGCCACCACGCCAGCGCCTGCTTGCACAAACATTTTGCCATCTTTTACAATGGCGGTACGCAAAACAATGCACGTATCCATTTCGCCATTGGCGCCAAAATAGCCCACACAGCCACCATAAATGCCGCGCTTGTTGACCTCAAAGCTATCGATGATTTCCATGGCCCGCACTTTCGGCGCACCTGATACTGTGCCTGCCGGAAAGCCCGCGACAAGTGCGTCAACAATGTCGTGCTTGTTATCAAGCTTACCTTCAACGTTAGACACAATGTGCATCACTTGACTGTAGAATTCGAGAATGAACTTATCGGTAACTTTAATAGAGCCAATCTCGGCCACGCGCCCCACATCATTGCGGCCTAAATCAAGCAGCATCAAATGTTCGGCGCGTTCCTTGGGGTCAGCTAACAATTCCTCCGCCAAGGCCTTATCTTCGGTAGGTGTTGCGCCGCGCCGTCTTGTGCCAGCAATAGGCCTGATGGAAACCTTGCCATCGCGCACCCGCACCAAAATTTCAGGGGATGAGCCCACCACTGAAAAGCTATCAAAATCCAGATAATATAAAAATGGTGATGGGTTCACCCGGCGCAATGCGCGGTAAAGCGCAAAGGGCGGCAGTGTGAATTCGCTTTCAAAGCGTTGAGACAACACCACCTGAAAAATATCGCCAGCCGCGATATGTTCTTTGGCGCGCAGAACCATGTCTTTATAGTGCTCAGGTGTGGTGTTGGAATGTTGATGGGTGATTTCTGGCGCTTCAAAATCGCGCAGCGCCATATCCAGCGGGCGATCTAGCGCATCGACAACTTCTGAAATCCGCTCGGAGGCTCTGGTGTAAGCCACGCGCGGTGAAACGCCAGCCATTGGATAAACCGGGGCAGTCACCGCGACTTCATCTTTCACACTGTCAAAGATTGCCATCACTGTGGGGCGGATCATCATTGCGTCAGGCAAGCCCAGCACATCAGGCGGGGGCTGGGGCAGGCGCTCCATCAAGCGCACCATGTCATAACCCAAATAACCGAACACGCCTGCAGCCATTGGCGGCGCATCATGCGGCAAATCAATGCGACTTTCTTTGAGCAAGGACCGCAGCGACGTAAGTGCATCTGCCGCCACAGGCACAAAGCCTTGGCGTTCATCAGCTAAAGCAGTGCGATTGATTGATGCCGCGCCACCTTCAACTTTCCAGATCAAGTCAGGGTTCATGCCGATGATGGAATAGCGCCCGCGCACCGCTCCTCCTTCAACCGACTCCAGCAAGAAGGAATAACGCGCACCCCGCGCCAACTTCAACATGGCTGAAACCGGCGTTTCAAGATCAGCAACCAACCTGGTCAATAGAATTTGCGGCTGGCCTGCATCATAGGTTTTGGCAAAGCTTTCATAATCCGGCAAGAAGGCCATGGCTTACTCCACCGCTGGCGCTTCGCCATTGTTGACCAACTTCCACAAGTCATTGTTGAGCTTTACCCCAGCAGACTTTTTCAGGTCATCAACCAAACCTGATTGCAGATCATTGATAAAGCCGCCTTGAATTTGATCTCTCGCTTTGGTGAAATCACTATTTTTCATATCCACTACGGGCATTGTGTCTTTGACAATTTGCATGATGCGTGCAGACTTGCCGTCACCGCCGGCAGAAAAAGCAAAGCCTTGGTCAGGCACGCTAAAGGCAGCAGCCAGCTCACGACCATCAAAGTCTTCAGACTGCTGATTACGTTTGAGGGCGCTTATGGTTTTAACCGTGGCACTTGCGTCCTTGGCCGCTTCATCTAGGCTCTTTCCACCTTGAAGCGCCGTTACGATGGCTTTGGCTTTGTCGATAGCAGCTTGGCGTATACGCGCAGCCACCACATCAGCTGTGACTTTATCTTTCACCTGATCAAATGGTTTGAGTGCGGAAGGGATCACTGAGCGCACATCATACCAAATGAAACCGTCACCCACTTGAATGGCATCATTGTCCACGCCAACATCAGACGTGTACATGGCTTTCAGAGCTTCTGGACTGATCGTCGCTGAAATATCAGCGCCTTCTGGGTTTTGGCCAGAGGCTGAGATAGGTGGCACGACAATGAGGTTCAGCCCTTGGGTCTTGGCGATGTCCTCAAGTTTAAGGTTTTTGGCGCGGGCATCTTCAACCGTGTTGTACACTTCTTGAAGTGCGGCCTTGGCTTTCTCAAGTTGAACCTTTTGGGTGAGTTCGGCTTTTGATTGTTCAAATGTTGGATTGACGGCAGGGATCACTTTTACGGCTTTGAGCAAAGCTGTTGCCAAAGCACCTTGCACGGGCTCGCTCACTTCTCCTTCTTTAAGAGCAAAGGCCGCATCACCAATGGCCTTATCGAGGAAATCCTCACGCAGCTTTTCTGTTTGAAGGATGTCGCTTTCCTTCAAACCATTTTCCGCGGCGATTTTCATAATATCTTCGCCAGCCGCAATGCGGGCCTTGGCTTTGGCTGCGTCATCAACACTTTTAAAGCTCAGTTGTATGATCGTGCGCTTTTCGGGTGTGCCGAATTCGCCCTTGTGTTGCTCCCAAGCTTTTTGCAATTCATCATCGGAAACCTTTTGGGCCGATGCAATCGTAGCTGCATCTGCCACCATTACAACGCCGGTGCGATATTCGGGCGCTGTATAAGTTGCGGGGTTTTTTTGATACTGCGCCTGCAAATCGGCATCCGTGGGTGCCACAGTATCTGCGGCTGTGGCAGTCACGTCAAAATATTTCACATCGCGCGTCTCACCCTCATACTGGTTGAGCGCATCGCTTAATGTTTTTGGCAAAGCCAATTCATTGGAAGCAGAATTTACGATGGCCTGCTCGGTGTGAACGCGGCGTTGATTGGCGAAATATTGCTGCTCACTCAATCCAGAATTGGCCAAGGCAGAACGGAACGCCTGAATATCGAACTTGCCGCTCTTGTCTTGAAATTGCTTATTGCTGATGAGATCACTTTGCAAATCTTTGTCACTGACGCTGAGGCCCAACTTCTTAACGGATTGCGTAACAGCCGCTTGCGCGATCATGGCGTCCAGCACTTGCGCATTCACGCCCATTTTGCGCGCGTCATCCAGCGTTAGGGCTTGGCCAGTCTGCTGTGCCATATTGCGGATTTGGCGTTGCATCATATTGGTGAATTCATCACCTTTAATTGTGACTGAGCCCACTTGAGCAAGATCACTTGGGCAGAAGCCAACGATACAGGCAATTGATTCAAATGCTGAACCCGCCACCCCGGTAATGCCCCATAGGCCGAAGGCTACGACCAAAAGGCCGAGCATGATCTTCGCTACGAAAGTTTTAGCGAGATTGCGCATGGATTCCATCATCGGTAAGTTCCTATTCCTATGGGGCCAAATCGCCCGAGGGCCTGCTTATAGGTGCGCGTCTTTTCTCTCGCAAGTGCGGGATGAATTTGGTATGAGGTGCGCCAATCATTAACGAGGATACACATGAACACCATCCGCCCACTCGTCGCTGGCAACTGGAAAATGAACGGTCTTTCAGTAGGTTTGGAGCAAGCCAAGCTATTGGCCAATGATCTGGCGGGAAGCCAACAATACAAGTGTGATGTTATGCTTTGTCCGCCAGCAACCCTTTTGGCCCAAGCTCATTGGCAACTAAAGGGCACCAAAGTGGCATTAGGCGGGCAAGACTGCCATTCTGCCGTTTCTGGCGCTCATACGGGTGATATTTCAGCCGATATGCTGAAAGATGCCGGCGCCATCGCCGTGATCGTCGGCCATTCTGAGCGCCGCACCAACCATAAAGAAACCGACGCGCAGGTTTCTGCCAAGGCCACGGCGGCACATAATGCTGGGCTTGTTGCCATTATCTGCATTGGCGAAACGCTGGATGAGCGCAAGGGCGGCAAAACCTTGGGCGTGCTGACAGAGCAAATTAAAGGGTCCGTGCCTGCCGGTTCAACCGCCAGCAATAGCGTTATTGCCTATGAGCCTATCTGGGCCATTGGCACGGGGCTCACCCCCACCACAGCCGAAGTGGCCGAAGCCCATGCCCATATCCGCGCTGAACTATCAAAGGTTATGGGCAGTGAAGGACCAGCAACCCGCATTCTCTACGGTGGCTCAGTTAAAGGTTCTAACGCAGTGGAATTGATGGGCGTTGCCAATGTCAACGGCGCATTGGTTGGGGGCGCCAGCTTGAAGGCAGAAGACTTTATGGGAATTATCAAGGCTTACGCTTGAGTTACTGGGTATCAATCATCTTTATGGTCGGTGGTTGATATCCATTTTTTGTCCTTTTGGGCAATGCGCTCAAAGGCCAAAAAGTCCCAATATCCGCAGTTGTCATCGCCCGGAAAATCGCGACAGGTGAAAGGCCGCACTTCATAAATGGTGCACTGGCGCTTTTTAGTGTCGAAGAATGTGCAAATCTTGCCGAAGTGTTCGTCGTCTTGGCGCTGCATCACACGACCATGATCCTTATCCTTGCGGAAGAATTTTTTCTCGGCCTCTTGCAGCGTCAAACCAAAATGTTTGGCAATCTGCTTGGCATAGCGGTCTTTGACTTCAATGATCGGATAGGAACAGCAATAGCCAGGGCAGTTCAGACAGTCATATTTTTTCTTGGGCATGGATCAAACTCTTGTGTGCCAGCTGCATAACGGGCTTGCATTCAAGCCGCAATTGGAACATAACAAGAACTTGTGGATGAAACAAAATTCGCACAGCAGCAGTTATGATTTGCAGCTAGAGACAAATTTGATCCGGAATGACGAGATAAGGAGAGAAATTATGGCAGGCTCAGTAAATAAAGTAATTTTGGTTGGCAATTTGGGCGCAGACCCGGTGGTGCGCCACACGCAAGATGGCAAGCCGATTGTGAACCTTTCGATCGCCACATCTGAAAGCTGGAAAGATCGTGCAACGGGTGAGCGCAAAGAAAAAACCGAATGGCACCGTGTTGTCGTTTTCAATGAAGGCATAGCCAAAGTGGCTGAGCAATATCTAAAAAAGGGTTCCAGCGTTTATATTGAAGGCCAATTGCAGACCCGCAAATATACCGACAAAGACGGTGTTGAAAAATACTCCACCGAAGTGGTGTTACAGAATTTCAATTCCACCCTCACCATGCTGGGCGGCAAACCCGGTGGCGATGGGGCAGGTGCTGGTGGTTATGGCGGCGGCGAAGAATTTGGCGCTTCAAGCCCGATGGCAAGCCCGCGTTCGGGCGGCGCAGCCAAGCAGAGTTTCGCACGAGATCTGGATGATGAAGTTCCGTTTTAATGATTGACCATATTGGATTTGCTGTGAGCAACTATTATGGCGCTTTTGTCATCGACCTCGACGGGAACAATATCGAGGCCGTATGCCACGCACCAGCGTGATGCAACTCTCGCAGCTGCGCAATATTAGCAAAGCCATGCTGATGGATTTTGATGTGCTCGGCATAACCAGCGTGGCGCAACTTGCCGGTCAAGATGCAGATGAACTTTATACGCGCATCAATATTCTGACCGGAGCAAGGCATGATCCTTGCGTGCATGACACTTACGCCGCTGCGATCCATCAGGCCAAGACGGGCGAGGCCCTCAACTGGTGGGCTTTTACACCCTTAAGAAAAGAGCGCCAACAGCTGGGCAGCTTTCCGAAACTTTGATCCCATCTACCAACAAGAGATGACAGTGAACGCTCACTTGGGCATAATTAAAAGCACTCAACTGGAGATAAGAGCAATGAAGCGGATCGCATTTGCCCTAATTTTATGTGTAGGCTTTATGGCTCCAAATGTTGCCAGAGCAGCCGATAACTATCTCGATGATCGTTCCTCGCCAGAAAGCCTAATCCGGTCGCTCTATAATGCCATCAACATGCACCAATATGGACGGGCCTATGGATATTTCGCAGATCCCCCGGCCAAAGATTATGAAACTTACGCCAAGGGTTATGCAACAACTGCCCATGTTGATGTGCTGCTAGGTCAAGCCGGTGGTGATGGCGCTGCAGGTTCGATTTTTTTCAATATGCCCATCGCCATTCGCGCGACAGGAGCGGACGGCAAAATCAGCTATTTTGCGGGCTGCTATACAGTTCGGGCCATTAATGCTGATCAAGACCCGCCTTATACCCCACTGCAAATTCAGGCGCATAGTCTCAAGCCTATTAAAGCCGATGATTATGCCACTTACGGCCTGCCGAAATGTTCTGATGTGCCAGGCCCAGATGCGAGCGATACTTTAGATAAGGATCAACTGATCGCAAAAGCAAAGGCGCAATTTGTGTCAGAAAATTCTGCTGAATGCGACAAGACAGTTGAAACCCAAGCAGGCTTGAATGAGCCGGAGAGCTGGCTATTGACCTATCGTCTGAAAGGCGAAGAGGCCAATGACAAACCCAATCAGGCCACATTATTCAAATTTGTCTGCTCGATGGCGGCCTATAATGAGACTGATATTTTCTATCTTTCAGACACTGAAAACGCCCTGAACCGTGTGGCCTTCGCTGAACCGCAAATGGATATCACCTATCTGGACACGGACAACGCCAAGCTGAAATCCATGAAGGTTAAGGGATTTTCGGCATCCGATCTGCTGATCAATGCGGACTTTGATCCTAAAACTAACACGATCTCAAATTTCTCCAAATGGCGCGGCATAGGCGATGCCTCCAGCTCAGGCACTTGGGCTTTTAATGAGGGCCAGTTTGTCTTGCAAACCTATGCAGTTGATCCCACTTATGACGAAAAGCAAAATCCCATTGATGTGATGAGAAAAGGTATAGTAGTTTTAAAACCCTAAGGAGTTTTCGATGCGTTCGATTTTGTTTGGTGTCGTTTCAATGTCAATATTCGCCACCGCGGCCTATGCCGATGGCATAATGACGGCTGCCGAAGTTCGGCAATTGGCCCCCGGGCATTATCATGTTGTGGCACCGGGTGTGACCATTGAGGTTGATCTCGGCTTGGGAGGAAAAATCTCCGTTGTCACAGACAAGGGGGAAAAGGACAAAGGCCATTGGCACCTTAATGGCGACCGCTTCTGCGTAAAATTCAATAAATTGCTTGATCGCAAGGAAAACTGCGAACTTCTCAACCGCGCCGGAGACCAGATTAAAGGCAATGTTTTGACCGCTACGCGTCGCTAAAAACGCCTGTGTTTTTGGGTTCAAATTCATTGCCGTGACGGCTTAAAAAGCCTAAATATGACTGTGCCCTAAAAGCTTGCGATTCTGATTTCTCGCTTCACCATTTTAGCGGCTCCAACAGGTTTTGATTTTGGGTATCCGTGGCCAATAACAACGACGTCACCAAGGGGCTGCCGCCCGCTAATCCGCATGAAATTTCTCCGATCACCATCGAAGAGGAAATGCGCAAAAGCTATCTCGATTACGCGATGAGCG
>PLXI01000272.1 GCA_003151375.1 Hyphomicrobiales bacterium
AGCCCGTATCACTGTTGTCTTACTATATATCGTAATATCGGGTGCATATCTTATTATTTGTTGACAACGAATGATCCTTTGATAGATTGAATTTGCGCATCGGCTCAGCACTTCGTCCGATGCAACGTGATTTCGTTTTTTTGCTAAAATGTCGAGCAAGCGAACGCCCGCAGCTGGACACAGAGTTTTTGGCGATAAGGGCCATGTGCCCAAAAGGGAGAAAGCGATGTTCAAAACTATTATCAGAACTGCAATGCTGGCCACCGCACTGATTTCCACCAGTGCGTTCGCCAAAGAAACTGTTGTGTGGTGGGATTTCCTTGGCGGCGGTGACGGCGTGCGCATGAAGCAGCTGATTTCCGACTTCAACAAAGAGAACGCTGACAAGATTGAAATCAAGGCGACGACCCTTGAATGGGGCGTGCCGTTCTACACCAAAGTGCAAACCTCAGTTGCCGTGGGTGAAGCGCCAGACATGATGACCTATCATGCCAGCCGCATTCCACTGGCCGTAAAGCAGGGGCTGTTGCAACAAATCACACTAGATGATTACAAAGCCATGGGGCTTAGTCAGAATGATTATGCTGCGGCAACCTGGGACGCAGTGACAATCGACGGTAAGCAATATGCTGTTCCGCTCGATACGCACCCAATCGTTCTTTACTACAATAAGGATTTGCTCGCTAAAGCTGGTCTGTTGGATGACAAAGGCCTGCCCACAGGCTTGGACGGCGCAGATAATTTCAAGGCGGCTCTCGGAAAAGCCAAGGCGGCAGGTGCCAAGTTTGGCATCGCGGGCGTGACTGCTGACGGCAATTTTATGTATCGCACAATTTATTCTCTGATGTGTCAGCAAGGCGGTGAACTTTACACCAATGGCAAATTCCTTGAAGGCGATAACCCAGCAAAACTCGCCAAAGCTTTGGCCACCATTGCAGACTGGACCAAAAGTGGTTTGCAATCAGCCTATACCGACTATCCATCGACCGTTGCTCTGTTCACTTCTGGCCAAGCAGCGTTCATGATCAATGGTGTGTGGGAAGTTCCCACCATGACCGACCTGAAGAAAAACGGCAAATTGTTCGAATGGGGTGCCATTGAACTTCCCAAACTGTTTGACAAAAAATGCACCTATGCCGACAGCCACACCTTCGCCATGCCTGCCAATAAAGGTAAGGAAATGACACCTGAAAAGCATGCAGCCGTTTTGCAGGTTATGAGCTGGATGGATCATCACTCGCTATTCTGGGCAACTGCAGGTCATATTCCGGCCTATAAGCCTGTCGTAGAAAGTGCTGAATATAAGGCGATGCAGCCGAATGCGACCTATTCGCCCGTGACAGCCAATTTGATCTTCGATCCCAAGACGCCACTTGCTGGTGTTGCAGGGCCGATCTTCAACGTGATGTCGACTTATTTTGTGCCAGCACAAAATGGCGAATTGGATCCAAATGAAGCAGTGAAGAAAATTAAAGACGAGCTGAATAACCTTCAGTAGAGTCTTTCGGGCCATCCTCCTCCTCGGGTGGCCCGATCTTCCTGCAGCAAAGCTATGATCGGCAAAGCATTTACGAGTTACTGGTTTCCTGTGTTGTTGATCGTTCCATTTCTGGCGATCTACGGCCTGATCTTTATCTATCCCACCATCAGCATGTTCGTGTTGTCCTTCACAGATGCGCCACTCATCGGAAGTGGCAACTTTGTTGGTCTTTCAAACTATGCGCGCCTGTTTCATGATCCACGATTGCTCGTTGCACTATGGAACACAGCGTATTTTGTAATCCTTTCAGTGATCCCTGGTGCTGCTGTTGCCCTTCTGATTGCGCTGGCGGTTCAGCGCTTGTCGGGGCGCTTGCAGGCGGCAGTATTGGCACTTTTCTTCCTTCCGTTCATCGTGCCAGTTTCTGTGGTCTATTTGATTTGGGATTGGATTTTGAACTATCAATTTGGCATCGCCATGCATTGGTTGGATGCATTGGGAATACCGCGCGTCCCAGTATTTAAAACAGTCACATGGTTCATGCCCGCAGTTGCCTTAATTACAATATGGTGGACGTGTGGTTTTTCGCTTCTGGTATTTCTTGCCGGGCTGCGCGCAATTCCAGCGGAAATTTATGAGGCTGCAGCGCTGGACAATGCCAGTCGTTGGACAACATTTCGTCGAATTACCTGGCCGTTGCTTTGGCCTGTCACGGCACTCGTTCTGACCATCCAACTCATTCTGCAATTGAAAATTTTCGATCAGGTCTATCTCTTTTCAACAGGCGGCCGACCCAATGACACGATTGTTATGGTCCAATATATATTCCAAATGGCATTCGTAGACGATCATGGCGGGCGCGCTGCAGCTGTGGCGGTAACGCTATTTCTGATCGTGATTGTGGTAACGCTCGTTGAATTTCAGCTCTTGCGTCTGGCTGGTGGAGGGCAAAAGAAATGATGGGCAGCAGATTTCAAATTACGAAATTGGGCGCTTGGCTGATTACCAGCTTAACCGTGTTGATAGCACTTGCTTGGGTGTTTCCGCTTTATTGGGGGGTTATTTCTTCATTGAAGCCAGAGGATGAAGTGGTTCGTCCTTATATTGAACTGTGGCCCCAAACGCTTACCTTTGATCACTATTACAGTGCACTGACGAAGAGTTTGATCGGTCTTTGGTATATCAATTCATTGGCCACTGCCGTGGGTGTTACAGTAATTACTATTTTCAGTTCCATGCTTTGTGGCTATGCGATTTCACAATTAAACTTTCCGGGCCGAAGATATCTTCACATTTTGATATTGGCCTGTTTCATGGTGCCCACCCAGACGCTCATCATCAATCACTTCGTATTGATGGCCAACATGCATCTGCTAAACACCTGGCTTGGTATGATTTTGCCGCAGCTGATCTATCCAGTGATCATCATCATTTACAAACAATTCTTTGATGGCGTACCAAAAGAATTCCGTGAAGCTGCACTGATGGATAATGCCAGTGAATGGCGTATTTTCTACAGAGTCTATATGCCCATGAACTGGGGCATTACAACGGCTTTGGCCATTGTGGTTTTCATCTGGACGTGGAACAACTTTCTTTGGCCGTTCCTTGCCGCAACACAAAACGAAACCATGACTGTGCCTGTCGGCATTACGCAGGTGTATAACGCCTTTGGGGTTTATTATGCGCGCAGACTTGCTGCCGCAGTTCTCGCCGCCTTGCCGGTGGTGTTGCTCTATCTTTTCTTCCAACGTCAAGTGACGCAAGCGATCACGCTTTCAGCAGGTATCAAGGGTTAGAAAAAAGATTATGTCAGATATCAAGCTCAGCAACGTTTCCAAAACCTTTGGCATAGTCTCTGTGATCGACGATTTAACTTTAACTGTAAAGTCAGGTGAGTTTCTCGTGCTTCTTGGGCCTTCGGGTTCTGGCAAGACAACCATCCTGCGTATGATTGCTGGACTGGAAACCATCGACAAGGGCACACTTGAGATTGGTGGCCAACGCTGCGAAAGCCTGCCCCCAGGTCAGCGTCAGGTGGCGATGGTGTTTCAAAACTATGCGCTCTATCCGCACATGAGTGTTTCTGGAAATATGGCCTTTGGCTTGGAAAACATTGGCCTGGGCAAAGCTGAGATTGCTGCGCGCATTGCCGCTGCGGCCAAACTGCTTGAAATGACTTCACTGCTTGAGCGATATCCGGCACAGCTTTCGGGCGGTCAACGCCAGCGTGTGGCCATCGGTCGGGCAATTGTGAAACAGCCCAAGGCTTTTCTTTTTGATGAGCCTTTATCGAATCTTGATGCGGCACTTCGCGTTCGTACCCGCGTTGAGCTTGCACAACTGCATCAACGCCTGCAATCAACTGTGGTCTATGTCACCCATGATCAAACTGAAGCGATGACGTTGGCTGACCGCGTTGTGGTTCTGAACAGCCGCCATGTTGAGCAAATCGGCACACCAATGGAAATCTATCACAGGCCAGCGACACGCTTTGTTGCCAGTTTTGTGGGTTCACCGGCGATGAATTTCATTCAAGTGAAAACAAAGCTCAATGGCAAAAAGATTGGTATTGTCGCTCCCAGCGGTAAATGGATTACTTTGCCTAACGCTTCACTCGGTAAGGGCGATGTTGAACTGGGTATACGACCTGAATCGATCAGCATCGTTGATCGCGATGCCGATGCAACGGGCCAAGTTAAAATCATTGAACGATTGGGAGAGCGCACGTTGCTGCATGTTCAACTTGACAAGGGCCCACTTATTATCGTGCAGGATAGTGGCCTTTCTAAATTGAATATCAATAGTCCAGTGAAGTTGAAATTCAATGTATCGCAAATCAGCTTGTTTGGTCCCGATGGGAAATCTAGTCTGAGAAGTGCTGCATCTTAGTACACGCGGTAGGCGCGGATGCAGCCAAGCTTGCTAAGCACCACCTCAACGTAACGGATTAGGTCGTTTTAATTTCACCGTGATCAATGAGCCATTGCAGCGACTGCTGCACCGCTTCAATTGAACCATAGCGTGGCCTAAATCCCAAAATCCTGCGGGCCTTTTCCATCGCACAATTTGGACTGCGCGCCACATGTTCCCAAGTGGCTTGGGCATCTTCAGCACTTTGCCCCAAGGCCCACGTCTCGTAAGGCAGAAAGGCAAGAAGTGGCTCATGACCAAACCAGCGATATAAGGTTTCAGCAAAACCACGCAATGTGACTGCCTGTTCTGAAACCGCATGGAAACTTTCGCCAGTTGATTGTCGCCAGTTTGCTATTGCCGCCATAATGAGGGCGGCAATGTCATCGGCATGGATGTGATGCACGGTTTCAAGTCCAAAATTGGCCAGCGTTAAAACTTCGCCCCGCGCAATTGTCTCAAACACTGTCGGATTGAAATGGCCAGCAGGATTGAGCGGCACCCAACCTTGCCCCACAATATGGCCAGGATGGATCAGGGTGACAGGTAAACCATTCCGGCGCGCCTCAACCAACAAAAAATCTTCAATTAATTTTTTCTGGATGCCATAGCCACCAATTGGAAATTTGGGCGCATGTTCAGGCGTTGGAACCTCGGTTGAATAGCCATGAGTCCAGATCGTGCCAATATGGATGAGATGTGAGACCTTGCCCTGCAACGCCGCAACGAGTTGGCGGGCGCTATCAACCGTGAAGCATATGAGGTCAATAACAATGTCAGCGTTAAGTGCCGCTACCGCAGGGCCAAACTGCTCGGTTTTTTCTNNTGGCCCAGGCCGCGTGTGGAAGATAAGGCTTCGCTTGTCCACGGCTGAGGGCAATCACTTCATGGCCAGTCTTCACAAGGCGCGGCACGAGATAGGTTCCGATATGGCCGTAGGCCCCGATAACAACAACGCGCGACATGTGAGAGTTTCCCGATATTTGATTTAATTGCGAACGGCATGAGTTGAGGCCACATCCTACACTAATTTCCGCCGCGCAAACAGCCACAGTTTATTGTTCTATGCCAACCAACCCTTCTCAACGAGGTGGCAAACATGCAATAATGTCTTACTTTATCTGGTACAAGGTATCAGGCCGTTCAATCGGAGCCATCGCCTCAAGAATTTCAGGTCTAGGGAGCAGCGCATGTCAATAGAATACCGACGCCTTGGTAATAGCGGCGCTATCGTAACTAAGTTTTGTCTTGGAACGATGACGTTCGGCAGTGAGGCAGACGAGGCCATGTCGCATATGCTGCTCCACGACTATGCAGCAGCGGGCGGCAATTTCATCGACACCGCAGATGTTTACTCAGCTGGCGCATCCGAAGAAATCATTGGCAGATGGCTTAAAAAGCACCCGACGCAAGCAGCGCAGATGATTATTGCGACCAAGGCGCGTTTTCCTATGGGCTCAGGCCCAAACGACCTCGGCATCTCGCGCAAACATCTTGGCCACGCTTTAGATGCTTCGTTGAAGCGCCTCAGCGTCGAGCGCATTGACCTCTACCAGATGCACGGATGGGACGCCCTTACGCCGATTGAAGAAACATTGCGTTTCCTCAATGACGCGGTCTCGGCTGGCAAAATTGCCTATTATGGTTTTTCTAACTTTCTGGGCTGGCATATCGCTAAAGCTTCGGAACTTGCTAAAGCGCGCGGCTGGGCGCGGCCAGTGACACTGCAGCCCCAATACAGTCTTCTGGCGCGCGGCATCGAAGCTGAAATTGTGGATGCCTGTCTTGATGCGGGGATGGGGCTCTTGCCATGGTCGCCGCTTGGCGGTGGATGGCTGAGCGGTAAATATAATCGCGATGCAGTTCCAACAGGTGCAACCAGACTGGGAGAAAATCCCAATCGCGGCATGGAAGCGTATGCACCACGCAACCAACAGGCGCAAACCTGGTCGGTCCTTGATGCAGTGCGGTCGTTGGCCAAGGCACGCGGACGCAGCATGGCGCAAGTAGCACTCGCTTGGGTAGCCCAACAACCAGCGGTGACTTCGGTGATCCTTGGTGCCCGCACCCGCGATCAGCTTGCTGACAATCTGGCCGCAGCATCGCTGGAGTTAACCCAAGAGGAAATATCCTCACTCAACAAAGTGAGTGCACTTGAGCTGGAGGATTATCCTTACGGATTAGGTGGGACGAACCAGCGCCGACGTAAGATTGAGGGCGGACGCTAAGGCTACTAAAATTATTATCTCTGAATGCGCAATAGAACGAGCCGTGCATTAGCGTAATAACTTCTCTCTGCCATAGAGAAGCAACATAGAAATAATGACTACGCCATAAACAATCTGCCGACCATATTCTGGTATTTGCATTACGGTAAGAATGGATTGAAGAAGCGTAATCAGCATCACACCAGCAACTGTGCCCAGGTAGTTGCCGCGTCCACCGAGGATTGATGTGCCGCCGAGTACAACCGCCGCAATGGCTGGCAACAGATAAGCATCTCCCATGGATTGAGCGGCTTTGGAGGCATATCCCGCAAGCAGCACACCACCAAATGCGGCTAAGCCGCCCGAAATGCCAAACACCGTCAACACCACACGCTGGGTGTTGATGCCCGAAAGATAGGCCGCGCGTTCCCTATTGCCGATGCCATAGATTGAACGCCCAAAGCCAGTGCGGGTCATCAAGAACACGGCCGCGGCACCAATAACAATCCAACACAAAACTGAATTTGGAATCGTAGGAATAATGAAACCCGTTGCAAGATACCGCATGGCAGGAGACGCTGAGTCCTGCGGTGAGAAACCACCCGTGTAAACAACCATAAGTCCTTGGGCCACGGCATTGGTTGCCAGCGTGATAATCATTGAAGGGATGCGCAAATAGGCAACTGCGAAGCCGTTGACGAGCCCAATGAGAACACCGCAAAAAATGCCAAAGGGGATTGCTAGAATTGCACCTGTGTGTCCAAAACCTGCGATCGCACTGGACATCATGGCGCCTACAGTCACCACCCACGGGACGGAAAGGTCAATCTGGCCCAGTAAGATGACAAGCATCATGCCTGTTGCAATGATACCCAGAAATGACGCCACCTTAAGCTGCTGCAACAAATATTCCGGCGACAAGAAATTGCGCGAGTAAAGGCTGCCCAGAAAGAGCAAAAGCACGATGCACGCAAAGGCCGTTGTTACCGCTGGGTCGAGGCGGCGCAGAAAACCAGGAAGTCTTGCAGTCACGGCGTTCATACGAACCAATCCAGTCTATTGCGCACGCGAAGCAGGCCAAAAGCGCTGAGGCTGACGGCAAGGAACA
>PLXI01000048.1:0-1505 GCA_003151375.1 Hyphomicrobiales bacterium
GGCGAAAACATCCACCGCAATTGGATGGAATTGGGCACAATCAAAACTGGCGACAAAGTTTTCATTGGTAATGAAGCTGTTGTGCCACTGAATTATTCGGTTGAATCAGGCGCGCTCATTGGCGTGAAATCGGCCCCACCCGCTGGTGGAACAGTGAAAGCCGCAGAAATTTGGTTCGGTTCACCCGCCATTCAAATGCCAGTGCGCCAAACTTTCAACGCTGATATTGCCGCCACTTTCAAACCGACCCGCTGGATGATGTGGGGCCGCGCATTCTTTGAGGCTTTCAATATATCTGTGCCAACAGCGTTGTTCATCACACTGGCCAGCTATGGCATGGAAGTGGTGGTACAGCCCGTTACCGAAAGCTCTTGGGGTGTTGCGTTCTTATACAGTGTTCTCGTGGTTCTAGCGATTGACGCCATTCAGATAGCCTTAGCTATCATCGCCAAATGGGCTTTGATGGGCCGTTACCGCCCCACGATCAAACCGATGTGGAGCTGGTGGGCAATCCGCACTGAAGCTGTCTCAGTTATGTTCTGGGGCATGGCTGGCAAATCGATCATGGATGAAATGCGCGGCACACCCTTCCTACCGTGGATTCTGCGCGCCTTTGGCACCAAGATCGGCAAAGGCGTTTATATGGATATGGACGACATCACCGAATTTGATTGTGTGACAATTGGTGACTACGCCAACCTCAACGCGCTATGCGCCCTTCAAACCCATTTATATGAAGACCGCCTGATGAAAGTGGGCCGCATTAAAGTGGGCAATGATGTCACTATCGGCGCTGGCTCCATCGTGTTGTATGATACAGAGGTTGGCAACAACACCCATATCGGGCCGCTGACTCTGGTGATGAAGGGTGAGAAGCTGCCAAGCAATTCTGCGTGGATTGGCTCACCGGCCCAGCCAATGACGCGGGTGAAAGCCACCGAGAAGCTGCCGGAGAAGATAGCAGAACCAGTAGCAGTATAATTTTTGCAAAAGCAGAAAGCTGCTGCGCCAGACCTACGAAGTCAGTGGTTACCGCTGACCACGAAAATCGCTATTCGCGCTTGGGCGTGAATCCGCCTTCGCTTGAATTCCACACCCATGTTAAGGTGTATTCTCCGCTGCTGCGGAGGATGACGACGTGGGGCGCGCAGAATGGCAATGTTTGATCGAAATAGTGCTGAGTCTCGTCCGACCACATCCCCTTTTGGTAGCCTTTTTCCGGGCATTGTATTTTGCGTTCTCATCACAGGGCTTGCCTATGTGCTTCAAGCCATCGAAATTAATATTATCGGTCGTCCTTGGCTTGAGGCCTTAGTCTTTGCCATCCTACTAGGGGTCGCGGTTCGCAGTTTATGGACAGTGCCAAATGTATTGCGCGCAGGTATCGAGTTCAGCTCGAAGACTTTGCTTGAAATAGCGGTCGTACTTTTGGGCGCATCGCTGAGCGTGCGTGCGGTTTTGGCCATTGGGCCAGAGCTGATTGTAGGCATTGCAGCCGTCGTCAT
>PLXI01000048.1:1603-6055 GCA_003151375.1 Hyphomicrobiales bacterium
ACACTGCCGATCGGTGCACTCAGCAACCAAGTTGGAACAGTCGTCAAACTCGTACGTGTCCTGATGCTAGGCCCAGTCGTGCTTCTCATATCCCTCTTGGCTTCAAAGCTTAGTGGTAAATCACAGCAACCTTTCCCACAGGCGTTTGCGGGCGATCGTCCAAATCCCACAAAGCCAGCTCTCCACCAAGTCGTACCTTGGTTTATCGTCGGATTTCTCATTGTCGCTGGCCTTCGTACCGCTGGATTTATCCCGAGCCAAGTCTTGCAACCGACAACACTAGTCGCCAGCCTGCTGACCACTGTTTCGATGGCAGCCCTCGGCCTGGGTGTTGATGTTCGTGTTGTGGCGAAGGCTGGGCCAAGGGTGACCGGTGCAGTAACCATATCACTTATTGTGCTTGGCTTGATCAGCCTCGAGCTCATACGTCTCATCGGGGTTAAATGAGAGATCATGTGTGAGGCTGACACAATGCTTCACTGAGCACACCTCAAATTGCGCCACACTGATACCAAAGTGTAACATTGCAATTTGTCACAAATTCCCATTACAAGTGATGGCATGAAAACAGAAACGGGCAGCGCCCTCAATGCTCAACTTATGAAAACCGCTGATGGCCAGCGCTTAAGTTCAAGTGTTGCCAGCGATGCCCCTTGGCGCCAATGGGGACCTTATCTCAGCGAAAGGCAGTGGGGAACGGTTCGCGAAGACTATTCCGCTGACGGTTCTGCCTGGGAATATTTCCCGCATGATCACGCCCGCAGCAGAGCTTATCGCTGGGGCGAAGATGGCCTAGGTGGATTTGGCGATAACAAGCTGAACCTGTGCATGAACGTAGCACTATGGAATGGCCATGATCCAATCCTAAAGGAACGTCTTTTCGGCCTCACCAACGCGCAAGGCAATCACGGCGAAGACGTAAAGGAACTTTACTACTATCTCGACGGCCTGCCCAGCCATGCTTATATGAAGATGCTCTACAAATACCCACAAGCCGCGTTTCCATATGATGATCTGGTCAAGGCCAATGTGACGCGCAGTTTGACCGAAACCGAATATGAACTTGTTGATACAGGCATCTTCAAAGACAATCGCTATTTCGATGTTGAAATCGAATATGCCAAAGCTGCAGCGGACAATATTTTACTGCAAATCACCGTGCATAATCGCGGGCCTGATGAAGCCCAGATACATATTTTGCCGCAGATTTGGTTTCGCAATCAGTGGTCTTGGGAAAGCGGCGGCACAAAGCCGTCGTTGAGTCTTGCTACCTCCCAAAGTGTGTATGTAAACCATCCCGCCTTGCCTGCCATGCAATGGGCCTGCGACCAAAGCGCGGATTTGATTTTCTGCGAAAATGATACGAACACCGACCGACTTTATGGCACTCAGACTATGGCCTATTTCAAAGATGGCATCAACAACGCGGTGGTGAATGGCCAAGCATCGGTGAATCCTTCACAAACCGGAACCAAAGCCGCTGCACATTGCATCTGTATAATTCCGGCGGGTGGCAGCAAAATTATTCGCGTTCGGCTTTCACAAATTTCAGCCAAAACCAGCTTTGCAGATTTTGACACGGTGATGGTGCAACGCCGTAATGAAACCAATGAATTTTATGCGATCCTTCAAACCGGACTAAAGGATCCGGACAAATGCTTGGTGCAACGCCAAGCGCTTGCAGGAATGCTCTGGTGCAAACAATATTATGGTTATGATGTCAGACGCTGGCTTGAGGGTGATCCGCTGCAGCCGCCGCCACCGCCAGAGCGCGCCGCCATCCGCAACGCCAATTGGGGGCATCTCGTGTTGGGAGATTCCATGCGCTCCGATATTGGCAATATTATTTCTATGCCGGATTCATGGGAATACCCGTGGTTTGCTGCGTGGGATTTGGCATTTCATTGCGTAACCTTGGCGTTAATTGATCCGGCTTTTGCAAAGTCTCAGCTCACCCTGCTCACGCAAGCGCGCTCACTTCATCCTAATGGTCAAGTTCCAGCGTATGAATGGAATTTTAGTGATGTGAACCCGCCGGTGCAGGCTTGGGCTGCACTAAATATTTTTGAAGCAGATCGCAAAGCCACTGGAATTGGCGATACAGCCTTTTTAGAGCGGGTTTTTCATAAGNNCAAGTCGATGGCACAGCCTGGGTTGCCACTTTTTCATTAAACATGATGCGCATTGCCTTAGTGTTATCTCAGACCAACCGGGTTTATGTTGATCTAGCTACAAAATTTTTAGAGCACTTCCTTTATATTTCAGAAGCCATTCACTCCACCACAGGGCCGATGCCGACAGGACTGTGGGATGAGCAAGACGAATTTTACTATGACGTGTTGCACATTGACGGTGAAGCGCCGCACACAATGCGCATTCGTTCACTCGTTGGACTCATTCCACTTTTCGCAGTTGAGGTGTTGGATGGGGATTTTCTCAAAGCCTTTCCAGAATTTTTGGCGCGTCTCGATTGGTTCATTACACATCGGCCCGATTTGGCCTCATTGGTTTCGGATTGGCGCATGCCCAATAAACAGGGTTATCGGTTGATGTCTCTGATGCGCAAGCATCGCTTAAACGTAGTCTTGACGCGGATATTGGATGAAACTGAATTCTTATCTGACTATGGCGTTCGCTCATTGTCAAAATATCATCAGAAGAATCCTTATAGTTTTACCCGTGATGGCGAAACGATGAGCCTCCACTATGAGCCTGGTGAAGGCGAGACCCGCCTTTATGGCGGCAATTCAAACTGGCGTGGCCCAATCTGGATGCCGGGGAATTTCATGATCATCGATTCCCTGCGGAAATTTGATCTTTATTATGGCGCCGACTTCGAGATTGAGTGCCCTAAGGGTTCCGGCAAAATGTTGAGTTTGGCACAGGTTGCTGACGAGTTGGCCGCTCGCCTGCAAAAGCTTTTCCTCAAAGGTAGTGATGGAAAACGCATAGCCTCGGGTGATTCTGGCGACCAGATTAGTGGACCAGAAATCTCCGACTACCCATTGTTCCATGAATACTTTCATGGCGACACTGGCCGAGGCCTTGGTGCTTCGCATCAAACAGGCTGGACTGGATTAGTCGCCTTGCTGCTACAACCAAAAACTTGAACACGGAGCTTTCAATGGCTGACCCAATCCCCAATTATCTGTCATCGACACCGCTGCCACCGTTACCCAAGTTACTTGTGGGTCAAAAAGCTCTGGTCACCGGCGCGAATTCTGGAATTGGTCAAGCTGTGGCCATCGCCATGGGCCAAGCGGGTGCAGATGTGGTTGTAAATTACGTGTCGGGAGATGACGCCGCCAATGCGGTGGTGGAAACCATTAAAAGTTATGGCGTGAAGGCAGCGGCCTATCAAGCGGATGTTTCCAACGAAGATCAGGTAGCCGCCATGTTCAAGCGCATGATGGCGGAGTTTGGAACGATTGATATTCTCGTGGCCAATGCTGGCTTACAACGCGATTCTGCTTTCACTGAAATGACACTGGCACAATGGAACACTGTGATGGGCGTCAACCTCACCGGGCAGTTTCTTTGCGCACGCGAAGCGGTGCGGGAATTCGAACGTCGCGGCATAGTGCCCTCTGTTTCACGCGCTGCTGGTAAAATAATTTGTATGAGCTCGGTCCACGAAATTATTCCGTGGGGTGGCCATGTGAATTATGCCTCATCAAAAGGCGGTATGAGGATGTTCATGCAAAGCTTGGCGCAAGAATTGGCACCGAAAAAAATTCGCGTGAATAGCATCGGCCCCGGGGCCACTCGCACCCCGATCAATACGGCAGCATGGGATACGCAGGAAGCTTACGATAAATTGATGACACTCGTGCCCTATGGCCGCATTGGCGAGCCAGAAGATGTTGCACATTCCACCGTATGGCTGGCCTCTGACCATGCTGATTATATTACCGGGCAAACTCTTTTCATCGATGGAGGGATGACACTTTATCCCGGATTTTCGACCAATGGCTGATACATTATGATGTGATCATCATCGCCAATACACTTCGTGTGGCAGATGTGATCAAGAATACCTGAAGCGATTTGACCAAATGAAAAAAATGCGCAAACATCTTCTACGAGTATCGGGAGATGGCTATGCCAAATGTGAAAGCCCCAGACATTGCGACAAAAAGATTGCCTAAGGCGCAATATGCAGAGAACTTTGCTGATCTGCACAAGCCGTTAAACGATCACGAGGCATTGGTTGAATCTGATAGATGCTATTTTTGTTATGATGCGCCCTGCATGAGGGCCTGCCCCACCACCATCGACATCCCCCTGTTCATCCGCGAAATCCAAACCGGCCATCCTAAATCCGCCGCCAAAACTATTTTCGATCAAAACATTTTAGGCGGAATGTGCGCCCGTGTTTGCCCCACTGAAACGCTGTGTGAGCAAGCGTGTGTGCGCGAACATGCAGAGGGAGAGCCTGTCAAAATCGGCTTG
>PLXI01000278.1 GCA_003151375.1 Hyphomicrobiales bacterium
TTCGCCAACGCGCAGCAGGTTATGCCGAAGTGGTGAAATACGGTCTGCTGGGCGACGGCGACTTTTACAACTGGCTAGATCAAAATGTCGAAGCCATTATAGCGGGCGAAGTGAATGCCACGGCCCACGCCGTAAAACATTCTTGCACGATGAAGGCCCGCATTGTGGCTGAAGATGAAACTGAAACCGGCGTTCGCGCACTTCTAAACCTCGGTCACACTTTCGGCCATGTGCTGGAAGCGGCAACCGGCTATTCTGATACTCTATTGCATGGCGAAGCTGTGGCCATTGGCATGGTGCAGGCGTTTGGGTTTTCTGAAATGTTGGGCCATTGTGAACAAGGCTTATCTCGCAAAGTCGCAAATCACTTGCGCCGTGCGGGCTTACCCACCCACACCAGTGAGATCAAAAAGCAACTGCCACCACCGGAAGTCCTGTTGAAATTGATGTATCAAGACAAGAAAGCTGAGAGTGGCAAACTCACTTTCATTTTAACTGAGGCCATCGGTAAGGCCTTCATCGCTAAGGGCGTAGATGAAGCCAAAGTATTGGCCTTCCTGCAGGCCGATGCCGCTCTGCAAGGCGTGGGCCGCCCATGAGTGCACAAATATGAACCTCACCATCAGCCAATCCGATTGGTATTCAATTGGGGTCGTAGCGCTTCTGATCCTTGTCTCCGCCTTTTTCTCTGGCTCTGAAACCGGAATGACCGCCGCTTCACGCGCAACACTTACTGAGTTGGAACGTCAAGGCTCCAAGCGCGCAGGTATTGTTTTGAAACTTACCGAGATGCCCGAGCGGTTGATCGGCGCTCTCTTGTTGGGCAACAGCCTTGCCAATATCAGCGCTTCTGCTCTGGCCACGGTTTTAATGGTGAAGTTTTTTGGAAGTGAGGGGGCTGTTATCGCTTCAGCGGTGATGACCGTACTCATCGTGATCTTTGCAGAAGTGATGCCCAAAACTTATGCTATCGCAAACCCAGACAAGTTTGCAATCGCAACGGCGCACCTTGTGCGTATTATCGTGGCCATCTTTGGCCCCATTGTAATGTTGATTGAATATATCGTCAAAAAATCACTTCGCCTGTTTGGCGTAGATGTTGATAATGTAGAAAGTATTCTCTCGGCTCATGAAGAACTGCGCGGCGCCATTGATCTGCACCACCGCGAGGGCGATATCGTCAAGAAAGACCGCGACATGCTGGGCGGGCTGCTGGATTTACAAGACCTGCAAATTTCCGATGTGATGATTCACCGTACCAAGATGATCGCGGTGGATGCCAGTGAACCCATGAGTGAGATCGTATCGATGGTTTTAAAAAGCGGTAAAACCCGTTTGCCGGTGTGGCGTGATAACCAAGATAATATCATCGGGATTCTTCATGCAAAAAGCCTGTTTCAATCTGTGCAACAGCACAATGGTGACGCTTCAAAAGTGAAACTCGCTGAGATCATAACTGATCCGTGGTTTGTGCCTGAAACGCGCGCCCTCCCCGATCAACTGAATGCCTTTCTGCGCCGTAGAACCCAATTTGCCATTGTGGTGGATGAATATGGAGAGTTGCAGGGCCTCATCACGCTTGAAGATATCATCGAAGAAATCGTAGGTGATATTGTTGATGAATTTGACGCTGTCTCTAATGGTGTGCGCAAGCAAAAAGATGGCAGCTATATGGTTGATGGCACAGTGCCGCTGCGTGATTTAAACCGCGCGCTGGATTGGCAATTGCCTGATGATGAGGCCACCACGCTGGCGGGCTTGGTGATCCATGAAGCTCAAATGATCCCAGAAACCGGGCAGGTATTTAACTTTCACGGCTTTCGCTTTGAAGTTTTAAAAAAGCGCCGCCAACAAATCACTGTGCTGCGTGTGTCTAAAACGGCACCAGCCACCGTCACTGACCCTACTACAGCACCTCAATAGCTAATGCATGAACGCGCGTCTTAAGTTCATCAGACACAGCTTCGTTAACCATTCGGTGCTTTTCCAACAGTGAATGACCCGCAAAGACTGGTGATGAAATCCGCACCCTAAAATGGCTTTCACCCAATGGATGTGCCCCCGCATGGCCCATATGCTGGTCGCTTTCATCAATCACCTGCAATGCGTGAGGCGCAAGGGCAGCCTGCAATTTTGCATGCAGTATCGAGCCAATAGTCCCCAAATCATTTGTCATATTTTCAATGCATCCAGTTGAAAAAAATCCACATTGTAACTATAGTACGGTCCCTCATGAATCTCCATTCAAAACTCTTCGACAAAATCCGAGTCAAGCCCGAACCCACCGCCAAGGAAAAGGCCGCAGCGGCCATAAAGCCTTGCGAATGGCCGGGCTGTGACAAAGCTGCAAAGCACCGCGCACCCAAAGGCCGCAATGCTGAGGGCCAATTTTGGAATTACTGCACAGCCCATGTGCAGGAATATAACAAGACCTACAATTACTTTGACGGCATGAAGGACGATGAACAAGCGGCCTTTCGCAAAGATGCCCAGACTGGCAATCGCCCTACATGGAAGTTGGGTGAAGCCGCCGCTGTGTTCGCAGGCGCAAGGCGCAGACAAGCCAAATATATTGAAGACCCGTTGAATATTCTGATTAAAGAAAAAATAAAAACCAACGCCAAGCACGGCCGCGCCTTGCGACGCAATGAGCTTGATGCGTTGGGTGCATTGGGTCTGCCCGAAGATGCCAAGCCAGCCGAGGTAAAATCCAAATACAAAACGTTGGTGAAGCGCCTGCATCCTGATGCCAATCAAGGCAGTCGCGCCAATGAAGACACGCTCAACGCCGTCATCAAAGCCTATGACACGTTGCGCGCCACAGGTTTTGTCTAAACTTGCCCTTAACGGCCCAAGCCACTAGAACCCTAACATCCCAATCTGAAAAGTTGAGTCATGTCACAATCTGCCACGCTAACCGACTTGCCGGACACGAAAGTCTCAGTCCAGCAACTGTTTAATTTCGACAGCAACATGGAAGTGCCAGCCTTTGCTGAGCGCAGCGAACATGTGCCAGAAATTGATCAGGATTATTTGTTCAATAAAGACACCACGCTCGCCATTCTGGCGGGCTTTGCACATAACCGCCGTGTGATGATCACCGGCTATCATGGCACCGGAAAATCCACGCATATTGAACAAGTGGCCGCGCGTTTGAATTGGCCGTGCATCCGCATCAATTTGGATAGCCACATCAGCCGTATTGATCTGATCGGCAAAGATGCCATCGTGCTGCGTGAAGGCAAGCAAGTGACCGAATTTAAAGAAGGCATTCTGCCTTGGGCCTATCAACATAATGTGGCGTTGGTATTCGATGAATACGATGCTGGCCGCCCCGATGTGATGTTCGTTATTCAGCGCATTCTGGAAGCATCCGGCAAGCTTACGCTGCTCGATCAATCGCGCGTTATTCGCCCACATCCGGCATTTAGGCTTTTTGCCACCGCAAATACTGTTGGCTTGGGCGACACAACCGGCCTTTATCACGGCACGCAACAGATCAACCAAGCGCAGATGGATCGTTGGTCAATCGTTTCGGCCTTGAACTATTTGCCCCACGCCGAAGAAGTGGGCATCGTGCTGGCCAAAAACAAATCTTATGACAACGACAAAGGCAGGAAGATCATCTCTAACATGGTGCGCGTTGCCGATCTCACCCGCAACGCCTTCATGAACGGCGATCTCTCCACCGTGATGAGCCCGCGCACGGTAATGACCTGGGCGCAGAATGCCGAGATTTTCGGCGACATCGGCTTTGCCTTCCGCGTCACCTTCCTCAACAAGTGCGACGA
>PLXI01000138.1 GCA_003151375.1 Hyphomicrobiales bacterium
TCGGCATTTGCCTGGGCATGCAGCTGGCGGTCATCGAATACGCGCGCCACAAGGCGGGACTCGCGAACGCGAACAGCACCGAGTTCGATGCCTCGACGCCGCATCCGGTGGTCGCTCTGATCACGGAATGGCAGAACCGCGATGGCTCGATCGAGCGTCGCGATCACCAATCCGATCTCGGCGGCACGATGCGCCTGGGCGGACAGGAGTGTCTGCTCAAGGCGGGCAGCACGGTCCGCGAAGTTTATGGGGCGGACCGCATCGTCGAGCGCCACCGCCATCGCTATGAAGTCAACACTGCTTACCGCGCCAGGCTTGAAAAAGCGGGCCTTGTCTTTTCTGGTCTGTCGCCCGATGGATTACTGCCTGAAACCGTGGAGTATGCCGATCACCCGTGGTTCATCGGTGTGCAATATCATCCCGAACTGAAATCAAAGCCATTCACACCTCATCCATTATTTGCTTCATTCATTGAAGCGGCTGTGGTGCAAAGTCGTTTGGTTTAAACATGGTGGAGAACCAATTCCTCGCTGAAGCACAAAAGGCCTATGCCGAATTTGAAAAGCTGTCTGGCTTGGAATTGGTTGCACACTCCGTCAAGACTGGCACATCAAATCCTTATTCCAAATTGCTGGGCGTGAATGTGGTCAAAGCTGAAGATGGCCATGTGTGGCTTGAGGCTGAACCGAAATTTGAATTTTATAATCCGATGAACCGCATTCACGGTGGCTGGCTTGCATCAATCATGGATTGCGTGCTGGGTTGTGCAATACTGACCAAATTGGGGCCAGGCATTGGTGCAGGCACAGTGCAACTCAGCGTGAACTATGTTCGCAAGGTGAGCGTTGAAAGCGGCATGTTACGCGCAGAGGGCAGGGTGATGCATTCCGGCCGGAGCATGTTGACAGCCACCGCCGAAATCCGTGACAGCATGGGCGAGTTATGCGTTCATGGCACAGGCACTTTCTTGTCATACAAAAAATAATCAAACGACATCAGGCACTTTTGGATTTCGCTCACGCCAGATAATGTAAAGGCCGGAGCCGATGATTAAAGCCGCGCCGAACAAAGTGGTAAGTGCTGGCAAGTCTTGCCAAATCACATAGCCAGCCAAAGCAGACCATATAATTGAGGTATAGTAAAATGGTGCAATCACTGCGGCGGGTGCGGCAGTATAAGCGCGGATCAGGCACAAATGGCCAAGGCCAGCAGCCAGCCCAGAGCCCACAAACAAAAACCAGCCTTGCCATGTTGGCCATATCCAAAACAAAGGTAATAAGAAACTCGTGCCAAAAGCGCCCACGAGGGCCGAATAAATTAGGGTCGTGCGCGGGTCTTCGCGGCGCAGTGAACGCGTGGTCGTTTGGTATATGGCATTGGTGATGGCGGCACTAAACAGCAAAACATAGCCCTGGTTGATCTGACCTTGCGCGAGTTCCCACACCCGCATCACAATCATTGCACCAACAAGCCCAAGCCCAATGCCAGAAAACCTGCGCCAACCGACGTGTTCACCTAGAAACAATGCCGAAAACAGCGTTACGAGCAATGGGGTTAGCATCATGATAGTGGTGCCCGTGGGCAATGGCACAACGGCAATACCAACATTGAAAACAGCCGTTGTCACACAAAGCATGAAAGAGCGGAAAAGCTGCAATGTGGGTTGTTTGGCGATGATCAGCTGCGGCATCTGCCGTCCGGCCAGCAGCAAGGCAAAAACGGTGGAAAAGAAAAACCGGGCCCAGCTCACTTCCAAAACCGAATAAGTGGCCAAGGATAGCTTCATCATACTGTCCAACGCCACGAAACATAGCATTGTGCACAGCATCCACAGGATGCCACGGCTTGAATGTGACAAGGAACCAAAACCAAACATTTAAGAAGCTAAGCCGTAATTTCTGTGAAGAACCAAGCTTCTGCCGCCTTAACTCATTGTCAGCAAGCCGTTAACACATCTTAATGCAATTTGATGTTAACTATAATTCCAGTGATTCCGGGGTAATTTTTTTCAATGGGTAGTGGCATGAGCATAGAATTTAAACATCCAGCCGATGAAATAGCCAGCGCTTTATCTCGTGCAAACGGCATATTGACAGTTATCGGCGGTTGCTATGACAAGACCGGCAACCAATTTGCCATTGGCACGGCCTATATTGCAGAATCGATCAATGCAGTTGACGGGCTGCTTAGTGCGGCAACCACAGCCCTCGAACGGCTCTATGCAACCTGCGATCTATCGGTCGTGCGTGATGTTCCTGTAACAGCTGAGCCGGAGGCCGTAGTTGCGGCGGAAGTTCCAATTGAAACTTATCCTGAGCGTTATGAGCCAGCACCTCCGACTGTGATTTCTCGCCCGGTTGTAGAAAACCAGCTTCCGAAGTCCAGCTATCTGGCCGCGTTTGGCCCATCCGAAACTCAGCTCAGCCTTGCTGAGCGTGCCGATTCTGCGGTGCCTATGTTCAAATCAATGGCTCCATCAAAGCGTGACACGATCATGGATCAGCCAGCCACAACCTATGAAGAGTTGCTGGCAAAGGTAACTGCGGTCGCTGATCAGGCCGCTTTCCAAGCCCATAACTCGCCGACTGAACGCTCTCTCCTGCCAGCTTTAGAGGGTCTGCGCGCGGATCTCTTGAAAATGCGAGCTGTAGCCTAAGTTTTAAAGCCAAACAGCGCCACAAATCTGCCCCATCAGCAACAAAGGCTCGCCATTTGCCAATGGCAGATCTGGCTTTGGCTGGGTTATTTTTCTTTGTCATCATCTCCACAACTTTTTGGACTGATGCTATAGAGGCGAATTCACCCCGGCAGAAAGCCATGGAGATATTAAATGTTGAAGACAAGNNCTGTCAGGGCAACCGCATCTGCGCCAATGTGATCCGTTTGCAAGAACCCAACAATGGTGACGGCACGCCAAAGCTTGATCTCAAGAATAAGAATCCGGCCCTGCGCTCACGCCATTTGATTGGAATGCCGGTAATTGAAGGTATGGAGCCAACTGGAGCTAACACTTGGAAGGGGCAAATTTATTCTTCAGATGATGGTGACTATTACCGCGGCTATGCCACGGTGAATGGTGATCATCTTGATGTCAAAGGCTGTTGGTTTATCATTTGCCGCGACTTGAATTTCACGCGCGACAAATGAAATCTAAAAGTTTTGTCACTGTGCTGTTAGGCTTGGCGGTGTTGATAGCGCCGGTTTTTTCAATTCAAGCATTTGCACAGGATAAAGCGCTTATTGAATTGTCATTTTCGAAAAAGTTGGCTTTGGCCAGGGCAGGTGACAATGCTGCCAAACTGGCTGTGGGTGAAGCATATGAAAAAGGTCTGGGTGCACGCGTCAATACGGCTGAAGCTGCTAAATGGTATCGCCAAGCCGCGTTAGCTGGCGTGCTTGATGCGCAATATCGTTTGGCATTGATTGTTGAAAAGGGTGCCACTGGCATAAAGCCAGATCAAAACGCCGCGTTGAAGCTTTTGCAAGCTGCTGCCAACAAGGGCCATGCCCAATCACAATGGGCTTTTGGCCAACGCCTGCACCTCGGCCAAGGCCTGCCAAAAGATGATAAGCTAGCCGCCCTTTGGGTTCATAAAGCAGCAGAGCAGGGATTGGCTGTGGCGCAAAATGATTATGGCTCCATGCTGCTTCATGGCTGGGGCACTGAGCGTAATTTGGATGAGGCCTTTAAGTGGTTTGCCAAAGGCGCTGAACAGGGCGACCTCTGGGCAATGAATAATCTCGGCGGCATGTATGAACAGGGCTGGGGCACACCGCAAGACAAGGCCAAGGCCGTGGAAGAATATCAAAGCGCTGCCGCCAAAGGCAATGAGGGTGCACGCAAAAACCTTGAGCGTTTAGGCCTGCCGGTCCCAGTTCCATCTACGCCATAATCTTAACCCCACATTCACCACATTTCTTGACGTTGGTTTTACCGCGTTGGCGCAAACTATCATAAATTTTATGGAGTTTGCCAATGGCGTTAGTTCGCCTGAAACCGGTTCTAAATTTGGCAATGTTAGCTATGACGTCGCTGGCCCTCGCTGGTTGTGCGCATGACAATGAACGCTTCAGCATCTTCGGCCACACGCCAAACTCCAATGGTCATCATGGTTTTGCCAGTGCGTGGGCCGACCCATTCGCCGGCAAAGGCAGCCCAATTTATAGTGGCGCTCAAATTCCTTTTGGCGGCGGCGATCAACTGGTTGGCCAGCCTTATCAAGTTGCCGGCCGTTGGTTCTATCCCAGAGAACAGCTAGGCTATGACAAAACCGGCACAGCCTCGTGGTATGGTGAAGCGTTTCACCGTCGCAGAACTTCCAATGGCGAATGGTTTGATATGGCAACGTTAACTGCAGCCCATCCCACGTTGCCTTTGCCATCTTATGCCGTTGTCACAAACCTTGAGAATGGCCGCAACGTGATTGTAAGAGTCAATGACCGTGGACCATTTGTGGGATCACGCATCATGGATCTATCCAAGCGCGCAGCTGATGTATTGGGCTACCGTGCCAAGGGTACAGCCCATGTGCGCGTGCGCCTGTTGGGGCCAGCGCCAGTGCAAGACTCCATGGAACATGTGGTCGCCATGAACCAAGCAATGGCAAGTGGTGCAACGATGAACCAACTTGCAGCTTTGGGCGGCAATAATAGCATCAGAGCTAATACCCAGGTGGCAGAAGCAGCAGCTGCGCAGCCAGCAAAACGCAGCATCGCTCAACTGGCCAGCCTTGCTGCGCCCCAAGCACCAGCACCTCAGTATCAAGCATCAAACTATATCGTTCGTGTTGCCGTGTTCCATGATATTGCCAATGCCGATAGCGCCTATCAGCGCCTTTCCAGTTTC
>PLXI01000245.1 GCA_003151375.1 Hyphomicrobiales bacterium
GCGCTTTTTCTCACCGCCGGAAAAGCCCACATTCACCGGCCGTTTCAACATGTCTTGGCTGATATTGAGTTTGGCGGCGCGCTCTTTCACGAAGCGCAGGAATTCCGGAATCGAGAGTTCCTTTTCCCCACGCGCTTTGCGTTGGGCGTTCAGCGCCACTTTCAGAAACTGCATGGTTTGAACACCGGGAATTTCAATCGGATATTGGAAGGCGAGGAACAGGCCAAGGGCGGCACGTTCATGCGGAGCCATGGCNNGCGTGGATTTGCCAGAGCCGTT
Organism: Hyphomicrobiales bacterium; assembly: GCA_003151375.1. Classification (GTDB taxonomy): domain Bacteria; phylum Pseudomonadota; class Alphaproteobacteria; order Rhizobiales; family Aestuariivirgaceae; genus Aestuariivirga. The sequence goes on from PLXI01000245.1 coordinate 280, forward strand.
CGGGCCCATAATGGCATGTACTTCGCCGGGTTTCACCGTGAGGGAAAGGCCCTTGAGAATTTCGCGATTTTCATCTGCGAGTTTGACGTGGAGATTTTTAATTTCGAGCATTTTAACCGACTGAGCCTTCCAAACTAATTCCAATTAACTTTTGCGTCTCCGCCATGAATTCCATCGGCAGTTGTTGCAGCACGTCGCGCACAAAGCCGTTGACGATGAGGGCCACGGCTTCTTCCTGTGAAAGCCCGCGTGACATGCAGTAGAACATTTGATCGTCGCTGATCTTCGATGTCGTTGCCTCGTGTTCAAATTGCGCAGTGGAGGTTTTGGCTTCGATATAGGGCACAGTGTGCGCACCGCATTGATCGCCGATCAACAGCGAGTCACACTGTGTAAAGTTGCGCGCATTGGTGGCTTTGCGGTGGGCCGAAACCAAACCACGATATGTGTTGTCGCTACGACCCGCGGCAATGCCTTTGGCTATGATTCGGCTCGATGAATTTTTGCCCAAGTGGATCATCTTGGTGCCGCTATCGACCTGCTGCATTCCGTTGGAAATGGCGATGGAATAAAATTCGCCGCGTGAACTTTCTCCACGCAAAATGCAGGATGGATATTTCCATGTGATGGCTGAACCTGTTTCAACCTGCGTCCATGAAATCTTAGCGCGGTCACCACGGCAATCGCCACGCTTGGTGACGAAGTTATAAACTCCGCCCTTGCCCTCAGCATCGCCAGGATACCAATTCTGCACAGTGGAGTATTTAATCTCGGCATCATCGAGTGCGATCAATTCCACCACGGCGGCATGAAGCTGGCTTTCCTCACGCATAGGTGCGGTGCAGCCTTCTAGGTAGCTCACGTAAGAGCCTTTATCGGCGATGATGAGTGTGCGTTCAAACTGGCCCGTGTTTTTGGCATTCATGCGGAAGTAGGTTGAAAGCTCCATCGGGCAACGAACCCCCGGTGGCACATAAACAAAGCTGCCATCAGAAAACACCGCGGCGTTTAGCGCTGCATAAAAATTGTCACCCTGCGGTACAACTGAACCCAGATATTTCTTCACGAGTTCAGGGTGTTCACGCAGCGCCTCTGAGATCGAACAGAAAATCACGCCAGCTTTGGCCAGTTCATCTTTGAAAGTCGTGACAACCGACACGCTATCAAACACCGCATCCACCGCCACGCGCGATTGAGCAATTTCGTTGCCTTCATCATCGAGCTTACTCTTCTCGCCCTGCTTGCGCACGCCAGCGAGAATTTCTTGCTCCTTCAGCGGAATGCCCAGCTTGGCGTAGGTTTCTAAAAGCTTGGGATCAATTTCATCCAAGCTCTTGGGTGCGGCCATGGATTTGGGTGCGGCGTAATAATACAAATCTTGGAAATCAATCTTAGGATAATGCACACGGGCCCACGTTGGCTCAATCATCTCAAGCCAAACGCGGTAGGCCTCAAGGCGCCACTCCAGCATCCAAGCGGGTTCATTCTTTTTTGCCGAAATGAAACGAACGATGTCTTCGCTCAATCCTTTGGGCGCGTAGTCGCTTTCGATATCGGTGGTGAAACCGTATTTATATTTATCGACCTCTATGGTTTTGACGAGATCGATGGTATCTTGATCGGCCATGTTATGCTGCCTTCGCGGAAGCCCGCGCCTTGAGTTTGTTAGTAATGGAAATGAAATGGGTGATGTCCTGCGCGGTCGTGTTCCAACCTAGTGAAACACGAATGGCAGATTTTGCTGCCTCGGTTGCGACGCCCATGGCTTGCAACACATGAGATGGGCCGACTTTGCCTGACGAGCATGCGGAGCCTGATGAAACGGCGATGCCTGAGAGATCGTAATTCATCAAAAGCGTTTCGGCGCTGAAGCCCGAAAGCGCAAAACACGTGGTGTTGGAAAGACGGCTCGTGCCCGCGCCGAAAACAATGGCGTCGGTTAATGAGGCTTCCAATGTATCGCGCAAGCCTGTGGTATCAAGCTTGGCTTCACCCGCCAGCGCGGCAAAACCTGCAATGTTGATGAGATTTTCGGTGCCCGCACGCCTGCGCAATTCTTGGCCGCCGCCGTTCAGCAGCGGCTCAACCACCAAACCATCGCGTATAATCAAAGCACCAATGCCCGTGGGGCCGCCCACTTTATGCGCAGCCACGGTGAGAAGATCCGCGCCGAGCATGGCGAAATTCACTTGCAATTTGCCAACGCCTTGCACGGCGTCAACATGCAGCAATGATCCGGCTCTATGCGCCAGTGCCGCGATTTCCGCGATAGGCTGCACCACGCCGGTTTCATTATTGGCCAGCATTGCTGAGACTAAAGCCTTGGGGCCCGCCAAAAGTTTTTCAAGCGCTGCAAGATCCACCACGCCATTGGCATCAACTGGAATGAGCTCAACCGGCTTGCCAGAGGCTTTGGCGGCGGCAAGCACGGAAGGATGTTCAACGGCTGAAACCAACAAGCACTGCACATCAACGCCACGCAGCGCCATGTTATTGGCCTCAGTGCCGCCAGAGGTGAACACCATCATCTGCGGCAGGCAGCCAAACCAGAAGGCCAGTTTTTCACGGGCATCATCCAAAGCTTTTCGCGCGGCACGGCCTTCGGCATGAACCGATGAGGCATTGCCGCCCACTTCCATCGCCGCAAGCATCGCCGCCTTCACCGATGGGCGAAGTGGGCTGGTGGCGTTATGGTCGAGATAGGTTCTCAAGCTAAGGGCCTTATGTGGCGGTCTTTTGCCTGTTTGATTGAGGCGGCCAGCGCCAAATTACGTTTGGCGACCACATCATCCAGAGATATGCTCTCAAGAAAATGCATCATCTGGCGGCCCATGCTGCTCCACAGGTCGTGGGCATCGCAACGCTCACCACGCACACAGCCTATAACGGCATCGCCGGAACAGCGTGTGACTTTCAATTCCTCATCCACGGCCTGGATCACATCAGCCATTGTGATGTCTTCAGCGGGACGCGAAAGCACATAGCCACCACCCGGCCCACGCGAAGAGGTCACAATTCCCGCCCGGCGCAGCTTGCCGAAAAGCTGCTCCAGATATTCTTGGCTAATGTCTTGACGCGCAGCAATATCGGCCAAAGACACTGGCTTTCCAGCCGAATGCTCACCAATATCAATCACGGCCATTACCGCGTAACGGCCTTTTGTGCTCATTTTCATGGCCATACTCCTCTTTGGCATGTCGCAATCGCAAAGGCGGAAACCCACTTTTGTTCGACATGCCTGTTGCAAGCTGTCGGAAAAGCTTGCTTTTTGCCCCCTTCCCTGTGCTAAGCCGCACACGAAACGAAGGCGCGCCATTTTCTCAAAATGGCTTCTTCTTATGTAATAATAATACCGAGTGCCGGAGTCAACTATTCCATTTGGGCTCGAAATTGGAAAATGAGGCGTTTTAGACCATGCCAGAAGTGATTTTTAACGGCCCGGCTGGCCGTATTGAAGCACGTTACACCCAAGNNCTTTATGAGCTTTTTCGCTCACGCGGCTTTTCGGTTTTGCGGTTTAACTTCCGTGGTGTTGGCCGTAGCCAAGGCCTGTTTGACAATGGCGCTGGCGAACTTGCCGATGCCGCTTCGGCGCTGGATTGGCTGCAAAGCTTTAACCGTGAAAGCAAGATTTGTTGGATTGCTGGTGTGCAATTCGGTTCATGGATTTCCATGCAGCTATTAATGCGCAGGCCAGAGATTTCGGGCTTCATCACCATTGCGCCAATGGCCAAGCATTATGATTTCTCGTTCTTGGCACCCTGCCCGGCTTCGGGCCTGTTTGTGAATGGCGGCAAAGATGCCGTTAGTTCGCCTGAGTCGGTGCATACTTTGGTGTCAAAACTCAAAACTCAAAAAGGCATCACCATCGAACATAAGGTGATGCCAGATGCTAACCACTTCTTTGCTGATCGCATTGATGAGTTGGGCAAGATTTGTGCGGATTATCTTGATAAGCGGCTAACGCTGGGCGCGTAGTCGCAAAACGGGTGGCGACTTGTTTAGGCCTCGCGTAAGCAGCTGGCATGACTTACGCGATCAAGACTGACACCAAACCAACGGCCAATGATTGGGCGCTTCTCCTGCTTCTCTCGATGATCTGGGGCGGCTCATTCATGTTTGTGGGTGTGGCGGTGAAAGAGCTGCCAGCCTTGCTCATCGTGTTTGCCCGTGTGGGTCTTGCCGCAGTCATTCTCATTCCTGTGCACCTCATCTTGCAGGGGCCATTGCCGCGCGACAGCAAAACCTGGTTTGCAGCGGCGGGCATGTCTGTTCTCAATAATGTTTTGCCGTTCACGGCCATTGCCTGGGGCCAACATTATATCGGCTCGGGCCTGGCTTCCGTCATCAACGCCACCACGCCGATGTTTGCTGTTGTGTTCATGGCAGTGTTTGGCTTTGAGGCTTTGATCTTGCGCAAAGTTTTGGCGCTGTGTCTGGGCCTTATCGGCGTGTTGGTTTTAAAGGGTGGTGGCTTTGGTGATTTAGGCCCGCAAACACTGGGTATTTTGGCAGTGAGCCTTGCATCATTGTGCTATGGCCTTTCTACCGTGTGGGCGAAGAAGTTTTTAGTGGGCATTCCGCCGATGACGACAGCGACTTGTCAAATCACGGGGTCCGCTTTGTTCATGGCGGTGTTGTCTTTCAGTTTTTCTGAGCCGTCGCTTTATGCCAAAGCTTCATGGAACACTTGGCAAGCACTCATCGCCATTGCTGTGCTTTCCACCGCCGTGGCCTATCTCATTTTCTTCCGCATCATTGCAAAGGCCGGGCCTTCCTTTGTTGCACTCGTGACAATGTTGGTGCCACTGTCAGCCATTGTGCTGGGCATCGTCGTGTTAGGCGAAAGCCTCAGCCTGCATGAATTCGCAGGTGCTGCAATTGTCATCGCAGCATTGGCGATTATTGACGGGCGTATATTGCAGCTGTTTCAGGCCAAGCGCATCTGAACTTCACTTTACATATTTGCGCCAATTATGGGCTTCTTTGAAACCTAACACTTCGCGCGCTTTGCGGTTTGATAATGGTGCTTCTTGTTCGCCCATCTTTCTTGTGATCGGGGTTTTTGGAGCATATTTTTTGAGGAAAGCTTCAGTCGGCATATTGGCGGTGATGGTATCATTCACCGCATTGAAAACTTGAAAGCCAAGGCCACTTTTTTGCAAACATAGGTGAACGATCTCGCCCAAATCTCGCGCATCAATATAGCTCCAGGCGTTGCGTTTGCGTGACGGCGGATCAGCGATGAAGCCTGGGAAACGCTCATATTCTTCTGGTGTAATCACATTGGCGATCCGCAGTGCATAAATATCAATGCCATATCTCGCAGCGAAGGCTCTTGCAGTTTGCTCATTGACCAGTTTGGACAGACCGTAACTGTCCATCGGATCAATCTCATAATCTTCCTCAAGTGGAAACTTCTTATAATCCTTGTCACCCTCAGCAAAGCACACACCATAAGTAGTTTCGCTTGAGGCAATGATGATTTTTTTTACACCTAATTTGCAGGCCGCTTCGATGATGTTGTAAGTGCTCATCACATTTGCGGCATAGGTTTTATTATCAGGCTCNNTTGCCTAATTCATATCCGCCATATCCGAAGTGTGTGGTGAGTGCGTTGAAGACCTGTCCACTTTCAGTGAGGTTAGCGATCAAAGTATAAACGCCGTCAACCTTGGCGTCCTTAAGATCCACATTGAGAATGTCATAACCCTTGGCTTTGAGATGGGCCACGGAATAGTGTCCGGCCTTGCCGGAACCGCCAGTGAAAACAATGCGTTTGGTCATGTGTAAATTCCATTCATTTTGTTGGCTTGGCGAGAACACCGCCCGTTAGCGCTGCCTTTACACCAGTTGTGCCAGGAAATGTAAGCGGCAAGCCATGCAATGAGCGCACAGCAAGATAGGCCCAAGCTTCGGCCTCCATGCTGTCACCATTTAGGCCGAGGGATTCGGCGGTTACAACATTGGGAAGCACTGCCTGCAAGTCTCGCATGATGGCCGCGTTATGGCGCCCACCGCCGCAGATTATCCATTGTTTTGGCGCGGAGGAAAACCACTTGGCCGAAGCTGCGATTGCATGAGCCGTGAATGCGGCGAGAGTGGCCGCCCCATCCTCGAGGCTGAGTGAGGTTAAATCCAATCCGGCAAAGCTGTTGCGATCGAGCGATTTAGGCGGCTTTGCGACGAAAAAATCATGCGCCATCGCGGTGGCCAGATGGGACTGCGAGGTTCTACCGCGCAATGCAGTAGCGCCACCTTCATCATAGGCCACACCTTCATGCTGCATCATCCAATCATTGATGAGGGCATTGCCGGGGCCGGTGTCGAAGGNNAATTCTCCAGTGCTGCCAATGAAGGTGACATTGGCCACACCCCCAATATTTACAAAGGCGCAAGGCCGCGCACGTGCCAGAGCGGCATGATAGATCGGAACCAGGGGTGCGCCCTGGCCGCCTGCCGCCACATCGGCTGCGCGCATATCATAGACCACAGGAATTTTGGTGGTATTTGCTAGTTCCTGCCCCAAGCCCAGCTGTACTGTGAGGCCTAATTCTGGTTTGTGCAAAACGGTTTGGCCGTGAAAGCCGATTACATCGACGTTTGAATCACTTAACCCGTGCTGCTTAGAAAATGATTCAACAGCTTTGATGTGCCACTGGGTTAAGGCCTGTTCGGTTTTGGACAATGAGCCCGGGCGCTGGCTTTGCCCGGTGATCGACAGCGCATCCACTAAAGCCTGACGAAGCATTGCCTGTTGCTTTTCATTATAAGCATAAGTGGCCGATGGCCCGCGTTTCACCTGGCCCTCACCACCAGTTTCGAGATAAGCCACATCAATGCCGTCCAGCGAAGTGCCGGACATTAAACCAATTGCGCGAAGAGTTTGCGGCATGTGAAGTTCCCGTGTTATGAGGCCCGCATCATGGCTCAATACAAATCAGATTTTCTTAACACCATATCAGAACGTGGATTTATCCACCAATG
>PLXI01000190.1 GCA_003151375.1 Hyphomicrobiales bacterium
CACAAAAATTCTTAGGCGCTGATTACAACACGCAAGAATACGAACAAGTGCGCGACATTCTTGACGTGTGGTTTGACTCTGGCTGCACCCACGCTTTCGTGTTGGAAGAACGGCCAGATTTGAAATGGCCTGCCGATGTTTATCTCGAAGGCAGCGATCAACATCGCGGNNGCTGCTGGAATCCTGCGGCACGCGCGGCCGCGCACCCTATGACACGGTGATCACCCACGGCTTCACGCTGGCCGAAGATGGTCGCAAAATGTCTAAGTCTCTTGGCAACACAACGGTGCCGCAAGAGGTGATCAAAAATTCCGGCGCTGATATTTTGCGCCTGTGGGTGGCGACGTGTGACTACTCAGACGACATGCGCATCGGGCCAGAGATTTTAAAATCCGCCACCGAAAATTATCGCAAACTGCGCAACACCTTCCGCTATCTCTTGGGCGCGCTTGATGGTTTTGACGAGCACGAAAAAATTGCGCCCTCAAAAATGCCAGAGCTTGAGCGTTACATTCTTCACAAGCTCAGTGAGTTGGGGCAGGGCGTGGCCGAAGCCTATAAGGTTTACGACTATAAACGCGCTGCCGCTTTGCTGACCAACTTTATGAATGTGGAAATGTCGGCCTTCTATTTCGACATCAGGAAGGACGCACTTTATTGCGACCCGTTCTCCTCCACCAAGCGCCGCGCCACACGCAGCGTGATGCACGAATTGTTCCATTGCCTCACCACGTGGTGGGCACCGATCTTGGTGTTCACCATGGAAGAAGTGTGGCTGCAGCGTTACAACGATGCAGGTTCATCCGTCCATCTGATGCAGTTTGCTAAAGCCCCGACAGAATGGCGTGATGAAGCGCTCGATGCAAAATGGGCCACCATCCGCAAAACCCGCGCCGCTGTCACTGGCGCATTAGAGATTGAACGCGCCAATAAAGTGATCGGCTCCTCACTCGAAGCTGCACCGGAAGTTTACATCAAAGACGCTGCCGCTTTTGCTGCTGCCTCGTCGGTGGATTTTGCCGAAGCCTGCATCACGTCCGCAATCACCTTGCATCAAGGCGGAGGGCCATCGACGGCTTTTCGTTTGGATGATGTTGCCGTGGTCAGTCACAAAGCAGAAGGCCTGAAATGTGCCCGCTCTTGGAAAATCTCCAAAGATATCGGCCAAGATAAAGACTTCCCAGATATCACCCCGCGCGATGCTGAGGCTGTGCGCGAATGGCAAACCCGTTTTGGAAAACAGGTGTGAGTGCCATGCGCATTTGGGGGCCGCTCTCCACGCTTGGGCTTGCCCTTGCCGCTTTGAGTTTTGGCCTAGACCAAACCGTGAAGTGGTGGCTGCTTTATATCGTTGATCTGCCTGCACGCCATTCAATCACCATCACGCCGTTTTTTGATTTGAAAATGGCTTGGAATGAGGGCGTGTCTTACGGCCTGTTCTCCACCCATGTCCAAGCGGTTTTGATAACCGTCAGCGTGATTGTATCGGTCATGTTGATCAACTGGTTGGCTGCCGCCAAAAACCCTTTGATGGCCGCCAGCTTGGGCATCATCATCGGCGGGGCGCTTTCCAATGCGCTTGATAGGGCGGTGCATGGCGCGGTGGCAGATTTTTTCTATTTCCACTTTGAAGGCTTGAATTTCGCCCTTCTTAATTTCATCTTTAACCCTGCAGATGTAGCCATCGTTGCAGGGGTGGGCCTCTTGCTTTATGACTCCGTCTTTGGTCGTAAAGTGGGCTAGGTCATGGAATTGCCCCATTGCTCAATCAAACGGCCTATTATTCGGAACTGTAGATGAATTTAAAACTCTTCATAGGCCTTGGTGCCGCGCTGATTTTGGCTGGTTGTTCGTCGGCATCGAGCATGCTGAACAGCAAGTCAAATTTGCCCCAGGCCGACCGCGTTCCCGTTGGAAATAATCTGGCCCTGCCACCCGATTTGCAACTGGCCGCACCAGGGCGAACCTATAGTGGCTATCAATCCAATGGCTATGTCCAACCAATTGCCCAGCCCGTGGAACATCCGGCAAGCCAAGTTGAAGGTTTTGCCGACCCGCAAGCCCCAGCTGGTCAACAGGCCGCAGCAAATTTGGGCCCCCAAAACATCTATGACAATCAGATTGTCAATCAGGCTTTTCCTGGCGATTATTATGCCAAATATGGCATTTCGCGCTTCAAGAAGAATGGCAAGCTGAAAACCCTTGATGAATTGAAGAGAGAGCTTACTGCGGCGGTAATAGCCAAAAAGCGCTCCACCAATCCTAACTATGGAACCGTTGCCAACATTGGCAATTTGGGCCCTGGTGGAGATGAGTTTATTTTGCATCCGTAAGCAGATAAGCTGCCTTTCATGCGAATCCGCAAACTGCCTGAAGGCACGATTAACCGCATAGCCGCTGGTGAAGTGCTGGAGCGCCCCGCCAGCGCTGTCAAAGAACTCGTTGAAAATGCTATTGATGCCGCGGCCAGCCAGATTGATGTGGTGTTTCGCGGCGGCGGCAAAAGCTTGATCCGTGTCAGCGATAATGGTTATGGCATGGCTTCGGATGAAATGCTTTTGGCGTTGGAGCGCCATGCCACTTCCAAATTGCCCGATGATGATCTGGTCGCCATCCACACTTTGGGCTTTCGTGGTGAGGCATTGCCTTCCATTGCGTCAGTGGCCAAACTGTCACTCACCTCTAAAGCGAGGGGTGCTGCGGATGCGTTCAGTATTGAAAATCAGGCGGGCCGAACGTCTGCGCTGTCCGCGGCCCGCTTGGCGCAAGGCACCGAAGTTGAAGTGCGTGATTTGTTTTTTGCAACACCTGCCCGTCTCAAATTCTTAAAGTCGGATCGCAGCGAAACTGCCGAAGCCTTGGATGTGGTCAGGCGCTTGGCATTGGCGCATCCTGCCCTAGGCTTCAGTTTTGCCAGCGAAGAACGCGCTTGGCTGAATGTGCCAGCAGGTGAGGATGCCAAGGCGCGTGTAGCCCGCATCATGGGCAATGAATTCATGGCCAATGCTGTGCCAGTTCATCATCAAGCTGAACACATTCGTGTGGAAGGCTTTGTCAGCCTGCCCACCTATTCGCGCGGCAATGGCACACAACAATTTGCCTTTGTGAATGGCAGGCCAGTGCGCGACAAACTTGTGAACGGCGCCATCCGCGGGGCCTATGCCGATGTATTGCCCGCTGGCCGCTTCCCCAGCACAGTTTTGTTTATTGACTGCGCCATCACCCATGTGGATGTGAATGTGCATCCAGCCAAAACTGAAGTGCGTTTTCGCGATGCCAACCTGACCCGCAGCATTATTGTTTTAGCTATCAAGCGCGGGCTGGCCGCCGCTGGCTTGAAGCCTGATGTGAACAAGGCTTCTGCCACATATCAGGCTTTCTCTGCGCGCGATTGGCAAACCCAATCGCCAACCACCTTTCAAACAGCACTTGATATGAACATGCCGCTTGCTGGTTTTGCCGAAGAGGCAGCGCCTGCCATTGCGATGGACTTTCCTCTGGGCGTGGCGCGCGCCCAATTGCATGACACCTATATCGTGGCCCAAACCGCCTCAGGCTTCATTCTGGTTGATCAACACGCCGCCCACGAACGCATTGTCTATGAGCGCCTAAAAGCAGAGCGCGCCACCAAGGGGGTGGAAGTTCAGCCTTTACTGGTGCCGCAGGTGATTGAGCTCGACGCCGGTGCTGTGGCCCAGCTGCTGAGCATGGAGCAAGACTTGGCGTCTCTTGGCCTAACTCTCGAAGGCTTTGGCGAGACCTCAGTTATACTGCGTGAAGTTCCTGCCGCCTTGGCCAAGGCCGATATGCGCCGCCTTCTCAATGCGCTGGTGGACGCCCAAACCGAAGAGGGCACCAGTTCAGCTTTGCCTGAACGCAGCAATCATCTCTTGGCCACCATGGCGTGCCATTGGTCAGTGCGCGCCGGCCGCAGCCTTCGTATTGACGAGATGAACGCCCTACTGCGCGAGATGGAACGAACCCCCAATGCTGGTCAATGCAATCATGGGCGGCCAACTTTCATCGCACTTGATATGAAAGACATCGAGCGTCTGTTTGGCAGGGCTTAAGCGAAACGATAAATCCGCACCTGTGTGTCGCCGTATATGCGGGTATCGTGTAATGCTAGGCCCGTAACATCCGCCACAACAGTTTTCGTGGCCTCTTCCAGCACCACTATTGCGCCCGCTGCCAGCCAGCCGCCTGTGATGAGCGAAGCCAAAGCCTTCTCACCCAAAGCCCTGCCATATGGCGGATCAACGAAAACCAAATCATAGGGTGATTGCGGCGTACAAGGGCCAAGATCAGTGGCATCGCGTCGCCAAATGCGGGTCTGGCCAATCACGCCACAGCTATCAGCATTGGTGCGGATCACGCCGCGTGCTCCGGCATCTTCTTCAACAAAGCAGCAGTATTTGGCCCCGCGCGAGATGGCCTCCAAGCCGAGCGCTCCTGTGCCCGCGAAGAGATCCATTACACGGTCTTCGTCCAGCGTAAATCCCTCAACCCCATGGGCCAGAATATTGAATAGGCTTTCGCGCACCCGGTCAGAGGTTGGCCGTGTATTATCACTTACCGGGCCTTTGATGTCTCGCCCTTTAAACTTTCCCGCTACAATGCGCATCGCCGTTTCGCTTCACCTTAAAAACCGCTATCCGTCTGCCACGATGAAACAAAAACTGCCAGAGCCAATGCGTTTAGCCTTTCAACAAGCTGAGGCCGCTGCTGCGCGCGGTGAAGTGCCAGTGGGTGCCGTGGTGGTGGATGCCAAGGGCCAAGTTTTGGGCCAAGGCAGCAACCGCACCCTGCAAGACAAAGATATATCCGCTCATGCTGAAATTCTCGCCATCCGTGCTGCTGCCCAAAAGCTGGGCAGCGAAAGACTGGTAGATTGCGATTTATATGTAACTTTAGAGCCTTGCGCCATGTGTGCCGCCGCCATCTCTTTCGCCCGCATCCGCCGGCTCTATTTCGGCGCGAGCGACCCGAAGGGCGGCGCCGTCGAGCATGGGCCGCGCTTCTTCACGCAAGCCACCTGCCATCAC
>PLXI01000033.1 GCA_003151375.1 Hyphomicrobiales bacterium
CGGAAGATCACCCCGCCCAGAATGTTGCGAATCGTGCCGTTAGGCGATCGCCACATTTGCTTGAGGTTGAATTCCTGCACGCGCGCTTCATCGGGTGTGATGGTGGCGCATTTCACGCCCACACCATATTTTTTGATGGCATTGGCGCTGTCGATGGTGACTTGGTCGCCAGTAGCGTCGCGGTTTTCAACTGAGAGATCGTAATAATGCAGGTCAATCGCCAGATAGGGCAAGATCAGCTTGGTCTTGATCAAATCCCAGATAATGCGCGTCATCTCATCGCCGTCGATTTCAACAACGGGGTTGGCAACTTTAATCTTATCCATGGGGAAGGCCTTATGATTGGAGGATGTTTCGCCGCGCTATAGCAAAGGGCGGTGGCCTTAGGGAAGGCTAATTAGTGGGTTTTGAAAATTGTCACTTGCTTGGCACATTTAATGCGCTAGGCAGACATTCATGTAACCATCTGATTTGGGAATAGCCCATGACTAAAAAAGCCTCCGCCAAGGCCAAAGCCGCAGAAAGCGCTCCGCCCAAGAGCCGCATCCGCGAGTATCTTTCCATTCTTGGCCCCGGCTTCATCACTGGAGCGGCAGATGATGATCCTTCAGGCATTGCCACTTATTCCATCGCTGGTGCACAATTTGGCACTGGCCTGTTGTGGCTTTCGTGGTTTTCTTGGCCCTTGATGGCCGCCGTGCAGAATATGTGCGCGCGAATAGGTATGGTGACGGGAATGGGCTTGGCCGGAGCTTTGCGTCAAAAATTTCCAAAACCAGTGATGATTGTAGTGTGCGTATCATTGCTCATCGCCAATACCATCAATGTGGGCTCTGATTTGACGGCCATGGCGGATGCCGCTTCATTGCTTACTGGCTTGAGCAGCCATATTTATGTTGTTTTGTTTGGGCTAGGGATCAGCTGGGCCATTGTGCAATTTCGCTATTACCAAATTGCCAATGTGCTGAAATGGCTGGCGTTGGCTTTGGCGGCATATATTGTTACGGGTTTTTTATCGCATCCCAATTGGTCAGATATTCTGCACAGCTTTGTCACCGTCAGAATTCCTTCCGCAGGTGGTTTTGCCACGGTGGTGGCAATTCTTGGCACAACGATTTCACCTTATCTGTTCTTCTGGCAATCGGCGCAAGAAGTTGAGGAAGACAAAGCCTTGGGGCGGCGCATTCTCATTCAACGCCAAGGAGCCACAAACAAGCAATTGCGCAATCGTAAAATTGATGTGGCCATCGGCACATTCTTCTCAAATCTCATCATGTTCTTTGTGATTATTTGCACGGCACTGACGCTGAATGCGCATGGCATCACTCAGGTCTCTACGACCAAGGAAGTAGCACGAGCTTTGGAGCCATTCGCTGGTAAATTTGCCATGCTGCTTTATACCGTTGGGATCATTGGCGTGGGCTTATTGGCTATTCCAACGCTTACCGGTTCTGCCGCTTATGCTTTCTCTGAGACATTCCGTTGGCGCCACGGCCTGGATGAAAAATGGTGGCATGCGCGCGCCTTTTACGGGGTGATTGTGCTTTCGGGCTTGGTGGGCATTGGCATGGATTGGCTCAATGTTAATCCCATCTTGGCTCTGTATTGGACAGCCGTTATCAACGGGGTTTTGGCCCCATTCCTGTTAGTTGGGGTTTGGCTGATCGCGGGCGATAAGAAAATCATGCTTGGGCAGCCTTCTACCCGGCTTAGCCTTATTACGGTGGGCTTGACGATACTCATCATGTTTGGTGTTTGCGTTGGAGCCTTAGTGACGTGAAATTTTGACAATATCTGCACAAGCTGGCAGGGCATGGCGATGACCGACGTTACTTCTCGCCGCGCATTTGATTCACGCGCGTTTCGCTTTTATTTTCCCAGCCGCATGGCGCATTCGTTTTCCATGCAGATTATGACAACCGCNNTTATTCTCATAATTTGCACCGCACTGGAGGGTGTGGCCGCAGTAGGGTTGTTATCGTTTTCATTCTTGGGTGGTGGACATATCTGGCTGGTCTATGCCTGTTTGGTATTGATCGGAACATCCTCGGCCTTTGGCAATCCGGCAGCATCAGCGCTTGTGCCCAATATGCTTTCAAAGCAACAATTGGCGCAGGGCATCTCGCTGAATACGATGAATTGGCAAGCAGCTTCCGTGATCGGGCCAGCCTTGGGCGGTGTGCTGCTGTTGTTTGGCGCTGGCGTCACTTACGGCATCGCAATTGCGCTTTCAGTANNGACCTTGGCCTTGGCGCGGTGTTAGGAGGGTTCAAATTTGTGATCAGCGAACCCATTGTGCTGGGGGCGATCTCGCTTGATATGTTTGCGGTGTTGCTGGGCGGTGCTGTGGCACTGATGCCGATCTATGCTTCTGATATTTTGCATTTGGGTGCTGTTGGCAACGGCATGTTGCGCGCTGCGCCAGGGATCGGCGCCATCACTGTTGGCCTCTGGTTGGCGAAGTTTGGCATTAAAGACCGTGCAGGGTGGTGGATGTTTATTGCCATTGCGCTGAGCGGCACGGTGATCACTGTGTTTGGATATTCAAAATTGGCTTGGCTTTCCATATTGATGTTGGTGCTTTATGGCGCGTTTGACATGATCAGCGTTTATGTGCGTGAGATTTTGATGCAGCTTTGGGTGCCCGACAAAGTGCGCGGCCGCGTGAATGCGGTGAATAACGTTTTTCTGGGGGCTTCAAACCAGTTGGGCGAAGCGCGAGCTGGATTTGTGGCAGCGGCACTTGGAGCGGTTCCTGCCGTGGTGATCGGTGGGCTCGGCACTGTCGCCGTGGCGGGAATTTGGGCTTGGTTGTTCCCTAAGCTGCGCGATCAACGCAGGCTTTCACGTGGTGACTAAACCGCCGCGGCTTTCGGCTTTGGCTTGGCCAGGTAGTTGACCAAGATAAACAGTGCCAGCGTGGCCACGAAAGCCACCAGCATCAAGGCCGTTGGCCTGTCGCTATAACCCATCAGCGCTTTAAAAAAGCTGCCGACAATGCTGCTGTCTGGCAAAATGTTTGATAGATCCCACATTTCGGTTTCCATAATGGTCACGCTGCCAGCTGCCTGCAAGAAACGTGCAGCCTGTGCCGCCATGCCTGAGGCCAGTAGAGCGATCAGGCCAGTTGTGACAGAGAACACCCAGCGCATGGGAATGCGCACAATGCCCTTATAAGTGACGTATGACACCATCCCACCGAGAATGAGGCCACCGATGCCACCGATCAGGGCCTGTATTCCTGTGGCGCCGCTGGCTGCGACTGCACCATAAAGAAACAGTACAATTTCAGATCCCTCACGCATCACGGACACGGCCACAACCGTGGCAATCGCAAACATCGGCTTCTTGCCACTGGCAGCTTGCAAGCCGAGGGATTTAAGGTCTTGGGCCATTTGCCGCCCGCTGCGGGCCATCCACAGGGTGTGCCATGCCAACATCAGAACAGCGAGGCAAAGGATGGCCGCATTAAATAATTCTTGGCCGTAGCCTTCAAATAAATTGCTGATCTGCGATGCCAATAGGGCAACCAGCAATGAACCAGCA
>PLXI01000032.1 GCA_003151375.1 Hyphomicrobiales bacterium
TCGCAACCTTGGGCGGGCTTTTTCTTGGCTCATTTATGCCAGGCTTTTTTGTAAAAAATGCCTCCAGCAAGCGTCAAAGCGCGATCAAGAATGCTTGGTCAGATGCGTTAGACTTGATGTTGATTTGTATCGAATCGGGTATGTCACTTGAGATGGCGATGGCGCGCGTATCGCGTGAAATCGGCACACAATCAGTACCACTGGCCGAAGAACTTCAGTTGACAACTGCTGAACTCTCTTATCTACCAGATCGGCGCAAAGCGCTTGAAAATTTGGCTAAACGCACCGGTCTTGAAACCGTTCGGTCGGTCGTCACCGCCATGATACAGGCTGAAAAATACGGAACACCGCTAGGCTCAGCACTTCGTGTGCTGGCCGAGGAAAATCGTAGAGACCGCCTGANNTTCGAAATAGAAGTCTTGGGCTTTGGGCGCAAAACGAATCTGGAAAGCCCGTGATGTGTCTTGTTCCAATGAAACGGGTTGGTCGCCAACTGCCAGAACGAAAGCCAAGCTGCAATGCTGGCCAAAAGCCAATAAAGCGGCATGGTTGCTAGCGTTGTCCACCAGCCAAAAAGATGTTTGCGTCGTAAGGCTTCAGCACCACTGTAAATCATGACGGCGCTGCCCACACAAAATAGTCCGACGTAAATGCCCTTGGCAATATTGTCCCACGACCATGTGATAGGGTTAGCACTCCACAAATCAGAGGCGATAGTGAAAATCGTAGTGCCCAGAAAAATGGGATAGAGAGCCGCAGATAAAACCACACCAAGAACGGCCGCTTGCATCGTCATAAATCCAGCAAACCCAATCTCGTTGATTAACACGATTGGCTGCCTCATATGCACAAGCCAAGTTTGTAGAAACCCCTTGAACCAGCGCGCCCTTTGATGAAGCCAATTGGCAATCTTGGTGTTGGCTTCTTCAAAGGTCGTGCCGTTCAGCACGCCGCTCTGATAGCCCAGGCGTGAGAGCCTGAATCCGAGATCTGCGTCTTCCGTCACATTATGTGCATCCCACCCGCCAACCAATTGCAGAATAGCTTTACGGAAATGATTGGAAGTGCCACCCAATGGAATAGGCATGTGATTGGCTGAAAGAGCAGGCAGGATGAGCTTGAATAATGTGGCGTATTCGGTGGTGAATTGTCGCGTTAGCCAATTTTCATTTGGGTTATAAAAACTCAACTCCGCCTGCAAACAAGCATAATTTTCGGGCAACGCGGCAAATGCTTTTGCCGCCATGCGCAGTTGCATTGGCTCGGGAATGTCCTCGGCGTCGTAAATCGTCACAAGGCTGCCGCGTGCAAAATTCAATGCATAATTCAACGCACGCGGCTTGGTTTGGATACGGCCGGCAGGAACCACTAAAACTTGAAAGTGTGGCGGCAGGTGTTGGGCTGCCATAGCCCTTTGCATGGCCTTGTCTTTTTCTTCAATGATGAGTTTGATGTCGAGCTTGGCGGTTGGATAATTCAAACTACTGAGTGCCGCCACAATCTGTGGCAAAACCGCAGTTTCGCGAAACATCGGAACCAGCACAGAGTAAATCGGCAATTTATTGTCATCTCTTTCGGGCTCTTGGCGCTGGTCGGTAAAGGGCTCATCGAGTGCAAGCAAGCGCAGCCAAATCATTGTGGAAAAAAATATCGAGAAAGAAATACCAAAAACATGATGGCTGAAACCAGCTGGTAAAAATACCACGCCTGCAGTGAGACTTAACGTCAGAAGCAACAGCCCAAATGCTTGCGGGCCGGTAATCCGGTAATGCGCCGAAAGCAGTGGCATGGACCTCGCCAATCCCAGAGCAGCGCGTCTTGCTAAACGCCATGCAAAAATCTGTTCAACGGCGTCATCAAAAATCGCAGGCTTAATGCTGCCCACGATGGGGCCGGGGGCCTGTGCAAGCGAGCCTTCTTTTCGGGCATAAAACACTTGGTACGGGAGCCATGCGATAGGTACAATTCCATTTGCCAAGGCGAGGCCTATGTCATCGCCCGAGAGGCTCTGAAAAACTGAATTTAGCAAACGCGGTGAAACCAGAGGCAAAGACTCTCTCGCTGGCTGGCTTGCCTGTGCAGGCACAACCTCCTCTCGGGCAGGCGCTTGGCTTGCCACCCTTATGCTGGTGATCGTTGCGATAGTCATACCCCCCGCGGAACTGCGCCCACGTTACGATTGCCAGCCAAGCGTGAAGCAGGCTAAGTGTGCAACTATGTGGCGGTTGTATTTTCAGATATTTTTTCTATCTATTGCGGCATGGTCAGGCCCTGTGCAGGCGGGTGAGGCGATTGAATATCCTCAGTTCAGGCAAGTGGACAAAGCCCAAGCAAAACCAGAGCTTTCGCTGCCAAGCAAAATCACTCTATTAGCCGATGAGGATTTTGCGCCTTTCAGTTTCAAGTCAATTGACGGCAAGTCAGCCGGCATTTCAATTCAATTAGCTCTGTCATCCTGCGCGCTGCTCAAATTGACCTGTGATGTGAAATTTCTGCCCTATGCAGCGCTGATGCCGGGTTTGGCATCAAAGCAAGGTGATGTGATTGTCGGTGGGCCAAGTGCCACAAGCATCTCAGGCCAAAGCTTACGCACAACACGGCCATATTATTTGTCTTTCAGTCGCTTTATCAA
>PLXI01000163.1 GCA_003151375.1 Hyphomicrobiales bacterium
CATGCAGGCGCTTGGTCTGGAGGAGGCGGGTTCTTGTTGATATCAGCTGGCGGATGTGGTGCTGGCTTGGGAATAGCGACTGGTGCATTAGCCTTGGGTTGAACGGGTTGCTTGCCCATTTGTGGCGCTGGCGCAACATCCTTAGGCCGCACATGAATCGCTGGTGGATTGGCTGGAATTGGTTTTGCCTGAACCGGTGGAGTAACCTGTAATTGCTTATTCATCGGCACTGCTGAAGGATTTGCTGTACCGCTGGCTTTGGGAATTGGCATGCGATCAACTTTTGGTGCCACTGGCGCTGAACCCAATTTGGCAGGCGGAACCGTGNNGAACCGTGTCGGCTGGCTTTAACGGCGCGACTGTAGCGCCATCTTTTGGTGGTGTGACCGCGACACTCGGCTTTAATGGCACCACTGCAGCGCCGTCCTTTGGTGGTATAATTGTCTCACCTGGTTTTGGCGTTGGCGCTGGCAAGGTCTGCACGCCCGTAGCGGGTTTTGCCGCGCCAGCAGCCGGAGTGGCAGCAGGGTTTGGTGGCGCGGTATCAGTTGGCAGCTTGGGCTGGTTGACAACTTTCTGCTGAATCTGTGCCACTGGTTTGACATCAACGGGCTTCACGGCAGGATCGACTTTCAACTGCCCTTGGAAAGCTGTGACGGAGTTCTGCCCACCAGGCTGCGGCGCTTTTGCGCCAGCCGGATTAGTCGTTGTCGTTACAGCCACATTTTGAACTGGCTTGCCAGTCTGCTGCTGAATGAAATTCGCATTGATGACGTTGTTGGTGACGACATTGTTTTTAATTACAACAGACCCATCAAAATGCGAACGTTGGAAAATGCGTTGATTTTGGTTCGCATCAAATACGATCCTCGCACTCAAATCGGGATCCTGGAAATTGCGGGTCGGAATGGATACCCAGAAATAAAANNGGAAGTGGTGCCCACATTACATCTGTGTCGGTGCGACGCCAGCTTACCCAAGCTGGTGCCCAACGATTTCCTGGAACCCAATACCAGCCAATGTCTCTGGCATAGCCCCAACGGCCATAGTGATAAGTGGCCCAGCCAAAGCGTTCTGTAGACTCCCACACCCAGCCGAATTCAGCAGTGTGGACCCAATGGCCACGCGTGTATGGTCTCCAATTTGCATCAATATTTGAGGGCACAAAAACATAACCACCATTATAATCGGTCCAATCGCCATCACCGCGAAGACCGTCATAAAATACCGAGAAACTTACCGATACGTTCTGGGCCTGCGCGGTGGATACNNCACCGTCATAAAACACCGAGAAACTTATTGATGCGCTTTGGGCCTGCGCAGTGGATACCAAATTCAAAATGTTTGGCGCGATCAATGGCGTGTTCAAAAAGGCGGCGGCTACTGCCCCACTCAAAAGGATGGATTTCAGGCGCATAATTTTCCTCTAATTTTTCAAATGTGTAGGGTTAACGCTTCAGATGCGATCCGGTTCCATTGGAATATGCAGAAATGAAGAAGGCAGACCGATGACTGTCATCGCGGCGACTCCTCATTGCACAGACAGCCGCAGACTAATGCGATTGCGTGATTTGGCCCTGCTTGATAAACCAGCGCGATGACACGGGCATCAACGGCACGGGCATTCTCCATTCTTGTGGCATTGATTGCCTGGGCTGCTTTGTGTTTGCAGTTGGCGCTCATCATCCAGAAAATGACAGGCGAAGGCGCAAGTGTTGCTGATGCCGTCTGGCGTTTCTTTGGGTTCTTTACCATTCTGGTCAATTGCGCAGTTGCGGTTGTGGCTACCGCTGCAGCAATTGGGCGACCAACCTTTTTGAATAGCCCAATTTTGCGATTGAGTGTCGCCACAAGCATTTTAATTGTGGGCTTGGTCTATTCAATTGCGCTGCGTTCGCTTTGGCAGCCCACGGGATTGCAAGCCGTCGCCGACCACGCATTACATGATGCAACACCCGCACTGTATTTAATCACTTGGATATTGTTGCCGCATGGCCAATTGCAAAGGCGCAGCGCACTTTGGGCTGTCGTTCCGGCATTCGCGTATTTTATCTATGCACTCGTGCGCGGTGCGGCGGATGGCTGGTATGCTTATTGGTTCATGGACCCAACCAGCTTGCCACCAGTGCAGATGGCAACCAATGTCGCCATTCTGCTGTTCGTGTTCTTGCTTGCCGCACTTGCACTTGTCGGAATCGACAAGTGGTTGGCGCAACGAAAGTTCAACTAAGCTTTCGCAGTTTGCCCGAAGAGAACTTTGCGTTCCTCATCTGTGGGCGGCTTTGAATAAGATGGCGCAACGGCCTCAGAGGCTTTCACCACGGCGGGTCTGGCCGCAATGGCATCGAACCAACGCTTTAAGTGCGGGAAATCTTCCAAGTTCTGCTTATGAACTTTCCACGGAACAATCCATGGATAGCTGGCGATATCCGCAATTGAATAATCACCGGCAAGATAATCACGGTCTGCCAGACGCTTATCCATCACGCCGTAAAGGCGGTTGGTTTCCTTGGTATAGCGTTCCATCGCATATGGAATTTTCTCTGGCGCATAGACATTGAAATGCCCGTTCTGTCCGGCCATCGGCCCAAGGCCGCCCATCTGCCAGAACAGCCATTGCATGACTTCGGTTTTGGCGCGGATATCTCTGGGTAAAAACTTGCCAGTTTTCTCCGCGAGATATTGCAGAATTGCGCCCGATTCAAAAATGCTGATCGGTTTGCCGCCGTCTTTGGGGTTTTGATCGACAATGGCAGGGATGCGATTGTTGGGTGAAATAGCAAGGAATTCTGGTTTGAACTGCTCGCCTTTACTGATGTCAACTTTGATAGGGCGGTATTCAAGCCCCGCTTCTTCGAGAAAAATTCTAATCTTCTGGCCGTTTGGCGTTGGCCAATAGTGCAGGTCGATCATGATGTAAGCATCCTAAAATGAAACTGACGCAGATACATATCGTATCTACGTCAGCTAAATTCAAGTCACTTAATTGCGATCATTCCGCCGCTTCAACATTCTCATCATCAACCTTGCGCGGACGCAACGTCTGTTCCTTTTTCAGCTCGTCAGCCAGAAGGAAAGCCAGTTCTAACGCTTGGGCCGCGTTGAGGCGCGGATCACAGAACGTGTGATAGCGATCGTTCAAATCCTCGTCAGTGATGGCGCGCAGACCACCCGTGCATTCTGTGACATCCTTGCCAGTCATTTCGATGTGAACACCGCCAGCGTGGGTGCCTTCGGCTTGATGGACTGACATAAAGCGGCGCACTTCACTCATCACCGCATCAAAGGGCCTGGTTTTATAGCCAGAGGTGGATTTGATGGTGTTGCCATGCATTGGATCGCAAGACCACACAACTGCGCGGCCTTCGCGCTTCACCGCACGGATAAGCTCAGGCAAATGCTTTTCAACCTTGTCCGCACCAAAGCGGGCAATTAAAGTTAAACGCCCTGCTTCATTATCGGGGTTGAGAACATCGATTAGCTTGATGAGTTCATCCGGCTTGAGCGAAGGGCCGCACTTCAGGCCAATCGGATTTTTAATCCCGCGCGCAAATTCTACATGAGCATGGTCAAGCTGGCGCGTTCTGTCACCAATCCACAACATGTGGCCAGAGGTGGCATAATAATCACCGCTGGTTGAATCAACCCGCGTCATCGCCTGTTCATAGCCAAGAAGCAAAGCCTCATGGCTGGTGAAGAAATCCGTGGTGCGCAGCTGCGGCGCGGTTTCGGCTGTGATGCCGACAGCACGCATGAAGCCAAGCGTATCCGTCAAGCGGTTAGCCAAATCATTATATTGCTCAGAGGCAGGTGAATCTTTCAGGAAACCCAACATCCATTGGTGTACATGCTCAAGGTTGGCATAACCACCTTGCGCAAAAGCGCGCAGCAAATTCAGCGTGGCAGCGGATTGGCGGTAAGCCATAATCTGGCGTTCAGGGTCAGGCTTACGGCCTTCAACTGTCGCAGCACTGTCATTCACGATGTCGCCGCGATAAATCGGATATTCAACACCATCAATTGTTTCAGTGGGCGACGAACGCGGCTTGGCAAATTGGCCCGCAACACGGCCCACCTTCACCACTGGCTGGCCGCCAGCGAACGTCAACACCACAGCCATCTGCAAAAACACGCGGAAGAAATCGCGGATGTTATCGGCTGAGTGCTCCGCAAAGCTTTCAGCACAATCCCCACCTTGCAACAGGAAGCCCTTGCCCTCGGCCACTTTGGCCAAACGCTTCTTCAGTTTGCGCGCTTCACCAGCAAAAACCAACGGTGGATACCCAGCCAATTGGCTTTCAACAGCCGCCAGCTTTGCAGCGTCGGCATAATCCGGCATCTGCATTACTGGGAACTTGCGCCATGTGTCAGGTGCCCATTTGCTCGTCATCACTCAAACTCCTTACCAAAAACGGGGTCTATAACCATATAATCGCTTTTAGGCCAGTTTCAAATTATGGCATTTACGCTTCATTAATCAACCAACTCTACTTTAGCGGGCGGCGTGAAAAAGGGGACGACGGATTTAATTCTCTGAACGCATCAATGCTCGGAGAAACGACGAAGTGCCTGAAAGGGCGTGATTGGAGTTTGACGTGCACGATTTTATTTTGCATTTGCGGCTTGATGATGTGCAAAATTTGCTGGCTTCCGGCCATCCACCGATCATCGTACAATTGGGAAGCCTGCTTGCGCTGTGGATGATTATCTTTGTATTCCAACGTGCGCGCAGACGCACGGTTGTGACACGTAATGCCAGCCAAGCCGTACAATGGATTTTAGTCATTGCCTGCTTTGCGGTTGTTTGCGAGGATCAGTGGCTGCCCACCGTTCAGCGCGGTGAAACCAGCATGTTTGAACATTTTAGCGCTCAACTGCATCAGTAATTGAGCAACCCATTTCGCAATTGAAATCACAGGCTCGCGCGGTGCGCTAACGTTTGGGGCGTAGTTCGGCAATCAAGCTTTCGCGCGCAGATTTATAAGCTTCCTGACGATCCACCGACCAATAGCGCAGATTGTCTAAGTGAATAGGATCGCCGGTGACGGCACAGCGCACAAAGTCTCCCTCTTTCAATACCTGAAAATCGGCATCGAGATATTTCAACTTTGCTTCACGCTGGGCAGGAGTTTTATGGCCATGGAAATTCATGAGGCCAATATAGCCTCACGCCGTGGATTTTAAAAGAGCGAGCCTTGCGCCTTTGATTTGCCTGCCACCACATCCAAGCGCCCATCAGCCATTTCAACTTGCAATGCGGTTTGCGGTTTGATGGCGGCAACTCCGCGCAGAGGCTGGCCTGCAGCATCGCGCAAAACGGCATACCCACGCGCCAAAACCGATTTGTAGCCAAGAGCAGCCAGTAATTGGCTTCTCGAGGCAAGTCTTTCGGCCCGCCTTTGGCGCGATATGCCCAAGGCAAGAATGCCGCGCTGGCCAATTTGGGCCAGTTGCCGGCGTTGCTCGGCAAGGCGTTGCTGCAAGGGTTTNNTCGGTAAGGCGCTGCTGCAAGGGTTTGAGTGATAGGCCGCCGCGAATTCTGGCCAGGCCTAATACATGCGCCTGCACATTGGCCCTCAAAGCACGTGGCAGCTTGGCCCCAGCCGTATCCAGTCTTTGGCGCGCAAGTGCCAAAATCTCGTCAGGTTTTGGAAGTGCGCGCACCGCTGATTGCAGGCGCAGCTTGGCTTCAGCCAGAACCCGTTGTTCGCCGCGCTTTTGCCTTGCATTAAGACTGGCCAATTCCACCAATAAATCAGCCAGCACTGGCACGGCGCGTTCGGCCGCTGCGGTGGGCGTGGGTGCCCGCCAATCGGCGGCATGATCAATTAAGGTTGTATCGGTTTCATGGCCAACAGCCGAGATCAGGGGAATGGTGCTGGCGGCCACAGCGCGCACCACAATTTCTTCGTTAAAGGGCATCAAATCTTCGAGTGAGCCGCCACCCCGTGCTACAATGATAAGATCAGGTCTTTGTTCCATGGCGTTAAAGCCAGCAATGGCCGCCGCCACTTCAGCGGCTGCCGTTTCACCCTGCACGCGCACCGGCCAGACGATAACATGGCGCGGAAAGCGATCATTCAGACGATGCAGAATATCGCGGATCACAGCGCCTGTGGGCGAAGTGATAACGCCGATCACTTGCGGCAGATAAGGGATCGGCTTTTTGCGCTCGGAATCAAACAGGCCCTCTGCCAAAAGCTTTTTGCGGCGATCTTCCAGCAAAGCCATCAATGCGCCAACACCAGCAGGCTCGATGTTTTCAATGATAATTTGATAACCGGATTTGCTGGGATAAGTGCTGATCTTGCCGGTGGCAATCACCTCCAACCCTTCCTGCATTTTGGAACGAAGCTTGGTGAAAGACCCACGCCAGATGATCGCATCTAATTTTGCGCCTTCATCCTTGAGTGCAAAATAAACATGGCCGGATGAATGGGCACCCTTAAACCCTGAAATCTCACCGCGCACCCGCACATGGCCAAAGCGGTCTTCCAGCGTGCGCTTTAAAGCCTGTGAAAGCTCACTCACGGACTGCTCAGCAAGATTAGGCTTTGGCGCTTCGATCAGTTCACCCGTTTCTGGGTCAAAGTCTGGTGTGTTGGACAATAAAAAGATTCCCTTGAATTGGTGCCCCATCTTGCCAGATAGAGGGCCGATGACGAACGAAAAAATGCCAAAAATCATGAATGTGCTGCTTTTGGGCTCTGGTGGGCGCGAACATGCGTTGGCTTTTGCCTTGGCCAAGTCACCGCACCTTAAGAAACTTTATGCAGCACCCGGCAACCCTGGCATTGGGAAAGTGGCCGAGTTGGTTGGGATCAACATTTCTAAGCATGCCGAGGTGATTGGCTTCTGCAAAGCTCACGCGATTGATTTCGTCGTTGTCGGGCCAGAAGCACCATTGGTGGCTGGCATCATTGATGATCTGGCGGCGGCAGGCATTTCAGCTTTCGGGCCAACTAAATTCGCCGCGCAGTTAGAAGGCAGCAAAGGCTTCACCAAAGATATCTGTGCTAAATACAACATCCCCACCGCAGACTATTTGCGCTGCACTGATGAAGCATCAGCACTCGCCTATTTGAAAAAGATGGGTGCACCGATTGTGATCAAGGCCGATGGCTTGGCGGCTGGCAAAGGTGTGACCGTGGCTATGAGCATGGCCGAAGCACAAGCCGCTGTGAAAGATATTTTCGCTGGCCGCTTTGGTGGTGCGGAATGTGTAATCGAAGAATTCCTTGAAGGCGAAGAGGCCAGCTTCTTTGTGCTCACTGATGGCGAGAATGTTTTAGCCCTCGCCACCGCCCAAGATCATAAGCGTGTGGGCGAAGGCGACACTGGCCCCAACACAGGCGNNTATTCACCTGCGCCTTGCATGACTGATGCGCTATGCAAAGAAGCATTGGAAAAAATCGTAAGGCCAACAGTGAAAGCGCTGGCCGAGATGGGCCATCCATACAAAGGCGTGCTTTATGCAGGTTTGATCCTCACCAAGCAGGGCCAGAAGTTGATTGAATATAACGCACGCTTTGGTGACCCTGAAACGCAAGTGTTGATGATGCGGTTAAAAAGCGATGTGCTGGAATTGCTTTGGGCCTCGGCCCATTCGCTCAAAGGGGTGAGCGCTGACTGGGATGAACGCTTTGCTTTGACGGTTGTTTTGGCAGCAAAGGGCTATCCCGGTGAATTCCAAAAGGGGAATCCCATCAAAGGCTTGAATCAGGCCTTTGAGAAAGATGTTGAAGTCTTCCACGCGGGCACAGCTTTGGTCGGCAACACACTGGTTTCCAACGGCGGGCGCGTATTAAATGTCACAGCACTTGGTGCAACAGTAATGGAAGCTCAACACAAAGCATATAACACTATCGACAAGATTGACTGGGAGGGCGGCTTTTGCCGCCGCGACATCGGTTGGCGAGCGATTACA
>PLXI01000077.1 GCA_003151375.1 Hyphomicrobiales bacterium
GAACACATGGCCTTCAAAGGCACCAAACGGCGCACCGCCCAAGGCATAGCCGAAGAGATTGAAAGCGCTGGTGGCGAGATCAATGCCGCAACAGGCATGGAAACCACCACTTACTATGCGCGCACGTTGAAAAACGATTGGCCATTGGCCATGGATATTTTGGCTGATATTTTCAGCTCCTCTACATTGGATGACGAAGAGCTTGAGCGCGAGCGCGAAGTGATCCTACAAGAAATAGCCGCTGCCAAGGATACGCCCGATGATTTGGTGTTTGAACTGGCACAGACAGCGTCTTTCGGTGAGCATCCCCTTGGCCGCAGTATTTTAGGCACTGAGCAATTGGTGAAGGAAATGACGCGCGCGCAAATGCTTGGCTGGCGTGATCGCAATTATTGGGCGTCTCGCATGGTGGTGTGCGGCGTTGGCCAGGTCGAACACGCGGCTTTTGTGGAAGAGGCGAAAAAGCATTTTGCTCATTTGCCACAAGGCCACATGCCGCAGCGCCAACCACCGCATTTTTCTGCCACGGCGTTGTCTGAGCAAAAGCCCCTGGATCAGACGCATATTGTCGTTTCGTTTCCGGCACCCAATTACCGCGATGCAAGAGTATATCAATTACAGGTTTTGGCCAGCATTTTGGGCGGTGGCATGTCATCGCGCCTGTTCCAAGAAGTGCGTGAAAAACGCGGGCTGTGTTACAGCGTCTTTGCTTTTGGCACGACCTATGAAGACACAGGCCAACTTGGGGTTTATGCGGCTACTTCACCCGACCATACGCCTGAATTGGTAAATGTGACTGCACAAGTGATGCATTCGATGATGGATGACATCACGCCAAAAGAAATTGCCCGTGCCAAGGCACAGCTTAAAACGTCGATCGTGATGAATCTCGAAAGTGCATCATCACGCGCCGATCAGATTGCGCGGCAATATCTGGCTTTCGGTGAAGTACCGCAAATGCAAACTTTGATTGCCAAGATTGAAGCCGTGACCGCCGAAGAAGTCAAAGCCTTGGCTGCAGAGATTTTTGGAGACCATATTCCGGCGATGAGTGCCGTGGGGCAATTGTCGGCAATCGAGAGCCATGAGGCCTTGGCTGCACGCTTTGCCAGGAAGAACGTCTGATGTCTTTCCTGCGCTTGGCTTTTGGGACAGGCGATGAAGCAATCCACGGCAACAAAGTAGTGTTGCGCCGCCCGCGCTTAGGCCACTTTGAAGAATGGAAGGCTTTACGCCAAACGAGCCGCAAGCATCTGGAGATGTGGGAGCCGACTTGGGACGATAACGAATTTTCACGGTCGGCCTTTCGTCAGCGTGTCAACGCTTACAATGAGCGTGCCGCAAATGATGAGGGCCATAGTTTTTATCTCTTCCACAATGAAACTGATGCCTTGGTTGGCGGGTTGACACTCAGTTACATCAGACGCGGTGTATCGCAATCTGGCACACTGGGGTATTGGACGGGCGAGCCTTATGCCGGAATGGGTTTGATGAAAGATGCCATTCTTGCATTGATCACTGTGGCTAGATCCCGCTTTGCACTGCATAGGTTGGAGGCTGCCTGCATTCCGCATAATGATCGTTCACGGCACTTGCTTTTGGCTTGTGGTTTTGAGGCCGAAGGCTACGCCAAGGCCTATGTTAAAATCGCTGGCAAGTGGGAGGATCATTTGTTGTTTGGGCGGGTGTTGGATTGAAGCTCGTGTCTAAACACCATCGGCTTGTACCTCGCCTTTTGCAGATGCTGTTGTTTGGCATTGTCGGGCTTGTGCTTGTGGCGGCCACTTTGCCTGCCACAGCGCAGAATGTTTCGATGTCCGTTGATGCGCACACCAATGGGCTTTCGCTGAACGCCAATCGCTATCCCATTGTCAGTGATAAAAATGAAATCAGTGTCTTGGGACCGCAAGAAAAAGACAACACTATATTGAAAGCGCAAGGGCCGGGCCCGCGCTATTATTGGTCTGCCTTTTCATTTCAGAACGCCGAAGGAACAGCGCTGGATTTCGTTTTGGCGATTGAACCACAGCGCTTTCCAGGCTCTGGTCTTTGGCCGGTGGCTGAGGCTGGCCCGCAAGCGCTTAGCGTAATGCTGACGCGCGATGGCAGCAGAGGCAGACTGCAAGTGATCGACGGGGTGCAGACCGTTATTCTTCATATCCCTGCTAAAGACACGGTCAATGTAGCGATTGAAACGCTGGGCCCGAAACTGTCCACCAGCCTTTGGCAGCTTGACCAGTTTAACAGCAGCCATCTGGGTTTGGCCTATTACAAAGGCTTGCTGGAAGGCTTGATCCTGCTGATGCTGGTTGGGCTTGTGGCACTGTTCTCAAGCCAGCCGAGCCGAGTGGTGATTGCGGGAATCGCATTTTCTATTGCCATGGCGCTGTTTGTTGAAGGCGACATTGGCCTGTTGGCGGCGCGGGCGGGGCTTAACTTTGGTTTTGGCGGTTGGTTTCAGCCCGTTGCGGAAAGCCTTCTGGTTGGCGCAACCGGATTTTGCCTGATCACTTTTCTAAATCTGCCGCGAAAGCCGGAGATACAATCTATTTTGCTGGGAGCTGGAGCCCTTTTGGTCTTGGCCAATTTGGCCTATGCCTTGGCAGAACCCGGCTATGCTTCAGGCTTGGCGCGCATTGCCATGGTGATCGTCAGCTTCGCGGGACTTGGCTTGTGTGTGATGCCCACAGGCGGTGACCAATCCCTCAAAATAAAATCACTTCTATTTTGGCTAACGCTATGCGGTTGGGTCATTATTGCTGGTTTTGCAGCCTTGATGTCTGACACTGCGCCCGTCTTGGGCGCTCAATTTGCGGCTCTCTGCACCGTCGTGTTGTTGGTGCTTTGCTTCGTGGTGCTACGCATCAGCGCGGCGCGGGGCTTAGGGGCGCGTCCCTTTATCAATGATGCTACAATGCGAAGCCTTGCGCTTTCATCAGGTCGCCATGTGATGTGGAATTGGCAGCCACAAACCAATCGGCTTGAAGTTGGCAAAGAACTGGCGCGCTTGTTGGATTTAGATGAGCCGAGTTTGATTCGACCAAGCGGCAATGGCTTTCGTGACATTGTTCATCCGCTGGATGTGCCCCCGTATCAAAAGCTGGCGGAGCGCCATGACCTTGAGCCGGGCGAGCGGGTGACTCTTGAGATGCGGCTGCGTCAGGGCGATGGCAATTATCGTTGGTTTGAATTACAGGCGCGCGCCTTGGCCAATCAAGCCGGCGTGGTTGATCGGTGTATTGGTACGCTGACGGATATTGGCCGCCTGAAAGAAATTGAAACGCAACTGACCAGTGATTCATTGCAAGATCAGTTAACTGGCCTTGCCACCAAGGGATTGTTGCTGGACAGGCTTGAGCGGGCTTTAACCAATCCACGCGCTATGGCCACGCGGCTTGTGGTAATTGATATTGACCGCTTCAAATTGATCAACGAAGGCTTGGGCCATGAAGCGGGGGATAGTATTCTCAAAACCGTGGCTGCGCGGCTGCAAGCTTTGGTGCTGAACGGAGAAACACTGGCGCGTTTGGCTGGTGGGCAATTTGCTTTGATGGCGCAAGAAAGCAAAGCGCGTGGTGATTTCAGCGCGCTGGTTGAAGCAATTGCGGCAACCGTATCCCAGCCCACTGAGCATCTTGGCCAGCAGATTGTGGTGACGGCCAGCATTGGTGTTTCACCTTCTGGCAAGGGTGAGGTTAAGCCGCAAGATTTGGTGGATCAGGCACAAGTGGCAATGTTAGAGGCGCGTGGTGAGGGCGGCTCACGGGCTGTGTTTTATCACACCGAAATGCGCGATGACCGTGCACGCTTAATCAGCCTTGAAAGCGACCTGCGCCGTGCCATAAACCAAAATGAGATTATCATCTATTATCAGCCGATCGTTTATCTCGGCACATTGGAAGTGGCAGGATTTGAGGCCTTGGCACGCTGGCAGCATCCAGAGCTTGGATTGCTGCAGCCTTCTGAATTTGTTGATGTGGCTGAAACTGCTGGCTTGATGCGCGAGATTGGCCAGCAAATGTTGCAAGGTGCGGCTCGGCAGCTTGGTATTTGGCAACGCTTGCACCGCCCGGGGCCTGGCTTTTTTGTTTCGGTCAATGTTTCGGCATCACAGCTCAATAATCCGGATTTTCCAGCGCAGGTGCAGCAGGTGCTGCTGCGTGAAAATCTGGAACCTGGCAGTTTGAAATTGGAAATCACAGAAACAGTTTTGATGCGCCAGCCAGAACGCAGCGTGGTGCTGCTGAGGCAATTGCAGGCACTTGGTGTTGGTCTGGCGTGTGATGATTTCGGCACAGGTTATTCCAGCCTTTCATCCTTGCGCGATTTTCCCTTCGACACATTGAAGATGGACCGCTCATTTATCAGCCTTGAAAATGTGGATGATCGCAACGACCGGATTATTTCATCGATCACGGCTTTGTCTCATGCCCTCAAAATGGTGGTGGTGGCTGAAGGCATTGAAACCCAAGAACAGATCGACAAATTGGCTGAACTGGGCGTTGCTTACGGCCAGGGGTATTTTATTGGCAGGCCGGAATCAGTTGAGATAGCTGGAGCAAGGCTGCATAGTATCATGGTGGCGGCCGCTTCTATTGCAGCGCCGACGGTATCGCGCAGCCTTTACGTGCCTTTGGAGTCTTCGCCGCCAACAACCCGATTGGCTTATCCTGAAACCGATTTGCTGCCGTCAATCTTTGCGTTGGAACTGGATGGCAAGCCTGTTGTTACGCGCAAAGCCAAGAAGAAAGCGCCGTTACGGGTTAAGAAAAAAGCCAAGCGGCGCGGTTAAGATTTGGAACTTGTGTCTTTGAACGGTGCCATGCCAAGCCTCGCCAATTCATCAGCGCGTTCATTATCGGGGTGGCCAGCGTGGCCCTTAACCCAATGCCAACTTATATCATGAGGTTTAATGGCCTCGGCCAAAGCTTGCCAAAGCTCGACATTCTTTACAGGTTTTTTGTCAGCCGTTTTCCAGCCATTGCGTTGCCAGTTGGATATCCATTTAGTGATACCATCTTTTACATATTGGCTATCAACATGCATCTCAACGAGGCAAGGGCGGGTGAGGGCTTTCAGTGCTTCAATCGCAGCTGTTAATTCCATGCGGTTGTTCGTGGTACCAGCCTCACCACCATAAAGTTCTTTGCGCGTGGTGTTGTAATCAAGAATGGCGCCCCAGCCACCGGGGCCGGGATTTCCTGAGCACGCCCCATCCGTGTGAATGATTACTTTTTGCGTGCTCATGCGGCAGGTGAAGTTTGAGGGCGCAATTCACGCGGCAATTTAAAAGAGACACTCTCCTCGCGCAGGGTGACCTTTTCAACCGTCACTTCATAATGTGCGCGAAAAGCATTGATGATTTCGTCGACTAAAATTTCCGGCGCCGAGGCACCCGCCGTGAGGCCAAGCGTTTTAATCTCGCCAAGTGTTGCCCAATCAATATCTGCGGCGCGTTGAACCAGAAAAGATTTAGCGCAGCCATTTTTCTCGCCCACTTCAACCAAACGTTTTGAGTTGGAAGAATTAGGTGCGCCCACCACGTTCAAAGCATCAATCTTGGCGGCGATGGATTTCACGGCCTCTTGGCGGTTGGTGGTGGCATAACAAATATCTTCGCGCGTTGGC
>PLXI01000142.1 GCA_003151375.1 Hyphomicrobiales bacterium
TTTCCTGCATGCCCGGCCCACCGCGTGGGCCCTCATAGCGGATCACCACAACGTCTCCGGCTTTAACCTCACCGTTTAAAATACCGGCTACTGCAGAATCTTGTGACTCAAACACCACGGCAGGGCCAGCGAATTTGAGGATGGATGCATCAACACCAGCGGTTTTAACGATACAACCATCAACAGCTAGATTGCCTTTCAACACCGCCAAGCCACCGTCTTTGGTGAAAGCGTTGGCAACTGAGCGAATGGCACCTTTCTCACGATCGAGATCAAGTGAATCCCAACGTCGATCTTGGCTGAAGGCGGTTTGCGTTGGCACACCACCGGGGGCAGCCATAAAGAACTGGCGCACCGATTCAGAATTGGTGCGGCCAATGTCCCAGCGGTTGATGGCAGCGCCAAGAGTGGTGGCATGAACTGTTGGCACATCAGTGTGGATCAGGCCGCCTTTTTCCAACTCGCCCAAGATCGACATGATGCCACCGGCGCGGTGCACATCTTCCATGTGAACATCCGATTTGGCAGGTGCCACTTTCGAGATGCAAGGCACACGGCGGCTCAAGCGATCAATATCATCCATGGTGAAGTTAATGCCACCTTCATAGGCCGCAGCAAGAATGTGCAACACTGTGTTGGTGGAACCGCCCATGGCGATATCCAGCGTCATGGCGTTTTCAAAAGCCTTAAAGCTGGCCACTTTGCGCGGCAAAACGCTGTCATCATTCTGCTCATAATAACGCTTGGCGATATCAACAATCAGATGGCCTG
The DNA here is from genome assembly GCA_003151375.1 of Hyphomicrobiales bacterium. GTDB lineage: Bacteria > Pseudomonadota > Alphaproteobacteria > Rhizobiales > Aestuariivirgaceae > Aestuariivirga. The sequence continues at coordinate 772 of PLXI01000142.1, forward strand.
CCTCAAGGAACAAACGCTTGCGATCCGCATGGGTGGCCAGTGTTGAGCCATTGCCGGGCAATGAGAGGCCAAGCGCCTCAGTCAAACAGTTCATAGAATTGGCGGTGAACATACCGGAACAAGAACCGCAGGTGGGGCAAGCGGAACGTTCGATCACTGCAACTTCTGCATCAGAGTATTTATCGTCAGCGGCGGCGACCATGGCATCGACCAAATCAATTGCCACGGTCTTTCCGGTTTTCTCGGCGATATATTTGCCAGCTTCCATTGGCCCGCCGGAAACAAACACTGCAGGAATGTTCAGGCGCATCGCCGCCATCAACATGCCGGGGGTGATTTTATCGCAGTTTGAAATGCAAACCATGGCATCAGCGCAATGCGCATTGACCATATATTCAACGCTGTCGGCGATCACTTCGCGCGAAGGCAGGGAATAAAGCATTCCGTCATGGCCCATGGCGATGCCGTCGTCCACNNTGTTGCGGCCATGAGTGGTGGTGCGTGATCTGTAAACAGGCATGTTGCAATTCCTTGTGTTGCGAGTGCTTTAGCCCAAGGCGCGTGCGAGGGAAAGATTACAAATAACATAGGGGCCTTGAATTGGCACCATAGCCCCCTATTTCCAGCAGACGACAATGAAGGAGAGCAAGATGACTGATTATTCTTATGCCAATAGTTCAGCCGGGGGTTCCGATAGTGGCAGGCGATTTGGCTGCTGGTCGCGTGCGGACCGTAAGCCTTGGTCGATCCTTGAAATTGGAGCAGTTCTTGGCGGCTTTGTCATCTTCTGGCCACTGGGCATTGCCGCACTGATTTTAAAACGCCGCAATGGCGAAATTTGGAAGGGAGCATCTGATATGCAAGGACCATGGACCAGTTGGAAAAGCCCACGCGATGCGGCTGAACATTTTAAATCAAACTTTGCTGGCTGCAACAGCAGCTGGAAAAGACACAGCTGGGGTGGGCAAGGGTTCAGCGTTACTGGCAATCAGGCCTTTGACGAATATCGTAAAACCAAGCTGGATGAGCTTGAAGCCCTGCGCCGTAAGCTTGACGAAGAACGCGCTGAGTTTGACACGTTCTTGAACAAGATGCGCAAAGCCAAAGATGCCGAAGAGTTTGATCGCTTCATGGCCGAGAAAAACGCGCCGAAGACTCAGGACTGAGACGCAACCAGCCGTTCGACCAGCGGTGCCATCTTCTCCTTGTCCACATTGGCGAAGGCGAAGCGCAAATAATCCTCCTGTCCGGGTCCGAACATGACGCCGGGCAGGCACAATATATCAAATTCCTGTGCGAGACGTTTGGCGACTGTCTTTGAGCTCTCACCCGCAAACGGATGTTTGACATAGGCAAAATAAGCGCCGCTGGAGACCAGTTGATATTTAAGCTCTGGCCATTTGAAGGCCGCTCGTATGGCGGCCAAACACTCAGCCATTAAAGCTTTCTTTGCTGCCTTCCACGCATCTAATTCGCGCAATGCAAATACAACACCTTGCTGGCTGATGTTTGGTGGGCAGATGGCGATGGTGTCGAGAAACTTTGTGGCCTCACGCATAAGGGCAGGGCCCGCAACCAATGCGCCCAAGCGATAACCCGCAAGCGCATAGTTTTTAGAAAAGGAAAAAAGCTGCACCAGATGATCGCGAGCCGCAGGGCGCGTTAAGAGACGATGGGGTGGCAAAGCATCTGGCCGGAAATCACTATAGGTTTCGTCAAGAACCAGTGTGATATCGGCTTCAACCGCGAGTTCATAGAAGGCCTCAATTATGCCGGCAGGGCAAATCGCCCCCGTTGGATTGTTGGGCGTGCACAAAATGATGGCGCGGGTTTTAGGTGTTATGGCTTGGCGCGCGACTTCAACATCAGGCCAAGCGCCAGCATCAGAAAATGCAGGAATAGATTTCGTTTCAATGCCCAACATAGAAAGCCACATGGAATGGTTGAAATACCAAGGGCATGGCATGATGACATTGTCGCCTGGTTCAGCCAGTGCGGCTATCGTTGCGGCAAAAGCCTGATTGCAGCCTGAGGTGATGCCTACTTCGGCAGCGGTAACGTCGGCACCATAGGCTTTGGTGAGGTGACCAGCGAAGGCTTCGCGCAGCGGGTTTATCCCCAAAATCTCGGTATAACCACCTGTTCCGGGCAGGTGAGCAAGACGGGCAAATTCGGCCTGCAGCTCAGGTGCGGGCGGATAGCTTGGCACAGCTTGGCAGAGGTTTAGTAATTCTCTGTTGCTTTGGCGGTTTGCTACCCAACTTAAGGCTTCAGCAATGGGCGGAAATTCGGTCGCAGATAAACGTGATGAAAGTTTCATGGATAGATCAGTCGTCCCTTGGAATGGCTCTGCGTTTAGTGCAGAACCAATATCATGAACAGTTCAGTTTGTGCTAGACAGGATCTTTTCAACGCGGAGCGTAAGCCATGAAAGCAATTCAATTTGAAAAGACCGGCGGGCCAGAAGTTTTGAAACTCATGGATATTACGGTTGCGCCGCCTGCGGCAGGTGAAGTGCAAATGCGGCACACAGCCATTGGGCTGAATTTCGTTGATACTTATTATCGCAGTGGGCTTTA
>PLXI01000202.1:0-1149 GCA_003151375.1 Hyphomicrobiales bacterium
CGTGCCGCGGCGCCCATAACGATAAGGGCGATGATGATCATCAAGGCTTTCCATAGTGGGAAAGGTGACAGTTGAGGCATGATAAACCGCCGGGTTCACCATGCCATGTTCGGTATATTCACGTGCGGCGGTGACAAGTTTCGTTGCGGGTTTAAGTTTCTTGCGGTCGAAGGGCTTCTTGGTCATCATATGAAGCTAACACGTGAAAACCCAAGGCGCAAAGCTGATGAGCAATGACGATCAAAATAAGCATTGGCTTGGCCATAAGGACGAGGGCACATCGCCGCTGGTTGTATTGGCGATGAGTGCAGCTAAGGTGATGCTCTATTTGTTAGGCGCCCTTGTCGTGCTCGTAATGGGCGTGTTTCTATGGCAGCAACAGAAAACAGGCCTGCCCATGGCCGATGGGGATTGGGGCATGGTGTGCGTGTTAATGGTTTTGGCGCTGCTATGCTTTTTCATGGCGCGCAAAATTTCAAAGCTGTTGGAAATGAGCCGTTAAACGCCTTTGCCCCCCGGGCCCAAGGTTGCCACACGCAACAAATTAGTGGTGCCGGGGCTGCCAATGGGCACACCGGCACTGATCAAAATCTTTTCACCCGGCTTGGCAAATTCTTCTTTGTAAGCAATCTCGCCCGCCTGCATCATCATATCATCCAATGATTTTGCATCGGGCACAACAATGGGATGCAGACCCCAAGTGAGGGTCATGCGCCGTGCTGTGGCCTCTATGGGAGTCAAAGCCAAAATCGGCATCGAGGGCCGTTCTTTGGCGATGCGGTTACCGGTTTTGCCAGCACCGGTATAGCAAACAATCGCTGGCACATTGAGCGTCTCCGCAATGGTGCGCGCCGCAACTGCAATGGCACCTGCGGTGGTGTTATCAGTTTCGGTGCGCTGGGCATGAACGATGCCCTGGTAATAGCTATCGCCCTCAGCGGACTGGGCAATGCGGTCCATGGTTTCAACCGCCTTCACCGGCCAAGCGCCAGAGGCACTTTCCGCTGACAGCATAACAGCATCAGCACCTTCATAGACGGCTGTTGCCACGTCAGACACTTCTGCGCGGGTAGGCACAGGTTCCACGATCATGGATTCAAGCATTTGTGTTGCAACAACGACAGGTTTGCCAAAGCGACGTGCTGCGCG
>PLXI01000202.1:1189-2953 GCA_003151375.1 Hyphomicrobiales bacterium
GCCTCAGCCACGTCTTCGGCGCGTTGCACGAAGGAAAGCGCAATCCAATCCACACCCAAGGAGGCTGCCGCCTCAAGATCTGCGCGATCTTTTTCAGTCAGCGCCGGTATAGGCAACATCGTATCTGGCAGGTTCACGCCCTTACGATCAGATAAAGTGCCGCCATAGATCACGGTGGTCTCAAGTCGCTCAGCCGCTGCTTTTAGAATTTGCACCCGCATACGACCATCATTCAACAACAGGTTTTCACCGATCTTAGCGCCAGCGAAAATTTCTGGATGCGGAAGATAAACCCTTTTCTCATCGCCAGGTGCCGGGTTGGTATCAAATATGAATATGTCACCCGCCTTCAGCACAACTTGTCTGTTAGCAAAAGTTCCGATGCGAATTTTAGGGCCTTGCAAGTCGGCGAGAATGCCAATGGGTCGGTTCACTTTTTTTTCGACTTGTCGAATATATCCGTGCAACTCGCGCAGCATTGGGTGGCTCGTATGGCTCATGTTGATGCGAAACACATCAACTCCCGCTACATAAAGTTTTTCGATCATCTCAGCGGTGCCAGACGCAGGGCCGAGGGTGGCAAGTATTTTGACTTTACGATTACGGTGCATACGAACTCTTGATTGTTATGGTTTGGCTGGGTCAGCCGCTGGAGCAGGAGCAGGTGCTGCCGCTGGTGTTGTCGCTGCAGCATCGGGCGCTGCCGGGGCAACTGGTGGGGTTAGGGCAACGGCTTTATCACCGGTCAGATTGACTGTCCAATCCGGTTTATCTCCGGTATCAACTTCAAAGAAGCCTTGTTGCAGATAACCGCGCTCTTGGCATTTATCAAAGCCGCGAATGGTGAAAATCTTGTCTTTGATACACATCAACGCCTTGCCGGGCCAAGCGCCAACTTTTTTATCATCAACAGCATAAATATAATAATACCGCGCAATCAAAGCGCCCTTGAGAATGCCTGAGCATGAGTTGGGCTTAACTGTCCACCACCCTTCAGTGGCCCAGCCTTCTTTGTCTTTATACCCTATGGCTATTTGCACAACGCTGACTGAATTATTGCAAAGTTTCAAATCGGCGCGCGCAGGTGCTGACGCCAAGCTTGAAAATGCCAAAGCGAAAGCTGCGGCCGTAATAATCTGTTTCATGCCTTTGGTCTCCTCAAGCCGCTTTCTCCTTGAGCATTTGAGCAATTGTGGGGCAAAGCCCATTGAAAGCAATGAACTAATGGATTCTGTCCTTGGCCACAAGCCCCAGCATTAATGAGGCGCGACCGCAAAATGCAACTGTGGATGAGTTGAGGGCCGGCTTGGCGACAACGATTTGAACGCCTATGTAACGTTCATGAAGCTGGATAACAAAATCACTCAAGAGCTCGAAGCTGCTGCTTTTCGCCGATTGGTGGAGCATTTGCAGGTGCGAACTGACGTGCAAAACCTTGATCTCATGAATTTGGCGGGCTTCTGCCGCAACTGCCTGTCTAATTGGTATGAAGATGCCGCAAAGTCCAAGGGGTTAGACATGACCCGCGCTGAGGCACGCGCACATATTTACGGCATGCCACAAGAAGAGTGGAAGGCCAAATATCAAACCGGCGATCAAAAGCCAGTTAAACCATCACATTAAGTATATCGGAGTAAGTTATGGCCACACCTGTCAAAACCACCTTTGCTGAAGGTCAATTGAAGTCAATTGTTGAGCGCATTGAGCGCCTTGAAGAAGAAAAGAAGGCAATCGCCGCTGATATCAAGGAAGTCTATGCCGAAG
>PLXI01000224.1 GCA_003151375.1 Hyphomicrobiales bacterium
GATCCCCACACCTGCCCATTGGGTTGCAATAAGTTATAGGGAATTGAAGCCGTGCCATTTTTCATCAAGCGGGGCGAACCGCTGGTGGAACCACCTGTACCATCGCCAAGGTTGGGGCAGATCGTGATCGTTGCACCCGGCGTGCCTGAACAAGTGGCGGTCAGCGTGCCACTGGTAGGTGGTGCTCCACCCGGGCCCATGTTGATATTGCCGAAGTTGATATTGGAAATAGTGAAATTACATACCTGGGCGCTGGCGGGAGAAAATTGCAACAGAAAGGCCGTCGTGATGGCCAACAGCAATTTCGCAGGCATAATATTCATTGGCATGTGAGTGGCCCGATGATGATTTGCTTGATTTCATCTTCTTTGTAATTAAAGCTCACTTTGCAAGGCTGGCCTTTCATATCTGCCACAATAGCATTCTTTGACTTAAGACCAGTGAGATAAACCTGTCCATCATAGCCCATGGGGAATGGGTCTTTTTGATCTTCCACTGTGACCAACGTTCCCGGTTTTACAAATGCGCCAGTTTTATCCTTCATAATTACCAGAGCTGAACCCGTGTCTTTCTTCACTCCGAAGTCAACCACCACACCGCTCATCGTGCGCNNGTGGCAAAGTGTTGGGGTCGATACTGATCTTGGCTGGCCTGTAAGATTGCAACTCGGTAAGCAAGAGTTTGCCGTTGCGGCCCGTTGTTCCGGCATAGCGGTTTTCATATTCCACCCTCACACCCGGCACGCCAGCATCCACTACTGCAAAAGCATCCTGCACCTGGTTGCCCGCAAACACGCCAGCTTTCGTGCCAATGAGAGATCCTTCGACACGCATGTCGCCTGAGACAATGTTGCTACTGCTATTAACATCGGCAGAAACCAATGCCTGCTCAGCGCGGTATGCGCCAGAGGCTGAAAGATTGGCACCATTGGTATAAAGCCCGCTTGCCCGCCAACCATAAGAGCCATAGCTGCCGTCCAATGGCTTACTGACGGAGGCCTGAGCTGAAGGACCATTCTTGTTATCATAATTTGCGGAACTAGATGCGGTGATCGATTTATCAGCTCCACCGAGCGGCATCGTGAAACCAACGCCAAAGCCAAAATTACTGGTGTCTAAACTATCGACATAGGCATTGGCGAAAAGCGTTATCTGGTTGCGCAAGGATTTTGTGGCATTGGCATTGATGAGAAGTGATTCAGTTCCGGTTGCGGGTAAGTAGTGAATAGCGCCGCCGCCCACTGTTAGCTTCATTTCTGGAAAACCATAAGAAGCAGTCAATTGATCCACTGCCAGTGGAACTGCTGCTGAGAAGATGGTGCTTCCAGGCATAACCTGTTGGTTGGCCGTGACGGCGGCGAGATCATTGAAATTGCCAAATGTGCGCGAGCTGGAAGCATGAATGCGCAAATTGTTTTTTGTCCAATCCCAAGCAACATAGCCAAAGCCGCCAAGACTGCCTTGATGTTCGCTTAGGGCCGCTGCGATATTGAACGTGCCAATTTTACCAGCCTGGAATACACCGCCCAAACCGCCTTCAATCAAATCATATTTGGTTTCAAGATGGGCTTGGCCAGTGAAGGACTTGGTGAAACCATAACGGCCAGAGGCAATCAGCATCGGCTCACTGTCGTAGTTAAATGAGTCCACCCCGTAATTGAGACGGGCTAGACCAAGATCGACTGAATAATCAAACAGCTTTGGTGCCAACAGAAGTGGCGAGGAATAAAGCGGTGCCTGGACCGCCGTCTGGCGGCCTGTGGTATCGGTCAATATGAGTTGGGCATCGCCTTGCGCGCTGATCATGGGCATTCGGTCAATCTCAAAGGGACCGGGCTGTACCTGTTGGGAATAAGTCCTGATGCCGTTCACAAAAACATCGAGTGTTGATGGCACTGCCGCGCTGCCACTGAAATTAGCCATTGGCGTGGTGATCAAATCCGGCCTGATCGAGAAATTGCGCTGGGCCTCTACGCCGCCCATGCGCACCGGGCGTGTCCAGTCCAAACCACCGCTCACAAAATCGCCCACGCGATAAGTTTCAGCGCGGTTCTGGCTGGAATAAGTCCAGCTGGTGTCAAGGCGGGTGGTGGTTTCGTCGGAAAAAGTGGTGGTGCCCACAATCCCAGTCTGACGCAAAACCCCAAATGGTGCATAGGCTCTTGCATCAAGGTTAAGCGAAGCGCCAGTAAAGTTGGTGTTGCCAGCACCAAGATTGGTGTTGGCCGCAGCATAGCCGCCATAGTTCAGCACCGCACCATAACCACCAACAGCGGCCACCATGTCCTCCTTGGGCACGACATCATAGGCCTTGGGGATGCGCGCGCTGTCCAGCGCAGTAATATCAATCGTCAGAGCCTTTTCGTCGAATTTATAGGTCAGCCCCGGAATATTGGCCAAAGCAATTTGTTCATCTGGCTTGCCGACGCCCGGCGCTTTGATGCCAATTTCTGTTAGTTCTGAGCGAGCTGAAGACAGGCCGCCATCTGGCAAGCGACTAAAGCCAGCCACCAAGTTGATCTTATAACCATCAATCAGCACTTCAAGCTGTAAGGCAGCGGGCTGGCTGGCCGCGTCAGAGCTGGCACCAGTATCGACTAACTTGCCAGGTGGAGGCAAAATATCTCCACCAGCCGGCGGAGCTATCGGCCCCGCAGGCTGTGGAATATCAGTTAAGTGACCCGGAGGCGGCAATGTGTCGTCGGCCCGGGCAAAGCCCAAGCCAAAGAACGCCAGCGCCAATAGGGCCAAGAACGCAGCAAAGATCGGTTGCTGCAGCCTTCGCTTACTTGACGACGATCGTGGTGTCGATTGGACCATCGTTTCCAGCTGCTTTGAGCGCTAGCGTGCTTCCAACTTGGACGCCTTTGACCTTGAACACCCAATGCGTGGTATCATGGCCGATTACATAGCCAGCCAAACCGTTGAGGGCAGCGACTTGTTTGCCAACGGATGTGACAACAAGCTGAGCCAGACGGGCATGAAGATCGCCTGCATTATTGGCAGTCAATTCCAAATTGTCGCCGTGGATGGTGGCTGTCCAGCTTAACTGGGTCTTGATGCCAGGGGCCTGGAAGAATACCGGAATGGCGTGACGCACGGCGAAACTGACAGAATCCCCCGCCTTGTCTGGAGGCGGTGGAATGTCGTCAATAATCAGACGGTAGCTTTCTTCACCGGTGACTGGTGCTTTCGATAGGCGAACGACGCGGATTGTGGCTTTGCCACCTGGCTCGATCTTGAGAGCAGGCGGACTGGCCACAACATCGGTTGTTGGGGTCAAGATTTCCTTGCCATCCTTCTGATCCCATTTGAAAACCCGCACTTGGGCGGTGATCATAGTGGTGCCTTTGTTTTCAAGGTTTTCTGTGCTGGTGGTAACGCCCGCAGCCAATTCGATGCTAATGGGGCTCACCTGCATTGTGCCAGCGATTGCTGGGCAAGTTGTGCCCAATGCCGCGAGAAACGCGACTGTGGCGAGGTTAGTTTTATTCGTCTTCAGTCTCATGTGTAACTCCAAAAAAAGCATGAGACGCTTCCCTATAATTCATCTCGCAAGTGGTGCGCGTCTTTGCTGATGCGTTCTTCCATTTTGCAAAAAATTTCGTGCGATAGTACAGCTGTCGCTCAGCCTCAAGATCCAGACAAGAATTGGCATTCCCCGGGCGACATGCGCCCGGGGTTGCTCATTCAAATTCGAAGATTAGAAAGTCTTAGTAGTTAACGTAGATCGCCTGAGCCACGGTATAAGTACCAGCTGCTGGAAACAATTGAGCTGCTACGATCGTGCCATTGATGGTGGCCGTTGTGTTGGCGCCGGTTCCAGTTGCGCCCGTGGTCGAAACCGTCAACGAAGCTGGGATATTAGCTGCACCATTGACCATGGTGGCTGTCGCATTAGCCAGTACAGAACCGGCAGCGAATGACAAAGCGTAAGGTACACCTGAAGTGCAACCTACGGTGACCGTGCTGGTATTGGTTGTTCCAGCTGGAATTGAACCGGCGAAGGAGCCGAAGTTCAAAGGCGTTGCCGATATGGTGCAACCTGCAGTTACAGTGACCGATACGTTAAAGTTGCTGGTCGCGGACGCAGCAAATGCGCCGTTAGAAGCAGCAAGAAGAGCCAGACCAGCGACTGGCAGAAGATATTTACGCATGTTATTACCTCTGTTAAAAATTTTTCCCATAGAATTCCTCCGATAATCAGCACACTAATACCCCGGACGAACCTTGTAAGTTGATACAGGTTGCAAGTTTCACGCAGCTTGAGAAAAACAGTTAGTAATTTGACTCTGCGAAGTCTCAAATTGAATCACTTCACGGTTTATCATTCTTTGACATAGTATTTATCGATATATATCAATGATTTATGCGTATCCTCAGTTTGACCCACTACGCCGCGATTCTGGATTTGTTAAACATGTTGATGATTAGGATTTTGGCAATACAATCTGCAACAACCTAAGCGTCATTGATAATCAGTATACTGATGATCAAACAAAAAGCGCAGTGCAAAATTTCGTGCACCGCGTTCTGATACAAGTGCAAATGTGGAGATGCGGCGGCTTAATAAATAACGTAAAGCGCTTCGGTATCTTGATAATAACCAGCAGGTGCGCCGGGTGTTGGCGTTACTTGACCATTCATGGTCGTTGTCCCGTAAGTCGTGCCGCCGATGGTGCCCTGCCAACCAGCCAGCTTTACTGTATAGCCGATCTTGTTTCCGGCAAGATTGGTCATATTCGCAGTCAGGGTCGGCTGACCAACGGATGGCGTTGTGGTGAACGATAGCTGTACGAAGGTGCCAGCGTTGCAAGTCACAATAACGTTCGACGTTGCCGTTTGGTTAGTGACAGAATTGATGGTGCCGAAGCTCATGTTCGACACACTTATGCCGCAGCCTGCAACAACTTTCAGTGAGACTGTCATATTGCTGGTCTTGCTGGCGGCTTGCGCTTCTGAGTTGGAAAGAAGGCATGACAAAGTAGCAACCAAAATGGCCACTCTTTTCACATTGCAATTCATCCCCAGCTTCATAAACGAATGGATTCCTCAACACAGTTCACCCCACTTTCACTTTGTGGCGGTTAACATCTCATGTCGCAAAAGGTGGCCAGAAAGGCAAAGCTGTCTGGATAGTTAAAAGTTTGAGTCTAACCAGCATTGGAATGGCCACATTCGGCAAATAGATTGAACCGGACGGGCCGCTTGCCGAAACCGCCAAGCCCGTGTAATCCGCCACCAGAGGCCTTGAAAAATGACCATTAAACTGCACCGTGGAGACTTGCCCGCTGATTTTGAAGCGGGCGCATCTATCGCGATTGATACTGAAACCATGGGATTGAGGCCTGCGCGCGACAAGCTGTGTGTGGTGCAAATCTCTACTGGAGACGGCAACGCGCATATTATTCAGATGGACCGCAGCACTTATGCAGCACCGTGCCTGAAAGCTCTATTGGCCGATGCAAAAGTAAAAAAGCTTTTCCATTTTGCGCGCTTTGATATTGCCACGTTGAAGCTGCATTTGGGCGTGGATACGCAGAATATCTATTGCACCAAGATCGCCTCACGCCTCACCCGCACTTATACAGACAGGCACGGCCTGAAGGATTTGGTGCGCGAACTTTTGGGCATCGAACTTGATAAACAACAGCAAAGTTCAGACTGGGGTGCGCATGTGCTCACCGAACAGCAAAAGAAATATGCGGGCCAAGATGTACTTTATCTGCATGAGTTAAAGGCACGGCTTGATCAAATGTTGGAACGCGAAGGGCGCACACAGATCGCACAGGCCTGTTTTGATTTTCTGCCGACAAGGGCAGCACTCGATCTTCTTGGTTGGCCGGAAGAAGATGTCTTCGCCCACGCCTGACAGTTTCACTTCGAAAGCCGAACAGGCCCGCAGACGCGCCTTGCGCTCGCGCCGTTTAGGTTATGGCGCTGCTTTAATCGCGGCCGCTCTTGCAGTGGTTTTTATTGTGCAAGGCGTTATTCACGCACCACCTGCCCCGCCGGAGCCACCGGTTCCGGAAAAAGCCCAGCATATTGCTGGCGGCTTTTCCAGCTTTTCAGGCATCGACATCAACAACAAGCCTTTTTCGGTGAAGGCCTTACAGGGTGTGCAAGACAGCACTGACGAAACGCTGATGCATCTTAAAACTGTTACTGGCGCTTTTGTCAGGCGCGAGGGCGGCGAAGTGCAAGTTATCGCTGATAATGCTGACTATGAGTTGAAAACCAAAGATCTCATGGTTTCCGGCAATGTGCGCTTTGAAGAGCCGGGCCGCTATGTGGCACTGCTTTCATCGGCAACGGTTAACTTAGAGCGGCAACGCATTGTTACAAAAGAGCCTGTTCAAGTTGAGACTTCTGGTGCTACGGTTTCAGCCGACAGTATGGAAACGTCTGAAGACGGGAAGCTTGTGACCTTGCGCGGCCATGTGAAAGCGCAATTTACAGGCAATGTTATAGAAAAATAATTGGGAGGGCCTGATGGGCACATTGAATAAAGCATGGGTGATGATGGTGGGCGGGGTGCTGGCCATGTCTAACGGCCATGTGGCGCATGCGGCTGGCAATGTTAATGTTGAGGCGGATTCAATGGAAATCATTGATGCTGAACACAAGACCGTCTTCCGCGGCAATGTGGTGGCCAAGCGCCCAACCGATACAATCAAGGCCGATGAGATGACGGTGGTTTCGGCTGATGAAAAGCAACCCGATGGCACGATGAAGTCAGTGACCGATCATGTGGACGCCAAGGGCAATGTGACGATCAACACCCGCGATGCGGTGATCACCGGAGATTCGGCCAAGTTCGATGTGGTTCATGATCAGCTGGAAGTGGATGGGGAAGTGAAAGTCGTCCAGGGCACCAGCGTGATACACGGCCAGAAGTTGAATGTTGATCTCAAAACCTTTCACCTCAACATGGCCGGCGGGCGCGTGAACGGCAATTTCACACCGAATTGAAACTGGGGCCGCCAAGACAGCCGCCCGCGCTTTGTGGGCTTCGTGTCATGCGAAGCCTGAGAGATAAAGGGAGACGCGTGGGGAAATCCACCGCGTATGCCGCTTAGAATAGAGCGGCGTGTTATGCGTTGGGTTGCCCCACGCGTTAAACGGGTTTTGATGAGGTGGTTTTGGAATCACGCTATTTTTACCCACCTTGTCCCTCCATTGAAGGAAGATTTTTGGTGGCCAGAAGGTACTTCGTCGCAACAAAGCGCCAACCATAAACGCCCAGTCTACTGGCTTGGCCCGTAGTGGCCAAGGTAAACCGCGACATCCCCGGGAGCTGAACACCACGATAGTGCCAGCGCGCAGGACCCGCCGCTCTTTCCATCCCGAACACCGTCATGAGGGAGACCCCGGTGGAAAAAGACGAGACGGGATGTAGCAGAGGGCGGTAAGCGCGTCAAGGAATATATTCATATTAACTAACTTGAGAAAGTGTGAAGAATTATTATAGGTGCCTCACGGCCCAAAATTCCAACTTCCTATGACAAATTTCTGCGCCGTGGTAGCTTCTAAAGGAAGCTAGAATTTCGAGGAGTGAATTCGTTGACTGTCTGTATCGCGGTACTGTTTAAATGGAATTACAGTGCCAAGGAGGGACAGCCCGATTGGCGAACAGCGGCTCTTACTGCATCGGACAGAATGTTGACTGCTGGCGATGTGCAATATGAGCCCAACCAGCAGAAGATGGCTGAATTCGGAAAGTCGATAGTTTTAGTTGCTGGTGATATGCAACTACATATGGAGGCGATTGCTCTGACCACAAAGGAAATCGGTAGCCGAGAACTTCCTCCGCAAAATGTTGCGCAGATTTATGGTCGTGCAATTCAAGCAATTAATAGACGCCGTGCGGAGAACGAAATTCTAGCGCCGTTAGGGCTAAACTTGGATACTTTTGCGGCTCAACTCAAAGACTATCCGGACGGATTCATCAACATGATAGTGGGGCAGCTTCAAAACAGGCGTCCCATAGACGCAGAAGCGCTAGTCGTGGGAACAGATGGGCAAGACACTCATCTCTATTTAGTTGACGAGCATGGAAACGATTTCAATCTTGACGGCGTAGGGTTCGGCGCAATCGGGATTGGCGCTTGGCACGCGAAGTCGCGTCTTATGCAAATCTCTTACAATTCGCGCAATGTGTTTGCGTGGGCGCAGGCCTCAATATACGCAGCCAAAAAGATCGCTGAACTTGCGCCCGGCGTTGGCAAATACACCGATCTTCACTTGGTTCATCGTATGGGCCATGAGCTAGTTTTGCCGCTAGCTATTCGAAAGCTTGAAGAACTCTATGGGAAGTACACCGGAAAAACCGATGAGTTAGCCAGACAGATGATTGAAGAGCTACAAAACTTTATGGATGATCCCCGAAATTGGCGAGAGGTAGTGAATGACGAAAGACAATCTGAGCAGCGCTCACAAGCTGGTGTAGGCGCTAGTGCGGCAACCCCCGAAGCTGCACGAGGAAATGAAGCTGGGAGCGAAAGTCCCCCACGTTCCAAATCGTAGGTCAGTCAGAAGAAGCGTGACGCTTAAGACACCTTATCGTAGCCTTAAATTTTGCTGCAAATTGCTTGGGCGTCTTGGGAACAAGCAGGCTATCGATAGATAAGGCGTTTTCCACCAATTCCCTTCATAGCCTGCGCCTGCTGGCTTAGTTTGGGGTAGGTATTTCCTAATCGTGATGCTATTTCATCTAATTTTAATCAAACGGGTTCTTAATAGGCATGCTGAACGAAAATCGAATTCTGCAAACAGCCCCCATGGCGCCGCGAGGCTTTAGCGGGGGGAGTGCCCAGTCGGCACGCGTGCAAAAGACGGTTGATACCGGCCTCTGTGCCATTGGGCTTCACAAAGCCTATAAGCAAAGGCCTGTGGTGAGGGGCATTTCCCTTTCAGTTCAGCGCGGCGAAGCGGTGGGCCTTCTTGGCCCCAATGGCGCTGGCAAGANNGATGCCGGGGAAATCCGCTTAGACGGGGCCGATATCACGGCCTTGCCCATGTTTCAAAGGGCAAGGCTTGGCATTGGCTATCTACCGCAGGAAAGCAGTGTTTTCCGCGGCATGACAGTAGAAGAAAACCTGCGCTCGGTGTTGGAGCTTCATGAGCCTGACAAAGCCAAGCGCGCCAGTTTGTTGCGTGAGTTGTATGATGAGTTCTCAATCTACCATATCCGGCATTCGTCGGCTGTTGCACTCTCTGGCGGAGAACGTCGCCGGGTGGAAATCGCCAGAGCCCTTGCCGCCAGCCCCGAATTCATCCTCCTTGATGAGCCCTTCGCCGGGATTGATCCCATTGCGATCGGTGATATTCGCAAGCTGGTGCGTCAGCTCACCGCTCGGGGCCTCGGGGTGCTTATTACGGATCACAACGTTAGAGAAACCCTCGACATCATCGACCGCGCGCTCATCATCCATGAGGGCCACCTCCTAACCGAGGGCACGCCTTCTGAAATCGTCAAAAATAAAGACGTGCGGCGCTATTATCTGGGTGAGAATTTCCATATTTAGCTGAGGCGGAAGTTACCATTTCCTAACCATATTTCGCGATCTTTTGAGCCCCTTAACGGGGGCACTGCCTAAGTGGTATAGAACTTGCCGCTATGGCATTGATGCAAAAACTGGCCCTGAAACAAGGCCAATCTCTGGTAATGACCCCGCAGTTGCAGCAGGCAATCAAGCTGTTGCAGATGAACTCTGCCGAAATTCAAACTTTTGTTGAACTGGAGATGGAGCGCAACCCACTTTTAGAGCGCAGCGATGCCTCGCCTGAAGTTGCTGCCGCCCCAGCCGCCCCAGAAGCTGCACCCGACGGGCCTTTTTCTGTCGAAGATGCGCGTGGCGATGACGGAGACGGCGCTGTCTCTGCGTCTGAAGGT
>PLXI01000151.1 GCA_003151375.1 Hyphomicrobiales bacterium
TCACCTCCCAGCCCATTTTCTCCATGCCTGCAATTACTGCAGCAGGAGGGGCAGCCCCTGCCACCATGGCTTTGACTTTATGTGAGACTGATTTGCGCATTTCTTCTGGCGCATTATTGATCATATTGAGCACGATGGGCGCACCACAGAAATGCGTCACACCTTCTTCGCGGATGGCTTTGAAAATCGGCTCAGTGCGAACGGCGCGCAAGCATATGGAAGTGCCAGCGGTTAAGGCCATTGTCCATGCAAAGCACCAGCCGTTGCAATGAAACNNCGTGACGTATAATTCAGGGCAATCGGGTTCCACTCGTCTTCCGGCATGGTGACGGGGAATTTTTCACTGCCCTTGGAGATGAAATCTTCATAGGTGGTTTTGGAAAGCCGTTCACCGCCCTCGTAAGTTGGATCGTCAATATCGATGACAGTGATCTTGCGGCCCAAAAGTTTCAGTGCCTTTTTTGCGGTGGCAGAAAATTCGCGGTCGACAAATAGAATGCTGGCTTCCGCGTGATTGAGAATGAAAGCCACCGTCTCGGCATCAAGCCTTGTGTTGATGGTGTTGAGCACAGCGCCCATCATCGGCACGCCAAAATGCGCTTCAAAAGTCTCCGGTGTGTTGGCACCAAGGAATGCTACGGTGTCGCCGTGGCCGAGCCCTTTTTTCTTTAAAGCAGAAGCCAGCTTGCGCGACCGTGTGAAAGTCTCTGCCCAAGTCTGGCGGCGCTGCCCGTGAACCAGCGCAATGCGGTCAGGCCACAATGAAGCGGTGCGTTCAATAAAGGTGATCGGAGATAGCTGCGCAAAGTTGGCGGCGTTCTTGTCCAAATCCCGCGCATATGGGCTGCGGTCCTTTTTGGCTGGTTTTGCTGGCATGGCTCAAGTTCCCAGATAAAGATTTAGTCGAGGGATAGCTAAAACTATTTTGCACTGCAATACAATGCGGGTGACGTTTGATTCAGGATCTAGCTGGCCATTATTAAGCTTGGACAATGCTGAGAATTGCGTGAAGTCTCTAAGACCGGACCTCGGTGCAAACCTCATGAGACAGCTGTTTATCACCCTGAGAAACCGCGAGATAATCGTTGCAATCCTCGCCACACAAATAATGCCCAACATTAAGGCTGTAAGTGAAGCCATTATTGTTGAATTCTAAATTATAATTGCCGCCCGTGCCTTGGGGATCATATTTCCCGCCGGTGAGTTCAAGTTCCGGCTTGGTCAATAGATTGGCTCCCGTTTTCCAGGCAAAGTAACGCAAGTCGTCGCCATGTTGTTGGGCGCGAATATAAAGCTTCTTCGTCCTACATTGGAAAGTGATCTTGTCGTAACCGCGCGCGCTGGCATATAGCTTAGCGCTGTCCTGCGTTATCGCGGCCTGCAGTGCCTTTTGGTAGGTCGCAGTTTGTGAGTTGATCGCTCCGATTTTGCCTTTTTCAAACCACACCGTGCCATTCAATAATGCAATGCCGCGCCATCCATATTGTTCGGCATCAGCCGTCACTAAAGCGGGAATGTTTGTTGCATCAAAGAACTCGTCCCAACGGGCTAGAAATTCGTGTGCGTTCCTGATCGAAGCGAGTGGCTTTTCATTTAGCAATGGAAACTGCACGAGATTGGCGACAGCCCGGCGATCATTTTTCTTCAAAGCCATCTGAAATTTTTTGGCGGCGAGATAATCACTTGCATAAGAAGCATCTTGGGCCAAGCCTATCGACGATTGTACAAATGGCAGCACTAAAAATAAAAGGAAAAGACTTTTCGAGACTTGCCGCCGCATATGCTGGACCCTCAAAAACTCAAAATTCAGGCGCCCGAAGGGGCAACTTAATTCATGACCCTATCGCTTCAGGCGAAAGATTTCAATGAACTTGAACCAGCGCTCAATTCTTGCCATCCCCTTTTAGGCGGTATCCAATTCCTGCTTCAGTCAACAAAATTTCAGGGTCAGAAGGGTCACTTTCGATTTTCTGTCTGATTTGACCAATCATCACACGCAAATATTGAACATCATACATATGAGCAGGGCCCCAGATAACATTCAATATGTGTTTGTGAGTAAGCACACGGTCGGAATTTTTCACCAACAGCGCAACCAAATCGAATTCCTTTGGTGTTAGGTGAATGGGCTGACCGTTCTTGGTGATTGTGTGTTTTGCAATGTTGATGGTGATTCCATTTGATTGATAAACACTGGTCGCAGCCTCTTTGCCTTTTCTTTCGCGTAAATGCACTCTGATCCGTGCCAACAATTCCCCAATGCCAAATGGCTTATTCATGTAGTCATTGGCGCCGAGATCAAGGGCTTCGATCTTTTCCACTTCACGGTCTCGTGCCGAAAGCACAATAATCGGTACCTGCGACCAACTACGCAGTTCGCGGATAACGTCTTTGCCGTCTTTGTCAGGCAAACCCAAATCAAGCAATATTAAGTCAGGTGCCTTGGTTGCAGCTGTTTTCACAGCTTGTGAACCTGTCATTGCGGTAATGACTTCAAACTCTCCCGCCTTCAATGCAGGTTCAAGAAACCGCAAAATTTGTGGCTCATCATCAACAATAAGCACAAGAGGCCGGATCATGTGGTTTCCTTCGCCGGAAAACTTACAACGATACGGGTTCCGCGGCCCTTGGCAATTGGGCTTTCAGCTTTGATACTGCCTCCCATGGCTGTGGCGATGCCTCGGCAAATCGCTAATCCCAAGCCTGTGCCAGGGGCGCGACCATCGCCTTGTGCAACACGGTAAAATTTTTCAAAGACATGCTCAAGTTCCGCAGGTGGGATGCCAATGCCTTCATCCTCAACCTTGAGGATGATTTCGTTATCAACTTTTTCGACGCCAATGATGGTGGGTGTGGCGGTCGGTGCATATTTATTTGCGTTATCGATCAGGTTGAAAACCAACTGCTCCAGAAGTGCTGCATCACCGCTCACGATCACGCCGTTTTTTGGCAGCGTTGCAATAATTTTGCGGTGAGGCCAAGTTTGCCTGCCACGGCGGATCGCCGTTGAGACAGCCTCAACCACATCTATTGTCTCGTTAGAAAGCTTGATCGCACCGCCTTCAATTTTTGTCATGTCGAGAAGGTTTGAGACAAAGCGTGAGAGATGATTGGCTTCTTCTTCGATATTGGCCAAGAGATCGTCGCGAACTGGCTTGGTCATTTTGTGTTGCAAACTGCGCAAGCTGGAAACTGATCCGATGATAGAAGCCAAGGGTGTTCTGAGATCATGGGAAATAGAGGATAACAGGGCCGAACGCAGTTTTTCACCTTCGGCGTCTGCACGAGCCTTCGCGACATCGTCTGCAAGCAAGGTGCGCTCCAGTGCGATGGAAACTTGCCCCAGCAACGCTTCCATCATGCGCCGTGACTCCGAAGAAAGCTCAGACCCTGCAGGCCTAACACCCACAACACCCACCACGCCGTGAGGAGACTTCATCGGGTGGTATTGGAATTGAGCATTGGGCAGGGTTTGCGAATTCCAGCCCGCGATTTCACCATGGCTCAGGCACCAGCGCGCGGCAGTCCAATCGGCGGCTCCTAAACTATCTTCAGGCGGCACTCCCGATACGATGGCAAGGTCATTATCCTTCTTGAGCAGAACAATTGAATGACCCTTTGCTGTAGCGGCAGCCTGGGTTGCAACAACCCACATGAGATCATCGATCACAACGGTGGCGGAGAGTTTATGCGATAGATCAAACAAGGTTTCGACCTGGCGCACCCGCGACACAGCCGCATCTGATTGTTCGCGCACGCGACCAGCCAGACCGCCAGTAAAAACCGCAACAAGCAGGAATATGATGAGAGCCAGCAACTCATGTGGGCTGGCGACGGTGAACGTATAAATAGGCTCAATAAAGAAAAAATTATAGGCGAGGAAAGACAGGCCCGCGGCAATAACACCGCTCCATCTGCCATAAGTAATCGCACAAAATAAAACCGCTGCTAGGAAGATCATTGACAGGTTGGGGAGCTGAAGAAAATGACTCGCCACCATTCCCACCAGCACCGCGACGGCAACTGTCAATGGTATCGAAACCAAATTTCCAATCGAGAATTTGGGGAATTTAAATCTTGTAGCGACGGGTTGGGATTTGGTTGCCGTCATAACATGGATTGATACGCCTTGCGCCTGTTGCATGAGTTCGTCCGACAAGGAACGGTGACGAGTTTGCTTCAGGAAACCCGACTTTGAGCGCCCGATGATGATCTGTGTGATGTTTTCGCGCTTTGCATATGAGAGGAGCTCGGTGGGTAAATCTGTTGCGCTGAGGCGTGACACTTCAGCGCCTAACCTNNTATTGTGTCATTCGCCTTGGATGCATGCACGGCAATCCAAGTCGCGTTCAATGCGCCTGCGATTCGCGCTGCTTGGCGCACGACACTTTCTGAATAGTCGTCTCCACCAACACAAACCAATATCCGATCAGCACTTGGCCATGGCCCCTCAATGGAGCGTTGGCGCAAATAATCAACCATTTGGTCATCAACGCGCTGAGCGGTGCGCCGCAGCGCCAACTCACGCAAGGCGGTGAGGTTGCCAACTTGAAGAAAGTTATCGGCGGCTCGTCTTGCATTGTCGGGCAAATAAACTTTGCCTTCCTTGAGACGCTGAATCAATTCATCCGGGGTGATATCCACCAGCACCACATCGGCGGCGTTTTCGATAACGGTGTCAGGAACCAATTCGCGCACTTTAACGTTGGTGATGGTGGCCACAACATCAGAGAGACTCTCGATGTGTTGAATGTTCAATGCAGTCCAGACATTGATGCCTGCGGTGAGAAGTTCCTCGACATCCTGATATCGTTTGGTGTGGCGCGATCCTGGCGCATTCGTATGGGCCAATTCATCGACGATGATGAGCGCTGGCTTGCGGGCCAGGGCTGCATCCAAATCAAATTCCATCAAGGCATGGCCGCGGTAGGTGGTGGCCCTGCGTGGCAGCACTTCGAGGCCATCGAGCAAGGCAGCAGTTTCAGGGCGACCATGGGTTTCAACGACGCCGATGATCACATCCTTGCCTTCGCCTAGCAAATGTTTTGCACCCGTTAACATCGCATAGGTTTTGCCCACACCGGGTGAAGCGCCAATAAAAATCTTTAATTTGCCGCGTTTTTCATTCGCGACAAGTTCAAGCAGTGCGTCCGCAGAGGGACGTCTATCGTTCGATTCAGCCATTCGGTGCCGAGGATAACCTATCTAATGCAAGATTTAGCAATAATACGTTGACGCGGGGCTCGCTGAACAGCCCTAGAATTGGCTCTTCAGTTTGAGTGGTGACGATGGATTTGATCTGCTCGTCGGTCAAGCCTCTGGCTTTGGCCACGCGCGCGATTTGCAAATTTGCAAATGCCGGCGAAATATGAGGATCCAATCCGCTGCCTGATGCGGTTACAGCATCGGCTGGCAGGGTT
>PLXI01000239.1 GCA_003151375.1 Hyphomicrobiales bacterium
AAGCATCACGCCCACCGCTAAAGCCATTTGCATTGCAAGGCCGGCATAAAGCGCTAGCCATTGGCCCATATAGGTGAAAACCAGCGCCAAAAAATTTTCTTGGTGAATGGCCAACCCAAGACCAAGCCTGAAGCGCACACATTCAAGAATGATCAAAACAAACAAAAACACGTTACGCATCGGCCTGAGAACATTGGCCAGAACGTAAAAATCAATGCGCGTTGATGGGAGCAAGCGATAAATCACCTCGTCAGAATGCCAGAAAATGCGCAGCATTTCATCCGAATTTTGATGTTCCGCTGATTTGACTCTGCTTAGCGCGCTTTGTATGGGCTGCGAGAGCTGCAAACCCTAGGGGTGTGGCGATTCCGCTTGGCAGGGGCGTCAGGCATTGGCAGACTGAATAAAACTGATAAAGCAGTGATAACTGTGAACAGGATGAGATAAGTTGATTGTGCTTCGGATCATTGTTGAATTGGCAGGTTTGCTTTCTGGTGCTGCCATCATGGTCTTTGGTCTTGCCCAAGGTTATCTGGCGTTTCTTTATTGGCGTTCCAAGAAAAACAATAACTCAATTGAAATACCAACACCCTGGTCTGGCCCTTATCCCACAGTTCTAATTCAACTTCCCATTTTCAATGAGCAATATGTGGTCGAGCGTCTTTTGCGCAATGTCGTAAAGATGGACTATCCGCCAGACAAGCTTTCCATTCAGTTGCTGGATGATTCCGATGATGAAACCTGCGTAATTGCCGCACGTGTAATTGCCGAACTTCGCAAGGCTGGTCACAACATCACCCATGTACAACGGCCAGACCATGTTGGCTTTAAGGCTGGCGCTTTGGAATATGGCATGGGTTTGGACAAAGCAGAGTTCATTGCTATTTTTGATGCGGACTTTTTACCACGCCCGGATTTCGTCAAACAGGTTATTGCTTATTTTGCTGATCCCAAAGTCGGCATGGTACAAACCCGTTGGCAACATCTCAATGCCGATTATTCCCTCATCACACGTCTGATGGCCTTTGCCATCGATAACCATTTTTCAGTGGAACATGGCGGTAGGCAGGCTTCCAATGGCTTTATCAATTTCAATGGCACAGGCGGCATGTGGCGAAGGAAAACCATTATTGATGCTGGCGGCTGGCGCAGCGATACGCTGACTGAAGATCTTGATCTTTCATTTCGCTCACAAATTCTAGGCTGGAAATTTATTTTCGCTGAAAACATTACAACACCATCAGAATTGCCCGTTCAGATGAGTGCCGTACGCAGCCAGCAATTTCGTTGGACCAAAGGCGCTGCCGAAACCGGACGTAAAACCCTTAGCAATCTTTGGACTTCTAACGCACCGCTTGGCACCAAGGTGATGGGCTCATTTCATATGTTGAACAGTTTTATTTTCCTGTTCCTGTTTGTGTTTGGACTTTCGACGGCGCTATTGCCTTTCATTGCCGGCCGTCACTTTATTTTGATGGCGACCATTCTCAATGTGATGATTGTCACTTCTATGTTTGCAACGCTCTTCACCTACTGGACGTCGCGCCGCAGTGGTGATTTTGAAAAGAGCCACAGTTCAAGCAGTCTGATCACCACCACCATGACATTTACGGCTCTCGCTACTGGCCTTTCGATGCATTGTAGCCGTGCCGTGTTGCAGGGTCTTTTCGGCCAAGCCACACCATTTGTGCGCACGCCAAAACTAAATGTCACCGCTGAAACCACTCAGGTCAAGGGTCAGAAGGCTTACAATATTGCTCGGGTTCCAGCAGTAGTTTACTTGGAATTGGCCATGGCTTTTTGCTTTGCGGCGCTGGTCGTTGTTGGATTTGGCACTCCGGCCATGATATTTGCCGGCGTCTATATTTTTTATGCCATTGGCTTTGCAGTCGTCTCAGTGCTCAGTTTGTGGGAAGCGCGGCTTGGTTGAAGGCGCCCTGATTGACAGTGCCAAGGCTTGGGCTTTTGTCACACCCAGCTACACTGGTGACTATCAGCGATGTGTACTTCTATGCCGCAGCATGGATGCCTTGCTCAGCGGAAATTGGACTCATTATATTGTTGTCGACAGGCCTCATTTGGCAATGTTCCGCCACTTGCAAGGGCCCCGTCGGCATGTACTTGTGACCGATGATATATTGCCAGGCAAAATGCGCTTGCTGTTCCATATGCCCTTTGCTGGCGGGCGCAGTGTGTGGTGGTCAAAAACCGCTGGCCTGTCAATTGGCTGGCATTTGCAGCAAATGGTCAAAATAGGCATTGCCTCGCAGTTGAGTGAAGACGGTCTGGCCTATTGTGATTCGGATACTTTTTTTCTGAAGCCGTTTGATGTTGCAGAACTCATCCAGAACAACAAATTTCGCCTTTATCATTCCGGCGTAGCTACACAAGCCACCTCCACGCCCAATCCGGCTTACACCCGTGCGGCGCTTGAGATGTTAGATCTTCCGCTCGATGGCAGCTATTATGGCTATGTCGATAATTTTATCACGTGGCGCAGACAAAGTGCGATTGAATTGCAAATGCGTTTGGGTGAAAAACATGATGGTCAGTGGCAGCGCGCATTTCGCAATCGCTTGCGGGTGTCAGAATATAATCTTTATGGTCTCTATGTTGATAATTTGAGCCAGGCAGAGACCACGCATTTTCATACAGCGCAATTGCTGTGCAAAACCCATTGGTCGCGCGAATCGATGACGCCAGAAAAAGTCGTCGCTTTTTGCCAAGGTCTTGCGCCACATCAAGTGATGGTGGGTATTCAGTCTTTTGCTGGTGTTGATGTTGCTTTGCTGAGCCAGCAGTTTGAAAAAGTTTTGAATAAAGGACAGCTCGCTTAATGTGGCGCAAGGCTTTCAGTATTTATTGGAATGCCCCAGGCGGCCGCCCCATCATGGTGGCCTTGCTGATGTTGCTTGCCTCAACCTCAGATTTTCTCAGCATGGGTGCCTTGGTGCCACTTGTTTCGCAAGTGACATCTGACGGAGGGCAGAAGAATTCAGCCATTTCCAAAATCATCGATCAGGTTTTCAACTGGCTCGGTCTCACACCTACTTTCACCATGTTACTGATTTTTGTCGCTGTTGGTTTGGTACTCAAATCATTGATTGCTTTGGCGTCCATGGCATTCGTGGGCATCTCTGTGGGCGATGTTGCAACCGGCATTCGCACCAAGTTGCTGTCGGCGATGGTACAAGCGAACTGGACCTATTTCACCGATCATAAGCCGGGCGAAGTTGCCGCCCAAATTTCTGCCCAGTCAACCTTGGCGGCGCAAGCCTATTTGTCTTCAGCATCTCATGTGACAACACTGATTTCCGGGCTGGGATTGTTTATGGCCGCAGCCTTAGTATCCCCCCAGCTTTTGTTGTTCACAGTGATTGCTATCGCCTTATTAATTTGGCCGCTGAGTGCCGTTTTAAAATTTGCCGAGCGGGCGAGCAAACAACAGTTCCAAGCATCGAATGATCTCACCACGGGCCTCGAAGACGTGGTGAATAATATGAAGCCACTCAAATCCATGGGTAGGCAGGGACGCTTCATCCAAGGCTTTAACGCCAATATCAGGGATTTGCGCACAAGCTTCATTCAAAACATCATCAGTCGTCATGCCACTTTCTATGGGCAAGACATTTTAGCAACGCTGTTGGTGATCACCGCCGTTTGGATTGGCGTTGAAGTTTTGCACACCCCGATGTCACAATTTTTGGTGTTTGGCATTGTCTTTTATCAGATGATTGATGTGGTCAAACGCATTCAGCAATCCTTGCAAGAAGCCATCTCTGCATCAGCTGGTTATTTCGGCGTGATGGATACGATCCAGAGGGGTGAAGCCCAAGAAGAAGTGGACACTGGCCACCTGTTGCCAAGCCTCAACAAGGCGCTGTGTCTTGAAGATGTTACATTCTCTTATGGCACAAAGCGTGTTCTTTCCCATGCCACTGCGGAAATACCTGCTAACAAGATCACCGTTCTGGTTGGCCAATCGGGTTCAGGCAAAACCACGATGCTTGACCTTGTCATCGGTTTTAATCGACCGACCAAGGGCCGCATCACCATAGATGGTGTTGATCTCAACACCATCAGTCTCACAGCCTGGCGCAGCCAAATTGGCTATGTTCCGCAGGAGTTGACTTTGCTGCGCGGCACTATCGCAGATAATATCATTCTGGGTGATGATAAGTTGGGCCGAGAGGATATTGAAAACGCTTTGCGTTTGGCCGGCGCCTTTGAATTCGTATCAGACTTACCCCAAGGCATAGATACTGAGATTGGCACTATGGGTGCAAAACTTTCTGGCGGCCAGCGGCAGCGCATTTCACTGGCGCGTGCCTTGGTGCACAAACCCAAGCTTTTGCTGCTTGATGAAGTGACCAGCGCCTTGGATGAGGTGACCGAAGCGGAAATTTGCAAAAATGTAAAAGCGCTTTCGGGCAGCCTTACTATCCTTGCCATCACCCACAGGCCAGCCTGGCGCAAAATCGCCGGGCGTATTTACAAAATTACCGGCGGCAAAGCCGTGCTGGAGACCAAATCCAAATCTTGAAACTGGATTCACGCGGGGCTTGCTTCCGTCTATAGCTTGTTCAAGAAATGCTTCGCTGATTCGCTGGCGAAACACGTTTGTGGGGCCAAATTTTGGTGATGTTATTGCCACTTCAGCATGGAAGGACTTTGCGCTGTGTGCTTGCTTGCGCCGCGCTGAGTGTGGCCAACGTAATGCCTGCCCATGCTGCTTTGTTGGATGTAAGCGAAAAGCTTTCTGGCAGCACATTGTCTTGGGGGCTTTCTGTGATTGGTTTGGCCTTGGCGGGTGCTTTTGCTCTTCGCGCCAAGCGCAGTGGTGCGATCCTACAAACCGCTAAGCGCAAGTTGGGAGAAGTTGAATATCAGCTCAATGAAGCTGAGGCGGCACTGCAAGCGGAATCACTCATCCTGATAACCTGGGGTGCCGCCGCAACAGCACCTGATCGCATGGTCGGCTCCCTGCACGGTATTGTTGATTTACCCAAGACTTTAACCACCGTGATGGATTTTCCGGCCTGGTTGGAACGCGATTCAGCGGACCAACTTTTAAGCGGGATTACAAAACTTCGCCAATCTGGAGCACCGTTCAATATCGGCATAAGAACCCGCGCTGGCGATTTGTTGGAAGCTGACGGCCGTGCTGCTGGCACCATGTCCACCTTGCGCTTTAGGCCTCTTGCTGGACAGCGGCTGGAAACCAGCGAGACCCAACTTGATGCCCATAAGCTTGCCAAACAGGTCGAACGACTGAGTGGGCTTTTGGATGCAATTCCCTTCCCTGTGTGGTTGACCAACAAGGACGGTGGGCTTGGTTGGGTGAATAAAGCTTATGTTGATGCGACAGGGGCCGCTTCAGCTGATCGGGTTTTGAGTGAAAATCTCGCCTTTATCAGACCAGACAGCATTGATCGCTCAAAAGCCGACGCAGCAAGCCACCGCATTGGTCGCGCGCACGCGGTATTTGGGGGTCACAAACGCGCTTACAGTATCCACGAAATGCCAAAAAACGACAGCATTTTTAGTTTGGCGATAGATGTAACCCCACTTGAAGAAGCTGAGCGAGAATTAGAGCGTTATCTTAAAGCGCATGGTTCCACGCTGGATAAGCTTTCAACTGCAATTGCCATTTTTGGACCGGACCAGCGTCTTCGCTTTCATAATCAGGCCTATACTGAATTGTGGCAGTTGGAGGAAAGTTATCTCGCGGGCCAACCAGCAGATGGTGAAATTCTTGACCGCCTGCGCCAGAAACGCATGCTGCCCGAACAGGCCAATTTTCGTGAATGGCGCAGCAAGCAACTTGACGCTTATTCCAAACTCGAATCCCGTGAGGAGTTTTGGTATTTGCCAGATGGTCGCTCACTGCGCGTTGTTGCAGAACAACATCCTTATGGTGGCGTAAGTTACCTTTACGAAAATCTCACCAAAGAACGCCAACTTGAAAGCCGCATCAATGAACTGTTTGATGTGCAGCGTGAAACACTGGACAATCTGGCCGAAGCCATTGCGTTGTCAGGCCCTGACGGTCGCATCAGATTGTTTAACCCAGCTTTTGGACGCTTCTGGAATCTCGATCCGACATTCCTAGAAAAAAAGCCACATCTCGATGAAATTGCCCGTCTGCCCAGCCTGGCTCTTGATGCAAAAAATGCTTGGGCCGATATCAAATACTCAATCACCGGGCTTGAGGCCAACCGCAAAGAACTTGACGGCCGCATTGAACATGCAAACCGCATGATGCGTTACCGTGCTGTGCCCTTGCCTGATGGTAACGCGCTGCTCACTTTTACCGACGTTTCTGATTCATCGCGCGTCGAGCGCGCCTTGCAAGACAGGGCAGAAGCGCTTGAGGCGGCAGACAATCTCAAAAACCGCATTCTCACCAATGTATCTTACGAAGTGCGAACCCCGCTCAATAGCATCATCGGCTTTTCAGACGCATTGTCGTTTGGTGTGGCCGGGCCCATGCCACCCAAACAAAGCGACTATGTATCGGCCATTCGCCGGGCCTCGGAAGAGCTTAAGGTCATCATTGACGCAATCATTGATCTATCCGCCATTGATGCGGGCCAAATGGAATTGAAGCTCGCTGACGTTGATGTGGCCAGTTTACTGGAACGCTCAGCTGAGAAATTTATGCCGCTGTTCGACAAGAAGAACCTCGAACTCTCGGTGGAGATGGCCTCAGATGTTGACACTTTACGTGCTGATGCGGAACGGCTTGAACAAGTGCTGGGCAATCTGCTTTCCAATGCAGCGGGCTTCACCGCACCTGGCGGGAAAATTAAATTGGGCGCCAGACGCCAGGGTGACAATCTGCAAATCTGGGTAGCCGATTCGGGCCGTGGTATTGAACCAGAATTCCAGACACACGTGTTTGACCGCTTTAATTCAAAGCCCATGCCTGGAAGCCACCGTGGCCCCGGCCTTGGCCTTGCTTTGGTAAAAAGTTTCATTGAACTGCATGGTGGCAAGGTCTCGCTGGTTTCAAAATTGGCACATGGCACCACAGTGGTTTGCACCCTGCCTCTGGCCGGCCCAAGCAAGGGCCAGCGCGGGGCCACTTCAAAAGCGGCGTGAGCCATGCACTTTGTTTCGCAAGGGCCGCAAGCAACTGAAGTCTGGGCCAGAACTCTGTCACTTTTTGCAAGGCCAGGTTTTGTGGTTCTATTGAAGGGTGATTTGGGCGCAGGAAAATCCACTTTCGCACGCGCCTTCATCAAGGCTTTGGCTGTGGATGAAAAAGATTTTGATGTGCCCAGCCCTACTTTCACGCTCGTGCAGGCCTATGACGATCTGCGCGTGCCTGTAGCCCATATTGATCTTTATCGTCTAGAAGCAAGCGGCGATGTGGCTGAGCTTGGGTTGGAAGAGTTGGTGAAGACTCATCTTTTGTTAATTGAATGGCCGCAAGACAGTTGCGACAGGCTTTCCGAAGACAGGCTGCATCTCACTCTTTCGGGCAGCGGCACCAACCGCGACATTGAAGTTGAGGCGCGTGGTGCATGGGCCAAGGCCTTAAGTCGCAATGCTGAGATTGAAGCATTTTTCAATGCTCATAACATTGCATTGGCCAGTAGGCGTTTCTTTGAGGGGGATGCGTCATCGCGACGTTATGAAAAAGTGCAAAATGGGTCTGGCGCATTGATCCTAATGGACATGCCGCAAAGGCCAGATGGGCCGCCAGTTAAAAATGGCAGACCTTACAGCGCCATAGCCCATCTTGCAGAAGGCCTGCGCGAAGTGGTTGGCGTCAATGATGAACTGCTTAAGATGAATTATAGCGCGCCGCGCATCTTGGTCTGCGATTTAAACCACGGCTTAGCATTGATCGAAGACTTAGGTTCGCAAGTTTATGGCCAGATGATCAGAGCGGGCGCGGATATGGCAGAGCCGATGCACGCCGCTATTGATCTTTTGGCTGATATGGCAAGCCGCGTCTGGCCGCGCCAAGTGCCAGTGCGCGGCGCAGGCGTTTATGCTATGCCTTCTTATGATGAAGAAGCGCAACTGATTGAGGTTGATCTGCTGCCCGTGTGGTTTCATGCTCACCTTCACGGTCGCGTTGCGCTTGAAGCCTTGCGCCATTCTTTTGCAGGCCTGTGGCAAGAGGTTCTGCCCGTCACTAAACTCGCGCAACCGATATGGGTGTTGCGCGATTTTCATTCGCCCAATCTGATATGGCTGCCNNGCGGGTAGATGTGGAATTTGCTTTCACGGATCAACTTTATGTGCGTTATGAAAATCAACGCAAAATGCGAGGCGCCTTTGAAGCTGAAGAATTTGCGCGTGCTTATGCCATTTTGGGTGCGCAGCGTGCCAGCAAAATTCTTGGCATATTTGCCAGGCTCAACGCGCGCGATGGCAAACCGCAATATCTCAAACACATGCCACGGGTTTCGCGTTATCTCGCAAGGAATTTGGAACATCCCGCTCTCAGCAAAATCAAAAGCTGGTTCCTGCATGAAATGCCGGAAGCGCTGAACATTGGCAAAACCCATGAGTGAAAAGCCAGACAGAGCCATGATCATGGCGGCAGGTCTTGGCATTCGCATGCGGCCTTTAACGCTTACCACGCCAAAACCCTTGATCAAAGTGGCGGGCAAAACGCTGATTGATTATGTGGTGGAAAAACTCAAAGCCGCAGGCGTTACAAATATTGTGGTCAACAAGCATTATCTGCCTGACCAGATTGAGGCTTGGGCCAAGACGCAACGCGGCATCGAGATAAAGACATCTGATGAGACTGATCAGGTGCTCGAAACTGGTGGTGGCATTGCGCGCGCCTTGCCTTTGCTGGGCAACAAGCCTTTCTATGTGCTCAACAGTGATTGCTTCTGGACNNGAGATTTTGTGATCGCCCCTGATGGCCATCTCACCCGCCAAACCCAAAATGCGAAGGTTTATATCGGCGCCTATATTGTTCATCCGCGTTTGTTTGCAGATGCACCGGCAGGAGCATTTTCAATGAATGTTTTGTGGAACAAAGCCATCGCCGCTGGCAGGCTTTATGGGCTTGAACACCTCGGCCATTGGTTTGATGTGGGCACACCCGAAGGCATCCCCGCCGCTGAGGCACGATTGGCCAGAGGCTGAATATGGATAAGCGCGGCCCGCAGGTTTTCAACATTGCTGCTGGCGCGCCCTTTCTTGAAATTTTGGCCGATGAAGTGCTGGCGCGTTTTCCAACGGGTGAAACCACTCGCCCGCTCAGTGATTGGACAATTTTACTGCCTTCGCGGCGTGCAGCGCAGGCCTTCAGTGAAATACTTCTGAGTAGAGCCAAGAAAAACGCTCTCATCATGCCGCGCATAAAACCAATTGGCGATTTGGACGAAGACCGTTTGCAAGATGAAATGGTGGCGGGTGATTTGCCCCAACCGATGTCTGCGATTGCAACTTTGCTGGAACTCAAACGACTGGTGAAGCTGTGGGCGGCGAATAATCCTCAGATCCCTCTGGCAGGTGAAATCAATGCCAGTGCGGTGCAAGCGCTCAACCTTGCGCGAAGCTTAGGTGAAATTATCATCACGGCGGAAAACCATAAGCTGAGTGTTGCGAAATTCATCGAGCTTTATGATTTAGACATTGCCGAACACCGCCAAACCATCATCAGTCTATTGGAAATGGTTCTGAAAACCTTGCCCGCGCTGAAAAACGCTGAAGGCAAAATGGGATCAACCGCAAGGCGCAGCGCCATGATTAGAGCTGAAGCGCGGCGCATCGCTGAGGGTGGNNGAACTTTTGGCCGCCATTGCCAACTATAGCGAAGGTGCTGTGATTTTGCCGGGATTGGATTTTATCGCCGATGAAGAGAGTTGGGTTGCGTTGAAGCCAGAGCATCCGCAATTTGCACTTAAAGCATTGCTGGCAGAATTTGGGATCGACCGCAAAGCTGTCAACAATCTTGGGCCTAAGCCTAATGCACGCAATCTTTTAGCCAGCGCGCTTTTCCAGCCAACTGAAACCACACCAAATTGGCACATTTCACTGCCGCTGCTGCGTGAGAAAATCGCCAAAGGAGTTGCAGGCATTACTGAAATTGCGGCCCCTGATCGTCATTTGGAAGCACGCAGCATAGCACTCATAATGCGCGAAACTGTTAACCATCCGAATAGAACGGCAGCCTTGGTTACACCTGATCGTGATTTGGCCCAGCGTGTGGTAGCGGAATTACAGCGTTGGAATATCTCGGTGTTTGACAGTGCTGGTGAGCCACTGTCGCGGCGTGGGCTTGGTGCTGCCTTGAACTTATTGTTGCAACTGCAACTTGATGAATNNATCAAATTATCTACATCTAGTGCAACAATTTGAACTTGCGGTTTTGCGCGGGCCGGTGGTGATGCTCGAAAGCTATGTTGCGATGTTGTCCAAAGCACAAAGCAAAGCCGCCGTTGATCATCATCTGCATCCTGCGGTCAAAGCCTTCACTGCCGATGATTGGGCGGCACTTCAAACGCTAGCGCAAAGCATTGATCAACTGATGAATCTACTTGTCGTTGATGGCACTGGATTGACAGCAAATCTTGTCGCTTATGAAAACGCCTTGCACTTTGCCATTCTGCAAATGGCTTGGGATGAAACGTCATCGGGCCTGCTCGATCTCTTGGACGAGTTGAAAACCGAAGGACATCGCCAGCCTGATGCAACAGCCCAAGAAACAGCCATGTTGCTGCATCAGTTCTTACAAACCCAAAAGCAGCCGCCGAATGATGACGGACATCCACGTCTTGCTATCTTGGGCACGATTGAAGCGCGCCTTATGCCTTTTGATGTGATGATCTTGGGCGGGCTTAACGAAACAGTTTGGCCCAAAGGCGCTGACCCTGGCCCTTGGCTCAATCGCAGCATGCGTGAAAAACTGAATTTGCCCCTGCCAGAGCGGGACATTGGCATGGCGGCACACGATTTTGAACAAGGCTTTTGTTCCCCACAAGTCTATCTCACCTGGTCAAAGCGGCTCAATCACGCGCCACAATCACCTTCGCGGTGGGTGTTGCGCTTAAAGGCGGTTCTCTTAACTTCTGGTGTTGCAGCACCAGAAAGTGCGCAGTGGTTGGCATTGGCGCAAACTCTGGACCATGCAGATGCGGCAACCCCGATGCAAAAGCCAAATTTCGCACCGCCTATTGCTTCGCGCCCAACACGCTTTAGTGTGACCGATGTCGAAAAACTATTCCGCAATCCTTATGCGATTTATGCCCGAAAGATTTTGCGACTTGAACCTCTGCTAGATTTTGCTGAAGTCCCCCATGAAGGTCTGCGCGGTAGTCTGTTTCACGATGCGATTGGAAAATGGAATGCTGAACAATCACCGAGTTTGGAAAGTCTTTTAGCCGAAGGTGAAAAAATCTTGGCCACTTTGGGTGCTGCTCAAGAGCAACATTTCTGGGCGCCACATTTCAAACGCCTCGCAGGTTTCCTTTGGGCCGAGCAAGTTGAACTACGCAATCACCTCATTAAAACCTTTGCTGAACTCAACGGCAAATATAAATTCAAAGTTGAAGGTGTTGAATACACGCTCACCGCCCGTGCTGACCGTATCGACATTTTAAACAACAATTCGGCGCGGATCATTGATTACAAAACCGGCGAAGTGCCGAGCATAGATCAAGTGAAAGCCAAGTTCAGCCCGCAGCTCACGCTTGAAGCGGCGATGCTGTTAGATGGTGCATTTGATTTCAAACCGCATTCCGTCACAGAACTTTTGTATTTTAAAATCGGTGGCGGACGTAAAGGATTGGAAAAAAAGTCGGCCGTCAAAGATGGCGCGGACGAAATTGCTGAGCTTGCAGTCCAGCATATGGCAGGGTTCAAAAAAATCCTCGGCATTTACCGCGATCCAGCCCAATCGTATCTGCCGCGGGTAAGTGTGGAAATGGATGACGCAGATCAAGAATATGATCACTTGTCACGTTATCTTGAATGGCAATTGGCGGAACAGAAGTGATGAGTGCCGCCCCTGAAAAACAATTTGTTCCCACCGATAGGCAAAAGCAGGCCGCAGATCCAAAAAATTCTGTCTGGGTTTCCGCCAATGCGGGTTCGGGAAAAACTCAAGTTCTGGTACAACGCGTCATCAGGCTTTTGCTCGAAGGCGTTGAGCCAGCCTCGATTCTTTGCATCACTTATACCAAGGCCGCTGCCGCAGAAATGGCCGATAGGCTTTTCGGTCAATTGGCAGGTTGGACAGCGTTGAGCGATGACAAACTTGGCGAAACCATCAACAGTCTAGGCGCTGATGGAAAAAGCCAAATCATTCTCACCCGTGCGCGCAAGCTGTTTACTTTGGTGCTGGAAACGCCGGGCGGGTTGAAGATCCAAACGATACATGCTTTTTGTGAAAGGTTATTGCATTTGTTTCCGGTCGAAGCTGGTCTGGCACCTGGCTTTAGCTTGCTAGAAGACCGGGCGGCAGACGAACTGCGAGAGCGAGCAATTGCGCAAGTGACCTATGGCCAGAAAGTGGGACCGCAGGTCGCGCAAGCTTTTGATGTGTTGAGTGATCGTTTGAATAAAGACCAATTCGGCATGGTGATTGAAGAATTCATCGCTGGCCTGCGCAAATCCGATCCAGCTATTTTAGATCTCTCACCGGATGCTTACGCTGTCCTGCTTAAGGCGGCGGCGGGCCTTCCACCTTCTCACACTTTTGAAGAGATTTACGCTGATTTCACACGCGCTGATCGTGAGGCTTATGCGCGATGTGCTGAAGTGCTGGCGGGCTACCCAACCCATAAAAACGTGCCGAACCAACTGCGTAAAATTTCAACTTCGACAGACGTCAATGAAGCTTTGCTAGACTATTATTTCACAGATGCACTGACATTGCGGAAGAGTTTGTTTTCGGTGAGAATGAATACTGATCACCCTGCTGTTGCAGAGTTCATTACTAAGGAAGCTTCCCGGCTCGACAAATTGCTTTTGCGTTTGCATTCTCTTGAACTGATTGAAGCAAATGCACAAGCCTTTACCATTGCTGCTGCTGCCCTGCGCCAAATCGAACTTGAAAAGAAAAAATCCGCCAAGGTTGATTTTGATGATCTGATCCGCCGCACGGCTCAGTTACTTTCAACATCACAGGCGCGCGATTGGGTGACATTCAAGCTTGATCCAGGCCTATCACATATTCTGCTCGATGAAAGCCAAGACACAGGCCCCGCCCAATGGATCATCATCAACCGATTGGCGGAAGAGTTTTTCGCAGGCGAGGGCAAAGAACAAAAATTCACACGCACTTTGTTTGTGGTGGGCGATGACAAGCAATCCATCTTCAGCTTTCAGGGCGCGGACCCCTATGAATTTGCGCGTATGCAGAAGTTTTTCGGACAGCGCGTCAATGAAGTGCAGGAGGGCTGGGAGATATTCCTCGAATATTCCTTCCGCTCGACGCGGACGGTGCTGGAAGTCGTCGATAGCGTCTTCAGTAATCCGCAGGCGCGCAAGGGTGTCGCCGAGCGCGATGTTCTGCACCTGCCATTCCGCACCGGACAGGCGGGGATGGTGGAGTTGTGGCCGCTGATCAAGACGGAAAAGAAAAAAGACGTCGCGCCGTGGCAGTTACCGACGGAAGTCGATACAGGTGATAATGCCGCCAGCCGTCTGGCGGAGAAAATAGCGGAAACGATCAGAGTCTGGCTCGATAAAAAAGAAATGCTCTCCTCCCGGGCCCGCGCTATTCGTGCAGGGGACATTCTTATTCTTGTACAGTCGCGCGGGCCGTTTGTAGAACTGCTGATGCGCGCACTGAAAAGCCGCGATGTGCCGGTGGCGGGTGTTGACCGCATGACGCTGACGCAGGAAATAGCGGTGATGGATCTGCTGGCGCTGGCGCAGTTTGCGCTGCTGCCGAAGGATGATCTGACTTTAGCCAGCCTGCTGAAGTCGCCCCTGATTGGAATTTCAGAAGAAGAACTTTACCACTTAAGTTATCAGCGTGAAAATACGCTCTGGTCTTCGGTGCAGCAGCAGAAGCCGGTATTGGCAAAATGGCTACAGGAATGGATCAGCAAGGCGGGTCTGATCACGCCTTACGCGTTCTTTGCCGAAGCGCTGAATACGCCCTGCTTTGCGGATAAAACCAGCGGACGCCGTGCTTTTTATGGGCGCCTGGGATTCGATATTCAGGATGCGCTCGATGAATTCCTGAATAGCTGTCTGCATTACGAGCAAAGCCATACGCCGTCGCTGCAGAAATTTGTCGATTGGTTCTTACGCGGTGAGGCGGAGATCAAGCGTGAGCAGGACCCCGGCAAGGCGGATCTCGTGCGGATCATGACAGTGCATGGCTCCAAAGGTTTGCAGGCGCCGATCGTCTTTTTGCCGGATACGGTGAAGAAGATGCATGACCATCATAAAGGTCGCGTGCATCTGCTCTGGCCGGAAGATGAGACGGGCGTTCCACTATGGTCGCCGCGCCAGGAATTTGAAGCGCCCGCTTATACGGCAAGACAGGCTGCGGCGCGTGAACGGCAGGATGAAGAATATCGCCGCCTGCTTTACGTGGCGCTGACGCGTGCCGAGGACAGACTATATATATGCGGGCATCACGGCGTGCGCGGACCGAAGCCGGATTGCTGGTATAACCTTGTTGCAGACTCTTTTCCGGCGGCGGCCAAAGAGGCGGAATTTGTGATGGCGGGCGAAGATGTGCCGCTCGTCTTGCGCCGCCTCGAACATTTACAAGATGATAAACCGAAGGAAGAAAAGCAGCGCGGGAAAAAAACGGATGCGGTGCATGCGCCATTGCCGGCGTGGGTTGTTCGCGGGTTGCGGGAAGAGCCTTCGCCGCCGCAGCCGCTCACGCCTTCACGCCCGGATGATAACGAACCGGCAATGAAAGGGCCACTGGTTGAGGACGACGGCTGGCGTTTCCG
>PLXI01000125.1:0-5193 GCA_003151375.1 Hyphomicrobiales bacterium
GCCGCATTGAATAATTCTTGGCCGTAGCCCTCAAATAGATTGCTGATCTGTGATGCCAGTAGGGCAACCAGCAATGAACCAGCAACGCCCGCAAGCACACCGCCCCAGATATATTGCATCGCCTTGGGCGCGTGGCCCAAGGCTGCAGCAACGATGCCGATTACGAGGCCTGCTTCAAAAACTTCGCGAAAAACAATAACGGCGGTGCCAAACATCTTGCCACTTCTTACTTGATGATGATTTGGGCTTTGGCCACATCTTCATGGGGCTCGTCAACGCAATCATAAGTTCCGGGCTTAGGGTTTAACACGCGCACCATAATGGTGCCACCGGCAACAACGGCTTTCTCAATTTTCAGGCCCTTGCATTCCAGTTCACCAGCTGTGGCATTGGTGTTGATAAACTTGATGGTGAAATCGCCTTTGGTTTCGATCGTCAAAGGTGATGGATCAAACGTGGCACCCTTGAGGGTCCAGGTGATTGCAGCGTCGTCAGCTAAGGCGGGGGTGATGCAACAGACAGCAACTGATGCGGCGAGAAGAAATTTCATTTCCGGCTCCTTTTATTCCCGACTGGTTTAGTCGGGATATATCCGAGTGATTAAGTCGGCTTACTGTTGCTGTCAAGTCTGACTTATGCAATCAATCAGATATAGTTTGGCAGGACCATTCTGGCGGAGGAGTCCCATGACAACAGCGGCACAGGAATTTTCAGACGGCGCGGCTTATGAGCGGCAAATGGGACGATGGAGCCGCAAGATTGGCGTCCAGTTTCTTGACTGGTGTGGTGTGGCGCCGGGACAAAAGTGGCTTGATGTGGGCTGTGGCAATGGGGCCTTCACGCAAGAGATTATTGCTGGAGCCAGACCATCGCAAGTCCTTGGTGTTGACCCATCTCCAGGACAAATTGAATTTGCCCGCTCAAGGTTCGGTGTTTCTGCTGCAACTTTTGAGGTTGGAGACGCCATGAAACTGCCAGTGGCAGACGGGAATTTCGATGTTGCGGCTATGGCTTTAGCCATATCATTCGTGCCCAACCCAGCAGAAGCTGTGGTGGAAATGAAGCGCACGGTGCGCAAAGGTGGCATGGTGGCAACTTATATGTGGGATTTTGCAGGCGGCGGCCTTCCACTCAAGCCATTCGTTGAAATGTTGAAAGCTTTAGGTGTGGAAATGAAAATGCCTCCGCACCCCGAGGCGGCAGGACGCGACGCGCTTCAAACCATATGGCGAGCTGCAGGGCTCAGTGAAATTGAGACGACGGTGTTGCATACTGATATCGCATTTCGAGATTTTGATGACTTTTGGGATAGCTGCTCGGCTTCTGGCCCACCGTTCGTAAGCCTCGCTGCCTTCACCGCAGTGCAAAGGGCAGAATTGAAAGAGCGCGGCCGGGCGATATTTCGCACCGCAACGGACGGCAGCATCGCTTACAAATCTTTTGCTAACGCGGTTAAGGGCCTTGTGTGAAGTGAGGCACTTTGCATTCGGCGGCGCATCGGCTAAGGGCCGCCATAATGGCTGGCACAGATCACAGACAAAAACGCGACTTTGGCCCATCGCCCACGGTGATGCTGGTTAACCCGCAGTTGGGCGAAAACATTGGCATGGCGGCAAGAGCCATGGCCAATTTTAGCCTGATGGATTTGGTTTTGGTTTCCCCGCGTGATGGCTGGGACAAAGAGAAGGCGGAGGCTGCGGCCTCAGGTGCTGTTGAAACCGTGAAGGCCGCTATTGTTGTGCCGGAGTTGGCCGAGGCGCTGAAAGCCTATCAGTATGTTTATGCCACAACCGCGCGCCCACGCGGCATGACCAAAGATGTGATGACGCCTGAACAAGCCGCCGCTGATATGCACACCCGCATCGGCCATGGCCAGAAAATTGTCATTCTTTTCGGGCGAGAGAGATATGGTTTAACAAATGACGAAGTATCACTCGCAGACATGATTATCACTGCTCCTGTGAACCCGGCTTATGCCTCGCTCAACATTGCGCAAGCGGTGTTGCTGGTGGGCTATGAGTGGTTCAAGCCTTTGGCCACCACGCTGGGCATGGAAACGCAGGAGCTGGCGGCCTTGGCTGGCCCGGGGTTGCATATGCCAGGCACCCAGCCTGCAACGAAGGAGGAATTGTTTGGATTCTTCGATCACATTGAAAGCGAATTGGATGCGGCCGGCTTTTTCAAAACCGACGACAAGCGCCCACATATGATCCGCAATATGCGCAATTTATTTGCCCGCACCCAGCCAAGTGAACAAGAAGTGCGCTCTCTGCGCGGAATTGTTTCAGCGCTGACGCGTGTGCATGAATTGCGCAAAGCCAAGAGGGGCGAATGAGCAGCCCGCGCATTCTGCTTTTTGATTCTGGTATGGGCGGCCTCACGGTGGCGCGCGCCGTGGCCAGACAATTGCCTGAGGCGCATCTGATTTATTCTGCCGACAATGCTGGCTTTCCTTACGGGGCATGGAAAGAAAAGCCGTTGGTTGAGCGCATTCGTAACGTGATAGGAAAACTCATCGACCGCGCAAAACCCGATGTTGTGGTGGTGGCCTGCAACACGGCTTCAACGATTGCCATTGGCGATTTGCGTAGTACATTCTCAGTGCCGTTTGTGGGCACGGTGCCAGCCATCAAGCCTGCGGCGGCGATGACCAAATCCGGCATCATTGGTGTGCTTGCCACGCCGGGCACAGTGAACCGCGAATATACCCATTCGCTGATCCACACTTATGCGTATCACTGCAAAGTGTTTTTGCACGGTGCTCCGAGGCTTGCTGAAATTGCTGAGCAGAAATTGCGTGGGCACGCTGTTGATATGGCGGAGCTGGCCGATGAAGTAGCACCCGTGTTTCGCAAACGCGACGGCGGCAAAACTGATGTCGTGGTGCTGGGCTGCACACATTATCCGTTGCTGATTGATGAAATTCGCCAGGTGGCACCGTGGGAAGTCAATTTTATTGACCCGTCAGGCGCCATAGCGCGGCGGGTGGCTGATGTGGTGGAGGAAACCGCACATAAGGGGCCAGACACTAAGGTTCCTGTCCACGGCACGGTGTTGTTGACAGCAGCGCGTAGCGAAAGCTCTGAAACTTTAGCCGCCTATGCCAGCATGGGCTTTGCAAAACATGAGATCGTGGATTTGCCGGTTTAGTTGATTTCAGCCTTATATTCGTCATGCTTGCACCGTCGTTGTGACTTCGTTCAGCCCGAAATTAGCCCTGAGCGTTTCGTTTCTTTCATCTTCGACCTGTTGGTCGATTGGAGGAAATAATGAAAGTCAATTTTGTAGCTGCATTGTTGTTGTCTGCGAGTTCAAGCCTAGCTTACGCTCAAGACATTCAGGCCCAGTCCCATATTGAAAGTGCAACAGTTTATCCGGAGGGAGCGGATGTTGTTCGCGTCGCAAAAATTGAACTGCGTGCCGGCGATAATGTCGTTGCCTTTGCTGACTTGCCGGCAAATGTTGATCCGCAATCCATTCGATTTGAAGGCAAGGGTGCTGAGGTTTTTGAAATAGGCTCAGTTGATACAAAGGTGTTGAGTGACGCCAATGTGGCAAGTGGCAATCGCAAGGAGATTGAAGCGCAGATTGAAAAGCTTATGGATGAACGCGCTGGATTGGATGGTGCAATTGGGAATTATGAAACTGAACGAAAACTGCTGCTGTCGATCGCTGATAAAGCGCATCTGCAAACTGGTTCGACAACGGTACCGAACAGTGTTGATCCTGCAGGCCTCGACACGGTGATAACAACTGTAGCCATGCAACTGACCACCACCTCGAAGGCGATTTTGGACGCGAAAATCAGGCAACGCCAGATCGATAGGGAGAGCGCTGAATTGCAACTGAAGATAAATAGCTTTGCGCCGGAGTCTGCGCAGCATTTGCAAACCATCGTGCATGTGAAAAGCAACTCGTCTGAAACAGCTGATTTCAAACTCACTTACCGAGTGCCAAATGCGGGCTGGCATGCTTTTTATGATGCGAGGTTAACTTTGCCCAAGGGCGGCGAAGAGCCACATTTAACATTGGTGCGCCGCGCCGATGTTGAACAGGCAACCGGAGAAGATTGGAACGACGTGCGCCTTATTCTATCAACCGCCCAACCCGCAGGTGATGCGGCTCCGCCTAGTTTGAACGAACAGCAGCTTAGCATTGTAGTGGCAGATGCGGCGGCTAAGCCAGCATCGATAGCTTCAGATACTCTTAACAAGAAACAGTTCGCGACGCGTGGGGGCGCCCAGCTAGATGCGGTGCCGGATGGTGAAGGCGATGCGCCGGCTGAGCCAGCTTTGGAGCAAAAAGCAAAGATGGAACAGGCTGGCTTTAACGCAACCTATGTAATTGAAGGTCAGGTAAGCATTGATAAGAACGGCACACTGNNGATTGAGGGCCAAGTGAGTATTGACAAGAACGGCACTTCTAAAAATGTGAATATTGGCACGGGTGATTACAAGCCCAAGTTGATGGTGGAAAGTGTGCCCCGGCTTGATGTCCGCGCTTATCTCACTGCGTCATTCTTAACCACCGCAGACGCACCTTTGTTGGCGGGCCCTGTTAACTTGTTCCGCGATGAGAGTTATGTGGGACAAGTTGAGATTGAGGAATTTGCATCAGGTGAAGAAGCTAAGCTGGGCTTTGGCGTTGATGATCTTGTTAAGGTGAAGCGCACAGAAGTGAAGCGTCTGGCGGCACAGGAAGGGTTGCTGTC
Source organism: Hyphomicrobiales bacterium (assembly GCA_003151375.1). Classification (GTDB taxonomy): domain Bacteria; phylum Pseudomonadota; class Alphaproteobacteria; order Rhizobiales; family Aestuariivirgaceae; genus Aestuariivirga. The sequence continues at coordinate 4,712 of PLXI01000125.1, forward strand.
ATCGTCAAACACTCAACAGATGGCTTGGAATATTTCGGTTACCAATTTTCACACGAGCAAAATGCCGATCCGCATTATTGATCGAAAGCCATTTTCCAGCGATGTGAAAATTTCAGTCGCTGATTTGCCCGGCGTGACGCCGACCAGCGCCACCGATTTGGATCACAAACGCGGCGTGCTTGCTTGGGATCTCTCTTTGGATCCGAAGGCCAAAGCGGAGATTTTGATTGGTTATAAGGTGACTACACCAAATGACCTGCGTGTCGGTTTGGCTGACTAGGGTTTGACAAAGACTGGTTACTTGGCTAGGTAGGCGCAATCGCGGGAGGTTTAATCTCGCTTTTTTGCTTACCCGTGGAACTTTGGTTCCTGTCGGCCCGAAAGGGAAGAGGAGGGTGGGCTCCAACCCAACCGGTTGGGGCTGTAAAGTTCGCAAGTTTTTGCGGTGCCTTTGCGCCTCAGCCTTATTTTGAGAGCTGTAA
>PLXI01000125.1:5208-14579 GCA_003151375.1 Hyphomicrobiales bacterium
GCTATTACGCCAACATCACCGAGCGTCAGTTCAGCAAGTATTATGAAGAAGCACTGCGCATGACGGGCGATAGCTCTGAGAACCTGATTGGTTTGCTTGAGCGTCGTTTGGATGCGGTTGTGTACCGCGCTAAGTTTGCGATGACCATGTTTGCGGCTCGCCAGTTGGTTTCGCACGGCCACGTCAAAGTGAATGGCAAGCGCGTGACCATTGCGTCGATCCAGATCAAGGTTGGCGATACAGTTGAACTTTCAGATAAAGCCAAGGATTTCCCAGTGGTTGGTGAAGCGCTGGCAACTTCTGAGCGTGACACACCAGACTATGTTGAGACCAATGGCAAAGATAATGCCAAGCTGACACGCATTCCTTCATTGGGCGATGTGCCATATCCAGTGCAGATGCAGCCAGCTCTCGTAGTGGAATACTACTCACGTTAATTATTGAATTCAGATATGTTCAAAGGGCCTGCCATTGTGCGGGCCCTTTTTATTTCGGAGCGGCAGATGACAGATCAAACGCGCGTTACTGAGCTTGAATTGCGTGTCGCCCATCAGGATAAGGCGCTGGGTGAGTTAAATGATGTGGTGCTTGCACAATGGAAGCGCATTGAAGCGCTGGAGCGGCAACTCGCACGCATGAACGAAGACATGCAAAATCAAGATCAAGGGCCGGTGCCGGTGGATAGACCACCGCACTACTGATGTTCAATTTATTGCTGAGGCCACTTTTGCGTCGATCACAGCCAGACATCCGGCCATTTCAATGGGAATGGGCAATTCGCGGTAAGCACCCAATGCGCCATTGGCGCGCAAGCGACCAGCCAACCCGGGCGCATCATCTTGCACCAGCCAGGCAAAGCCAACCCCAGTTTGTTTGACAATTTTGCCTTGCGCTTCGGCGATGATATGCACCGCTTCAATTTCTGAAATACGCGGTTCAAATACCACCAGCATTGTGCCGGAAGCCTCGGCGGGAAGTGCGGCATGACGCACCAAGATCACCATCACTAAAAGCCACACAACCAGAACGGAGCCAAAAAGCCCAAGGGCAAATTTATGGGCTGAAAAATTCATGCCACGGCAAAAGCTCTGGCACGATGTTCGCGGATGGGCAGATGGATCAATCCCGCGAACACGCCGAGGGCAACACTCATCCACCACACTACGTCATAGCTGCCGTAAATATCGTAAAGTTTGCCGCCCAACCATACGCCGAGGAATGAACCGATCTGGTGGCTGAGAAAAACAAAGCCATAAAGCGTTGCCATATAGCGTGTGCCAAACATCACGGTAATGAGCCCCATGGTGAGGGGGATGGTGGATAGCCACAGTAAGCCGATGCCGGCCGCAAAGATTAAAGTTGAGGTCGTGCTGATCGGAGTGAGAATGTAAAGCGTATAAAGTGTGGCTCTCGCGAAATAAATTGCTGCCAATGGTATTCGCTTAACCGACCCGCTGCCAATGATGCCGGACGTATAAGCGCCCACAACATTGAACAGGCCAATTAACAACATGGCCAGCCAGCCAATTTCTTTGCTGATTCCATGTTCGGCCAAATAGGGTGGGAAATGCACCGTGATGAAAGCCAGTTGGAAGCCGCAAACAAAAAAGCCAAAGAATAATAGCAAGAAGGAGGGATGGCTAAAAGCTTGGCTGATGGCCTTGCGCATTGACATGGCGGCCTCTCCCTTGATGACTTTCGATTTTGACGTGTTCTGTATCAATAAGGGTGCGGCCAGCGGAATGATGATCAAAGCCACGATCGCCAACGCAATGAGGCAATTTTGCCATCCATATGAAGCAATGGTTTGCCCCACAGGCCAGATGAATAAGGCCTGACCCAATGAGCCTGATGCCGTGGCCAGCCCAAAGGCCCAAGAGCGCTTTTCCGGTGGCACCAAGCGGCCAAGGGCGGCCATCACGATGGAGAAGGACGAGAAGGCCACGCCCGTACCTACTAACAGTCCGGCAGTTAAATCCAGCACCCAGCCCGTGTCTGCGTAATTCATGCCAATCAAGCCCAAGGCATAAATCACAGCACCTAACATCAACACGCGTGCCGAGCCGTAGCGGTCCGCCAGCATGCCAGCAATCGGTGTGCCAATGCCCCAGACAAGATTTTGAATGGCCACCGCCCAAGAATAAACCTCCCGCGGCCATTGATGTGCGACGCCTATTGGCAAAGTAAACAGACCGAAGGTTGAGCGGATGCCAAAGTTGATGATGGCAACAAGGCAACCCGTCACCAGCAATGTCATCGGATCAAAATACCACGGTGTTGGTTTGGTTGACACGCTGCTCATGTAACCCTCGTCGGTTCCGCTATAAAACTTTTGCCAAATTCCGCCACTGCCACGCCGATCAAAATAATGAGGCCGCCCAACAGAGTTTGTGGCCCAGTGGTTTCATGCAAGAACAACCAGCCAAAAACCGCTGCTCCCGGCGGGATCAAATAAAGCGAAGCACCACAGGATGAACTGGGCAAATACACGGAGGCATAGTTCCACAGGTTCACACTCAAAATTGTGCCGAGCAACGTCATTGTCACCAACGCGATGATCGCGTTGGGGGTGAGGTTTGCGAAAGTAGTGTAAGTATGCGGGGTAAGAAAAAGTAATGCAGGGACGACCGGCAGCATGACGCTGTAAAGTGTCACGCGTAACGGGCCATATTTCTTCACCAAGGGTCTATTGAAAACAACATAGACAGCCCAGCCGAAACAGGCCGCCAGCATTACCAAACCACCGAAAAGTGGATTGCCGCCAGCACCAACTAATCCGCCTGAAAACAAAACCACCGTGCCGATGAATGAAATCGCCATTCCCATAATCACAGCCAATGAAAGCCGTTCTTGGCCAACGGCAATGGCTAAGCCCACAATCATCATTGGGTTGGTGGCGTATAACATACCGCCAGCACCTGCACTTAAATTGGCAAAAGCATAGATTGAACCGACATAATAACCAAAGTTGCAAATGCAGGCCAAAACCAGAAGGCGTGGCCAATCTTGCCGCTCAATGTGCCAGCCAGCAAAAAACATGAGGGGCAGACAGAAGATGGCATTTGTGAACATGCGGATTACCACCGAGTCGGCAGGGCCAGTTTCGAGCGTGAGAGAGCGGATCAGGCTGGGAACGATCCCCCAAATCAAAACGGCAATAACCAAAGCCGCAACGGGCAAAATGTAGTTCGGTTTCATGATGGCCTTAGACGCTGAGAAAGACTATCTCGTCAATATACACATCTTACACACCCGCCCTGCATTTGGATGATGACATTCATGGTTTCGCTTTCAATTCTTGATTTGGTTCCTGTGACGCAGGGCAAAACCCCACGTGAGGCTTTGCACAATTCCGCAGAGCTGGCGCGGCTTGCGGAGGGTTTGGGTTACAAACGGTTTTGGGTGGCAGAACATCATAATATGGTTGGCATCGCCAGTGCTGCAACTTCGGTTGTGATTGGATATCTCGCCAGTGAAACGAAAAGCATTCGTGTTGGGGCGGGTGGCGTTATGCTGCCAAATCATTCACCCTTGGTGATTGCCGAACAATTTGGCACTTTAGAGTCACTTTATCCTGGCCGCATTGATTTAGGATTGGGTCGCGCCCCCGGGACCGATCAACGCACATCGCGGGCTTTGCGGGTTGATCCGCAAGCATCTGAGCATTTTGCCCAAGATGTGTTGGAGTTGCAGGCGCTGCTGGGGCCATTGCAAGAGGGACAGGTTATACAAGCCGTTCCTGGCACGGGTTTGCATGTACCCTTGTGGATTTTGGGTTCGAGCCTGTTTGGAGCGCAACTCGCCGCCATGCTGGGCTTGCCTTATGCGTTTGCCTCACATTTTGCGCCAGATCTTTTGGAACAAGCACTGGCGATTTACCGCGCTAAATTTCAGCCTTCCACACAATGTGGGATATCTTATGCCATGGCGGGGGTGAATGTGGTCGTGGCCGAGACAGATGAGCAGGCGCAATATCTGTTCACCTCGATCCAGCAACGCTTTGCTGATATGTTTCGCGGCAGCCGCGGATTGTTGAAACCACCGATTGCCGATATTGAAACTTACTGGACCCAATCCGAAAAAGCGCAAGCCAGTCGCATGCTCAGCTGCTCCTTCGTGGGCTCGCCTAAAACTGTTCAAGCCCAGTTGAATGGGTTTGTTGAACGCACCAAGTTGGATGAGCTGATGGTGGCTTCGGCGATCTATGATCATCGGGCGCGGTTAAAGTCTTATGAGTTGTTAGCAGCGATAGAGATTTGACAAAGACATAACAAGAACACTCGCCAAACTCCTGCGGTTTCGGCTATAAGGTTGTCATGCTTACCGCTCTTTCCATCCGCGATATTGTTCTCATCGAAAAACTTGATCTGGCGCTTGATGGTGGGCTGACCATTTTGACGGGTGAGACTGGGGCTGGTAAATCTATCCTGCTCGATGCCTTGGGCCTGGCCTTGGGCGCACGTGGCGACAGCGCCTTGGTGCGGGCCGGCCAGGCAAAGGGCTCCATAGCTGCGTCTTTTGCTTTGGCACCGCTGCATCCTGCGCTTGAGTTGCTGAAAGCCAATGACATTGAAGTGGAAGGTGAGATCATCATCCGGCGCATTCAAAATGCTGATGGACCAAGCCGCGCCACGATTAATGATCAACCCGTAAGTTTAAATCTATTGCGGCAAGTGGCGGCTTTGTTGGTGGAACTTCATGGCCAACATGCTGACCGTGCCTTGGTAGAAGTGGCGGAACATCGGCGGCTGCTGGATGCTTTTGGTGGGCTGGAACCACAGGCGGAAAAACTTCACGTCCTGTGGCGTGTGATGACATCTTCGGCAGAAGAACTGAATCAACACAAAGCTTTAATGGCTAAAGCTGAAGCAGAACGTGAATATCTCGAACATGCGGCCGAGGAATTGGCAGCGCTTTCGCCAGAACCGGATGAAGAACGTTTACTGGCTGATAAGCGTCAAGTGATGATGCAAGCTGAGCAATATGTTTCTGCTTTGGAAGAAGCCGAAACCGCCTTGTTTGGCGAGGCCAATGCGGAGGCGCGGCTGAATGTGGCGTTGCGAAAGTTGGAGCGGCGCAAAGAACAGGCTGGTGGGCGGCTCGACATCGTATGTGTGGCTCTGGAGCGCGTGTTGCTTGAGCAGAATGAGGCGGCACGCGCGCTGCAAGATGCCAGACGCCAATTTGTGTTTGACCCACGGGATTTAGAAAAATCCGAAGAACGGCTTTTTGGTTTAAGAGCAGCGGCCCGAAAATATAAATGCACGGTTGATCAGCTTGCTGAAAAGCGCAGCGGTTTTGAGGCGGAGCTGCAATCCATCACTGATGGTGGGGCCACGCTCAAGAAATTGGATTTGGCTTATGCCGAGGCAAAGGGTGCTTATGAAAAAGCCGCCGACGTCTTGAGCGCATCCCGGCGCAAAGTGGCCAAAGCTTTGGATAAAGCCGTGCTCGCTGAACTGCCTGCGCTGAAATTGGAAAAGGCGCGTTTTGCCACTGAGATTACTTCCGATGCAGCACGACCGCAAAGCGATGGCATTGACCGCGTGGAATTCGTTGTGGCGGCCAACCCGGGCACGCCCTTACAGCCTCTGATGAAAGTGGCTTCGGGCGGTGAACTGGCGCGGTTTATGCTGGCTTTGAAGGTTATTCTCGCCGCCAAGGGCTCGGCGCCGGTTTTGATTTTCGATGAAATTGATACAGGTGTTGGTGGTGCGGTGGCTGATGCCATTGGACAAAGATTGGCCCGCCTTGCAGGCGGCTTGCAGGTTTTGGCGGTAACCCACAGCCCGCAAGTGGCGGCCAATGCCAGCCAGCATTTCCTCATCTCAAAAATGGAAGACGTTGGCGGCAAGCGCATGGTGACGCGGGTGCAGCCACTGTCGGCGCAAAGCCGCCGCGAAGAATTGGCGCGCATGCTCTCTGGTGCTTCGGTGACGGATGCGGCGCGCGCGCAAGCCAATGAGTTATTGGCGGGGCGGGCATGAGCCGCACGGATGCTGCTGTTGAACACGCGAGGTTGGCAACAGAAATTGCCAAGCATGATCTGGCGTATCACCAGAATGATGCCCCCACGATCAGTGACGGTGATTATGATGCGTTGAAGCGCCGGCTTTTGGAGATTGAACGGCAGTACCCGACCTTGGCCAAAGGTTCGCCTTCACAAAAGGTGGGGGCAGTGGCTTCGGGCAAATTTGCCAAGGTTAAACATGCCGTTCCGATGTTGTCGCTGGATAATGCGTTTAGCGATGAGGACGTAGAGGCCTTCCTCACTCAGATGAAGAATTTCCTCGGGCTTCCTGCGCAGACGGAACTTCCGGTGACGGCGGAACCTAAGATTGACGGGCTCTCCATGTCTCTGCGCTATGAGGGGCGAAAGTTGGTCCAAGCGGCCACGCGTGGGGATGGCGAAGAGGGTGAGTTAGTTACAGCCAATGTGAAGACCATTAAAAACATTCCGCACGAGCTGCCAAAATCCGCCCCTGATGTTATCGAGGTGCGTGGTGAAATCTATATGTCAAACAGTGACTTCGCGGAATTGAATGAGAAATTGATTCAAGCTGGGGAAAAACCTTTGGCCAATCCGCGCAACGGGGCGGCAGGTTCATTGCGCCAACAGGATGTGAGCATCACGGCATCACGGCCACTTAAATTCTTTGCCTATGCTTGGGGTGAGGCACCAAAACTTCCGGCCGACACACAATGGGGCGTGGTGCAGGCATTCAAATCTTGGGGTTTGCCAGTTAATCCACTGATGGTGCTGTGCCAGACGGGTGCGGATCTTTTGTCACAATATCGCAAGATTGAAGCGCAACGCGCCACCTTGGGTTATGACATTGACGGCGTGGTTTACAAACTCAATGATCTCGCCTTGCAGCGGCGTCTGGGGTTTCGCACACGCAGCCCGCGCTGGGCGATTGCGCATAAGTTTTCTGCGGTGCAGGCAGCAACCGTTCTTGAAGCCATCGACATTCAGGTTGGCCGCACAGGCGCGCTGACGCCCGTTGCGCGATTGAAGCCCGTCACAGTTGGCGGCGTCGTGGTCTCCAATGCCACGCTGCACAATGAAGACGAGATCGGGCGCCTCGGGCTGCAGATCGGCGACACGGTCATCATCGAACGCAGCGGGGACGTCATCCCGAAAGTACTGCGCGTGAAAGAGCAGGGGTCTCACCGCAGGGCCTTCCGCATGCCGAAGGAATGCCCGCAGTGCGGCGGCCGCATCGTGCGTGAAGAGGGCGAAGCTGCCAGCCGCTGTATCAACGTGAATTGCCCGGCACGCCTGAAGGAATCGGTCCGCCATTTCGCCTCGCGCGGTGTGATGAATATTGATGGACTGGGCGATGCGCTGATCGATCAGCTGGTTGACAGCGGTCTGGTCAAGAATGTGGCCGATCTCTACGAGATCGCCGCTCAGGACCTCGAAAAGCTGGAACGCATGGGCCCCAAGTCCGCCGCCAACGTGATCCGCAACATAGACCGCTCACGTTTTCTGCCAATGCCTCGTGTGATTTCCGCTCTCGGCATCCGGTTCGTGGGGGAACGCACGGCGGAGCTGTTGGCCGAACACTTCGGCACTATTGGGAAACTGGCGGCCGCGTCGGTGGAGGAACTGCAGACAGCCCAAGAAGTGGGACCGCGCGTCGCTGAGGCCATCTACACTTTCTTTCGCGAGCCGCGCAATGAGCAACTCATCGAGCGTCTGCATCGGGCCGGGCTGTCCTTCGAGTACACTGTCCGGGAGAAGAAGGAAGGCCCGCTGGCAGGTCTGACTTTCGTCATCACGGGAACGCTGCCCACCATGACACGCGAGGAAGCGAAGAGCCGGATTGAAGCAGCGGGCGGCAAAGTGGCCGCGGCCGTTACGCGAAAAACCAGTTTTCTCGTGGCGGGCGAAGAGGCCGGATCCAAGCTGGATAAAGCCAAAGCGCTCAAAGTGCCTGTGATCGGCGAAGATGAACTGGCGAAAATGATGTTCAGGATCAAATGAAAAAGGTACTGATTCTCATGGCTGTGTTGTCCGGTATTCTCCCGGGTGCCGTCGAGCCGCGCAGCTGGGACACGCTCGTCGATCGCTTCTTTGACGAGTATTTCCACTTCAACCCGAGTGCCGGCACTTCCGCCGGCTTCCACCAATACGACACACGGCTGGAGGATTATTCCGCCGCCTCCGTCCAGCGCTATGTAGCGGCGCTGCATCGCTTCGAAACCGAAGTATCGGGTTTCCCCGCCGCCGGGCTTTCCGGGGAACAGGCAGCGGACCGGGATCTTGTGCTCGGCACTATTCGGGCCGCATTGCTCGATCTGGAAACCATCCGCAACTATCAGCGGAATCCGGACAATTACACCTCAACGGCCACCAACGCGATCTTTGTCGTGATGAGCCGTAATTTCGCTCCGGCGGAGCAGCGGCTGAAGGCAGTGGTGGAGCGCGAGAGGCAGATTCCGGCTTTGCTGGCCGCGGCCCGGGCCAATCTGAAGAGCCCGCCGCACGTCTACACCAAGATCGCGCTGGAGCAACTCCCCGGCATGATTTCGTTTCTTCAGAAGGATGTTCCGCTGGCTTTTACGGCGGTGAAAGATCAGGCACTACTCGCTCAGTTTCAAAAATCCAACGGCGATGCGGTCCATGAACTCGGGACTTATGAGAACTTCCTGCGGAACCTTTTGCCGAAGTCGACGGGCGATTTCCAGATTGGCGCAGAGAACTTCCGCCACAAACTTCTCTACGAGGAGATGGTCGATATTCCGCTCGACCGTCTGCTGCAGATTGGATACGCGGACCTTCATAATAATCAGCGCCTGCTGCGCGAAACCGCGGCGCGGATCGATCCGAAAAAGACTCCGCAGCAGATTCTGGAGGAATCCGGCCGCGACCATCCCGCCCCCGACAAACTTCTCGACGCTTTTCGCAATACGTTTGCAGGCCTGCGCGATTTCATCACGCAGCACAATATCGCGACCATTCCCTCCAGCGGAGCGCCCATTGTGGAAGAGACGCCGCCGTTCATGCGCGCATTGACGTTTGCGTCGATGGATACGCCAGGACCCTACGAAAATACCGCCAAAGAAGCCTTCTTCAACGTCACGCTGCCGGAGAAAAGCTGGACGCCGAAACAGATTGACGAGCACATGTCGGCCTTCAATCGCGGCACCATCGCGAGCACCGCGATTCACGAAGCCTACCCCGGGCATTACGTTCAGTTTCTGTGGGTTAAAAACGCACCTTCGAAGGTTCGCAAGCTGCTCGGTGCTAACTCGAACGCCGAGGGCTGGGCGCATTATTGTGAGCAGATGATGATCGAAGAGGGCTATGGCGGGGGCGAACTGCGGCTGCGGCTCGGGCAGTTGCAGGATGCACTGCTGCGCAA
>PLXI01000234.1 GCA_003151375.1 Hyphomicrobiales bacterium
CCGAAGAATTTTGGAAACGGGTTCTCTCCGATCCTATTGGCCGCCGTGAAATCTGGCAATTACTGCAAACTTGTCACACATTTGAAACCAAATTTGGCGTTGGCCCAAACGGGTTCCCAAACTCAGAAGCCACATTCTTTCATCAGGGCGAACAAGCCATCGGCCAGCGGCTTTATCAATCACTTTCTATCATTGATCGCGCGGCAGTGTTCAAAATGCACGATGAGCATGATTCAAGGTATGCAAAGCCCGTGCCACAACGTAGCATTAAGCAGGACATCTAATGGCTGAGGCTGAGAAACCAGAAACAGTTGTGCCAGCCGCCACTGCGGCCGCTGCACCTGTAGTTGAAACTGTCGCAGCACCGGCTGCTGAACCAATTGCCGCCGCACCCGTAACCGCCGCCGAGCCACATCCAAGTGAAGTTCCCACGCTGCTGGAGACTTTCGACAAGGCCGCCACTGATAAAGCTGAGGCTGATAAACTGGCCGCAGATGCTGCAGCCAAGGCCAAAGAACCCGAAAAAACCGCTGAGGCGGCCTCAGAGGCAGACAAAGCAGCCGAAACCGCAAAGGCTGCAGAGGCCGCGAAAGCCGCTGAGGTTAAACCCGTTGAGCCCGCTGTTGTTCCCGAACCAGTCAAGTGGGATTTCAAATTACCAGACACGCTGAAGGCCGATGAGCCGCGCATGGCGCAATTCACGGGCATTCTCGACAGTCTTTTGACGCCAAAGGAAGGCGAAACCCGCGCCCAAACTGCCCAAAAGCTGGTTGATCTGCACAGCGATGCAATGACGACCTATGCCAAGCAAGTCTCTGAGGATCAATATCGCACTTTCAATAACACTCGCAAGGAATGGGTTAAGCAGGTTATGGCTGACCCAGAACTTGGTGGATCCGGACATCAGACTGCCATGGCCGCAGTGGCCCGTATGCGCAACATGCTGGTTACTGAAAAAGATGTTCCAGAGTTTGAAAACTTTCTGCGCATTACCGGCGCTGGTGATCACCCGCAATTCATGAAGCTGCTTCACAACGCTGCCAGATTTTTTGACGAACCTCCACTACCCCCCGCCAATCCTAAACCTTCTACACTTAACGGCGGTGGTCCACAAAAACGCGGGATGGCCGCACTCTATGCACAAAAATGATTTAAACTGAAAGGATTACTAATATGGCAACAGGCGCATGGCCTACCCTCCTCGACGTAGCAAACCGCACGGATCGTGAAGGTAAAATTCCAGTTCTGGCGGAAATGCTTTCGCAGTGCAACGACATTGAGGACGACGCGCCTTATGTTGAGGCCAACGAAGCCACCGGCCATGAATTCATCTTCCGCAATTCGCTGCCACCAGGCAATTGGCGCCAGTATAATCGCGGCACGCCATATTCAAAAAGCACCGGCGGCAAAGCCCGCGTTGGTCTTGGCATGTTGGAAGCCTATTCGCAGGTTGACCGCGCTCTTGCAGAGCATAGCGGCAACAAAGAGCGTTTTCGTGAAAGCGAAGACATTGCGTTCCTAGAAGGCATGTCACAAACCATTGCCCAGACTGATTTCTATGGCAATTCCATCCTGACACCAGCCCAATACATGGGCTTGTCGCCGTTCTATAACACGGTCAACACCGCCACCGCTGCCAACGCCTCAAACGTGTTGAACGGTGGTGGTACTGGATCATCCAACGCCTCTCTATGGTGGATTGGCTGGGGCCCAGAGACAATCTTTAAACTGTTCCCACGCGGCTCCAAGGCGGGCCTGTCGATGGAAGACAAGAGCGATACCACGCCGGGCTTTGATAGCTTCGGCAATCGCTTCGAGGCTTACACCTCATGGTTCCGCATTCAGGCTGGCATCTGTCCAAAAGACTGGCGCTATGGCGTTCGTCTGGCCAACCTTGATGTGACCAACGCTGGTTTGGCCGGTGCCAATGCTTTCGATCTCTTCGATGGCATGGGCCAAATGCTGCTGCAGGCTCCAAAGCTTGGCAAGACTGATTCAGGCGTTACCAAAACTGACGCTGTTGAAGATGCTGCCAGTGGCGTTCATGGCGTTTTCTACGCCAATCGTACTTTGCGCCATTACATGGATCGCCAGTCGATGCGTAACCGCAACGTGCTGTTGACCAGCAGTGATTTTGCTGGTCGTCCGGTCGATGCTTTCCGTGCCCATCCAGTCAAGGTCGTTGATCAGTTGCTCAACACCGAAGCCCAGGTCGTTTAAGTCGTTTAAGCCTTTTAATTCCTTTTTGGAGATATTCACATGATCACCGACAGCCAACTTTCATTCGTCCCCATCGGCGGCAACCTTTCTATTGTGGCTGGTGCGGGCATCAACGTCCCATCAACCAACGTCATTGACCTTCTCGGCACTGGCGTTGGCACGGCACCAAATGCTATCATCGGCACTGCCACTTTGTTTGGCACCGATGCTGGTATTGGCGCAATCAAGGCACAGATCGAGGCCATTACCGGCACCGCCTTTGCCACGGCCAATGGTGGCACCCTCAACGTGGCATTCCAGGCCGCACCTGATCTGGGTGTTGGTGGTGGTTATCAGCCCGGCGCTTACACCACATTGGTGGAAACCGGCCCTATCGCCGTAGCCAGTTTGACGGCTGCGCAGGTTATTGCCCGCTTTGACTTCCCGCCTGCCTTCCCTGCAAACCTGCAACCACGCTATCTGCGCTTGCTGTTTCAGGTTCCGGCAGCGTCGAACTTCACGGCTGGCACGATTTCGAGCGCCCTTGTTACAATGGTGCGCGATGATCAGGCCAACAAGTTTGCTTCCAGAAACTACGCCGCTGCCTAAAAATGGCCCTCGGTCGTCCACGAAAGGTTCCTTTGATGTCAACTGATCAACAAAACCAAGCCAAGCAGTTACCACTGACTGAAACGCCGGAATTCAAAGCCGCCGTTAAAGCAGCGGTTACTGCTGCCGCCAAGGAAATCAAAGCCGAGGTGCTGGACGATCTGGCCGCTTTAAAGTCTGAAGGTGGTTCTTCGGGCAATGCCGAAAGCCTCATGGAGAAATTGGCGCTTCACATCGCTGAAATTTCCGATCAGGGCACGGGCCGCGAGCGTGTGCCGCCAGAAGTCTTGGCCAAAATGGGTGCTGCCCATAAGCGAATGATCAAGCTTTTGCATGATGCCAAGAGCAAGGGACTGAAGCCAGAATATCGGGTGATCTCGAAAGTCTATCTCAATGAACGCTTTATTGAGCCATTTAGTGTTGGCGCTGACAAAAGTGCGGTTTACACGGAAATTTTCTGGTCTGGCGCTCCAAATGATGGATTGTTGCCAATCAATGATATTGCCAAGCAAATCTTTGCTGAATTCAAGAACTCTGTTGGCAATGCCATCAAGTTTGCGGGCCAAGATGATCGTCCTCTAGTCTTGACCCATGGTGGATTGATTGTGAAAGGCGATCTTGGCGCGCGCAATGTCGTTGGCACTCTTCCTGATCAAAAGGCATTTGATGCTGACAGAATGCCAGGCGAGGATTATTCATCCGATGGTTTCGGTGGGAAAGCACATGAAAACCCCAACGCTGAGTTCGTGCATATCCTTGGCACAGTAATGCCGGCCGCACGTCAGAACAATCAGGCGCAAGGGTAATTTGAATGGGCCTTCCCGCACCACTTGGAGTTTCTGCAACTGGCGCACCGCCTGCGGGTGATGCTGCCAGCGGCGTGATTTCGGGCACCTTCTCTGCGGTAGGTCCAGGCCTTCCATTCTCATTTTTCGGCCCGTTCAACGTCGAGTTATATGCCTCTATCACCAGCTCATTGACCACCACCAATGGGTCGCTCAACGCCTCTGTCGTAAGTGGCACTGGCATTGCTGCGGGAGTGGCGATCAACAGCAAGAATGTTCCACGTGGAACAACTTGGGCCACATTCTCTGGCACGTCTGGCACCTTGGCGCTGCCAACCATCAGCCTGACCGGCATTGTATCGACTGCCGCGGCGCAGATTTCATGTCTGGCATCGACCGCTGGCCTCGTGGGTTCAACCGTCACTGGTCCTGGCATTCCTGCCAGCACAACCGTTGTGTCCGTTCTTGTCGCTGCGGTGGCTGCAAGCGGAAATTCGCCCGGCACGCCAGGCGTCGTTCAGATTTCAGCAATTCCAACCAGCGCGCCGACAACCAACGCGCCGCAAGCCTTCTCATTCGCTCTTACTTCGCAGGCCATCACCACGGGTGTTGATGCCGCAGTGGTATTCACTGGAGCCGCCATCTCATTCAGCGCCACGATACAGCTTGAGCGCAGCTTTGACGGCGGTGCAACATGGCTTGTCGCCAATTTCGACAATAAGGGAACGCTGGCTCAATACACCACAGGCACGCCAGTCTCGGCGTCGTTTGGTGAGCCAGAGAACCAAGTTCTCTATCGCTTGAATTGCATCGTTTACAGCTCCGGCACGATCAACTATCGCATTTCTCAAAGTGGTGCTCTTGCCACAAGTCAATCATTCGCCTCTTCAACGTAAAGGATTTTCATCATGGCCAATAGCTATGCAACCAGCACACAACTCGTAACCGTCCTCACCGGCACTGAACGAGTTGTCATTGACAATGGTGGGTCTGTTATTGCCGAAACGACCACACAGGCCATCGTTAATTTGGTTTCACAAAACGGATTGCCATTTGGCAATGGTGGTGCCGTTGCTGGAGTTGAGGGCAATATCAATCGCCAGATCAGTTCTGCGGGTGTTTCTCCTGCTGCCACGGGTGCCGATAAGGTGATCGCCGTCTATTCGCTGCCTGCCAATTCGCTCGTTGCAAATGGACAGGGCCTCAACATCATCGCTCAAGGTTCATTTGCCGCAAACGGCAACACCAAGGATGTTAAGATCATTTTTGGCTGCACGACTGCTGTAGTTGGCTCAACAGTGACGGGCGGCACGACAATTGCCGATACTGCTGCTGTGACAACGAACGGTGGTGGTTGGGCGATTGAGGCCAATGTGTTTAAATATGGTGCGGCCAATTCCAACACCCAGATTGGTCTTCATCAGCAAGTCCAGGTAGGTGGTGCTGTTGCGGCCCTTTTGGCTCCAGGCCTCACCACGGCGACGGAAAACGCTCCAATTCTCATTGCAATCACAGGCAATGCCACCACGTCAGCAGCCGACATCGTTTTAAACTTTTTAGAGATAAATGCGATGAACTGAGGACTTATTTAACCTTTTCTTCAACTTTAACACGGAGATACCCAATGAAAAAGTTTATGCTAATCGGCAGTCTTGCCGCAGTTTTGTTCGGTGGCGCCGCATTGGCGCAAACTGTTCCAGTGCCCTTGGTACAGGGTATCAATCCAGCCGACGTGTTTCAGGACGTGGCAGGTGGCCAGCCCACCTCGACCAATTATTATGCCCCGGCCCCTATGCTCGGCAACTATGGTTCAACACTTCAGGGCAACAACGGTGAAAATGCGCTGATCGGTGGTGACTTCGGCACCAACCTATTTCAGCGCACCACTTCGGTGGGTTCGATCACCACGACCTATCTCTATACGGCTGATCGCTGGTTTGCATGGTCTGGCACTGCCACGACCCTGACGGTGACACAACAGACCGGTGCCACTGATATTCCCGCCGGCTTTAACGCTTCCCTGCGTGTCAACAAAGGCTCAGGCGCTGGCGTTGTGCAGGCCTGCATCGCACAAGAAATTGAAACCACCAATTTCCTGCGCTTCCAAGGCCAAACGGCTGAACTTGATTTTAGCGCCAAGGCTGGTGCTTCATTCTCAGCAGCATCTAGCAACTTGCAGGTTTCCATTGTTTATGGCACCGGCACTGATGAGGGCGCACAGAAACTTGCTTGGGGCTTTAATGCTGGCGGCGGTGGCTCAACGGCATGGACTGGCCAGGCCAATGCGGCCGCCAATCTTTTAGTACCAATCAACACGGCTTGGAATCGCTACAGTGTTGTTGCTCCTATCCCTGCAACAGCAACCGAAGGGGCCGTGGTGATCTGTTACACGCCTGTTGGAACCGGTGTGGCTGCAGACTGGTTTGAATTCACTGGCGCGCAGCTGGTGCCAAACTCAGCATTGACCACAGTGGCTGGTGCATCTGGTGCGGTTCTTGCCGCCAATGATGTGCGCGCCAAGAGCTTTGCCCGTCGTCCAAACGCCGTGGAAACCGCATTGCAAGAGCGTTATTTCTATCGCTTGACCGAAACTGCAGCAATCACCCCTGTTGCACCATGTTCGGCTGTTGATACCACGCACACCAATTGCTTGGTTCAATTCCCAGTGCCGATGCGCGCGGCTCCGACCTTGAGCTTTGCAACCGGCTTTGCTTCGCCAACTTCAACCACTCAGGCAACGCTTGGTGCTTGCACCACACTTGCTGCAGCAGTGACTGTTACCAGCACGGTAGCCAACGTGCTTAATGCGTTGGTCAACTGCACCGCCACCACTATTCCGGCGGCTGGCATTGCCTCGTTCCTCTACTCGAACAATGGCACTGGGCTGATTTCGGCCAGCGCTGAGTTGTAATAGATAAGGGCCGCAGATAATGCGGCCCTCACTACTCGATATGTCGAACAGGACGAAAGCTATGGCTGAGAAACGCAAGAATTGGGTCAAGAAGGCCGTACCAGCCGCCCATCGTGGCAAGTTCCGCGAGAAGGCAGAACGCGCTGGCATGTCAACTGCAGCCTATGCCAAGAAGGAAGCGCACGCACCTGGCACCTTGGGCAAGGAAGCCCGTTTGGCAACCACGTTTTTGGGAATGTCGAAGAAAAGATCAAAGACTTCTATTCTTTATGATCATAAAGGGGGGCAATAATGTCATTGGCCACCACAACAGAAACACGATGCGAGGAACACCGGCGTTATAATTTGGAATATTACCACAGGAAAAAATTAGAAGACCCAGATTATAACAAGAAATCTTGGGCGAAGAAGAAAAAGCGCTTAATTGAAGAAGGTCGATATGAGATCTATATGAAGGCCCGTGTGAATGCTGTTACAACGTCACGAGCAAGGTATCGCCATAGATATCTCAGACCAGATATAGTGAAACGAGAAGCGGTAATTGCGGCACTTGGTGGAAAATGTGTTTGTTGTGGTTATGATGCCGATGTTAGAGCGTTGACCCTCGATCACAAAAATGGTGATGGATACCTCGATAGGAAGCGCTTAGGAAGTAAAATTGCTCGGTATTATTACACACGAATAGATGAAGCTAAGAAAAATTTACAGGTGCTTTGTTGCAACTGCAACACCATAAAGTCTATGGAAAACAAAGAGCACAATCGTTCTAGGCGTGTACACGAAACTCCCCAACAGAAGGACTAATTCAAATGGCTGAAGAAACAAAGCGCCGCGCCTCAAGGATGTACGACAAGTCAGAAGGTGGTGAGAAAAAACCTCGCACAGAGCGGGTTGATGATAAGTCGGAAGAACACACCGAATCCAAGAAGGAAAAAAAGGCCGAAGCCAAAGACCCCAAGGCTGAGAGCCGTGAACCCATGCACGAAAAGCATCGCAAAGAGCGTGAAGATATGCACAAGGCGCATGAAACCGAGCGCCGTGACATGCACGGAAATCACCGTGAGGAACATCGCAAGATGGCCGCTCGGCACGAAGAGGCGCACAAGGCACTCAACACCAAGCAGGATGCCGAACTTGCCGCACCTCCAATTCAACCTATGCCGCTGCCAGATGCTGGCGCGGCGGGCGGTGCCGCTGGTGGGACTCCTGCGGCCGGCGGTGCCGCTCCCATGGCGGCATAGCCATGATCGAACTCAAGAGCATGGAGCTTGACGATGAGGACAAGCAGGACACGGTAACACCCTATCCGATGCCTGATAAGCCGGATTTCCCCTATGGCTTGCGGATTTCATTGACTGATAAGGAATTTGAAAAACTTGGGATTGATGAACAATCGGCGGAGGTTGGTGGGACTGTTCATCTGCACGCCATGGCCAGAATTACCTCTGTCAACCATACGCAAAACGATGGCGGCGATAAATGTTGCCGCGTGGAATTACAGATCGAAAGCCTCGCAATAGATAGCTTCGAGGACGAAGAAGATGAGCCGGAGCGTTATTGATCTAAAGCGGGTTATTTGCGTCCTTTTTGCGCTTGTTCTGGCACTTCTGCCAGATACGGCGCTGGCTCAAACCGCAGTTCTGCAAGGTGGCCCAACCACGCCCGGCCACATGCCGATGTATGCTGGCCAGCGTTCAACACAAGCCATCGTTCAGGATAGTGGTATTGCAGCAGGTGGACCACTAGGCTCCAACCCAACCGAACTTGGTTTAACCACTCGTAATCCAGCTGGAACCTATCCTGCGGTAAACGTTGGCACTGGGCCACTGTTCACCAATCTTTGCACTTACGATGCGGCAAAAAATAACCCTACGGGCTATCATTACCTTTGTCTTGGGCCCAACACTAACAATGGTGGCATGATTGCTTACGGTGCGGGCGGATCTGCCGCGCCACAGCCATTGTCATTTAATATCAACGGCACAAGTTATAATTTCCCATTTCTGGCTTCAGGCATTGTTGGCCCGAGCAGCAGCACGATCAATGATTTTGCATGTTGGAATAACATCACCGGCACGCTGTTGAAAGATTGTGGGCCGATTCCAATCACTGTTCCTTCACCGACAGCATCCACATTGGGTGGATTATTCAGCGGCATTGCGCCCGTTGGTTCATTTGTTACGGGTGTAAATACCTCTGGGGTTCTGCAATATGTCAGCCCGTTCGGCACCCCAAACACTTGGCCTGCGGTTCAAACTTTCTCAGCGACAAACATTTTCTCTCTCAATCCAGTCCTGAGCGCATGTAACGGCTATGTGTTCGGAAATAACGTGGCCTTGGCTGCATCGTGTTCTCCTACGATTCCATCCTCGGTATTTGCTGATGGCAACACGGGAACTGGTTCAATTGTTCATGCAACCAATCCGACACTTAACAGCCTTATTGTTTCTGGCACGATCAACAAAGTCACCCTTACCCAACCAGCAACAGGCGCAACTTTAACCATTTCTGACGGGAAAACTTTGACGGCCAATAACAGTTTGACTTTGGCTGGCAATGACGGAACCACGATGACCTTTCCAGTGGCATCGGACACTGTTGCTGGTCTTTCCGCGACCCAAACCTTACTCAACAAAACCCTGACCACGCCAGTTCTGAATGGCATTCCGACAGGCACGGGAGTGTCAGCCGCAGCTACTGCTTCCACATTGGATTTAAGAGATGCCAATGCCAATATCTCCGGCAATGCGTTTCTTTCTGGATATAACACCACAGTCACCGCAGCAGGCACCACCACACTCACGGTTGCCAGCGCCGAATATCAATTCTTCACCGGCACCTCGACCCAGACCACGCTATTGCCAGTCGTTTCAACACTGGCACTTGGCCAACAATTTTGGATATTCAACAACTCCACTGGTGCTGTTCAGGTTCAATCATCTGGTGGAAATAACATCCTTTCGGTCGCCAATGGCAACCTTGGCATTTTCACCGTAATATCGACCTCTGGCACCACTGCCGCGTCATGGAGCCAGACCTATGTTTCTTCTGGGGCAGGCACAGGCACCATCACCAGCCTCACCTGCGGAACTGGTTTGACGGGTGGCACTATTACCCTCTCCGGCACATGCGCGATTTCGACACCAATTTCAGTTAGCCTTGGTGGGTCTGGTGCAACGACCCTTGCTGCCAACAATGTTCTATTGGGCAATGGCACATCCGCACTTCAAACCGTGGCACCAAGCACGAGCGGCAATGCACTCTACAGCAATGGCACGACATGGGTATCTGCTGCGCCTCCCGTTCCTCATTACACCGTTAAAACCTCCGGCACCACATACACAACGAATGCCAATACCAAATTTACAAAAGTAATTGCCATTGCTGGCGGCGGCGGTGGTGGTGGTTCGCAGGTCAATACGGCGGGCGGTGGTGGGGGCGCGGGTGATGTTTGCACCAAGACCTATACAACTTTAGTCGGCTCAACTGGCTACACTTATGCGATTGGTGCAGCGGGCGGAGGAGGTGGCGGTGGCGCCGGTTCGAGTGGTGCTACTGGCGGGAACACCACTTTCACTGACGGCGTAACGCTAATGACGGCGGCGGGGGGCGTTGGCGGGGCGCCTAATAACGGCGCTGGCGGCACTGGTGGCAGTGGCACAAATTGCGATTTTGATGTTCCCGGACAGAATGGTTCTCTTGGTATAGGATCAGGCACACAGGGCTTTAGCGGCAATGGAGGCTCGACGGCCTATGGTGGTGGCGGCTTTGGACGTATTTTACTGACGCTCACTGCCAACAGCAACGGCAATCCGGCCAAAAATTGGGGCGGGGCAGGCAGTGGCGGATATGATGATGCCCTCGGTGGTAATGGGTTCACCGGGGCCATTATTTTTGAAGAGTGGTATTAAGTCATGATGAATAAATTGCGTACGAATTTTGCACGCCTGTTTGTGGTGGTTTGCTTCCTGCTGCCAAGCATGGCCTTGGGTCAGACTGTGCTCCAAGGTGGTCCTACAACACCATATCACATGCCGATGTATGCTGCTGGCCAAGGTTCTCAGGCCATCATTCAAGACAGCGGCATTGCAGCAGGTGGACCACTAGGCTCCAACCCAACCGAACTTGGTTTAACCACTCGTAATCCAGCTGGAACCTATCCTGCGGTAAACGTTGGCACTGGGCCACTGTTCACCAATCTTTGCACCTATGATGCACCGACGAGCAATCCAACTGGTGATCATTTTCTCTGTTTTGGGCCCAATTCCAACGGCGGCGGGTTAATTGCTTATGGGGCAGAAGGTGGTGCACCTGCACTGCCTCTTG
Organism: Hyphomicrobiales bacterium; assembly: GCA_003151375.1. Lineage (GTDB taxonomy): Bacteria > Pseudomonadota > Alphaproteobacteria > Rhizobiales > Aestuariivirgaceae > Aestuariivirga. The sequence goes on from PLXI01000234.1 coordinate 10,831, forward strand.
TCTTTAATGTCAATGGCACAAGTTACACGTTCCCATTCTTATCCTCCGGTGTCATCGGCCCCAACACAAGTGTCGTAAATGATTTTGCTTGCTGGAACAATACTTCAGGAACTTTGCTAAAAGACTGTGGTCCGATTGTCGTTACAGTTCCTGTCCCAACCGCATCAACGCTCGGTGGCCTATTCAGCGGGAACGCTTCTGCGGGCAGTTTTGTCACAGGGGTGAACACCTCTGGTGTATTGCAATATACTAATTTACTTGGGGTTTCCAATAACTGGTCAGCAACACAGACATTTGCCGCGCCGCCAATATTTTCCTCCCTCACTGGCTTTCTCTATGGTAATGGTGCGGGCGCTATAACAGCAAACCCCTATGTCCCGCAGGACACAGCCACACTTGATCTCGATGTGTCAAAAATCCCCGGTGTGGACATAACCGGAGCCACAGATAGCACTGCCGGGATCAATACCGCTCTCACCACCGCACTTGCCTCAAATCGCACGCTATATTTTCCATGTGGCATATATGTCGTTAGTGGCAGTGGCACAGAAGTTTTCCTTGTCACAAACAAGGCGCTCAACCTTCGGGGGGCAAACAATAATTGCACCTATTTTAATACCAGTGGCGTCGGCGCAACCACCACGGTTTGGCATCAGGTTTTGGCCGGCGCAATTACTGGCACATCAATTCAAAATATCTCAATAAATGTTGGTGGCGGGCAAAACTTTTATAAATTAGATGGTGGAGCAACAGGGTATATCCAGCATCTTACCATCCATGATTTTATAGGTGGAACATCGTTTACAGGCCCTGTTGTTTCTCTTAATGCTACAGCGGGGAACACTAGCGGGGCAATCGCTTATTCGACAATTTATAACAACATTTTCAACTCTCTTTACTGCGCCTATTGTGGGGATGGTGTTGCCATTGACCATAACACATTTGGCGGGGCATTGCCTGGTATTGAGATGAGTTTTGTTTCTGGCGCTGCTGGGGCCTCAATCACAAAAAACATAATTGTAAATAGTGGTGGCCAATTAATCCTGCACAATGGTGTGGGCATTACTATTTTGCACAATGAATTTGAGGCGGCTTTCGCAGACACCAGCCCACACAACGCGATCATTGACTTGCAGGGTGATATTTCACAAATCTTAGGTGCTGATTTCAAGGACAACTCGGTGAGTGTTTTGCTGGCCGCTGGAACTCCTGGGCCTGATGCTGTTCGCATTGATAACGTAGATAACTTCCACGTTGCTGGCGGCAGAATATCGTTATATCAAGGGGTTGGATTAACATACCACATTCGCAACACAGCATCATCTACCAACACTAATATAGCTCAGACTGATATACGCTTTGAAACAATAGTTGGTAGCGGTAGCGCCATGCGGATGTTTAATGCAGGCGGCTATAATTCAGTATGCTCCCCAAGCTTTTCTGCCCCTAGCACCTCAACAGTTTTGCATGGCAATGCGACATTAGGCTGCGGCGCGTTTGGCGCGGTAGCATTAACCGACATGGCTACGGAAGCAGCGAACAGCATTCTAGGCAATAATACTGGTTCACCTGCAACACCTGTTGCCTTAACCGTGGCACAAGTCAAAACTTTGCTGGCCATTGTTCGCGCCGACATAACTGATTGGGGCACAGGCGTTCAAACAGCACTTGGAATAAATGTAGGTACAGCAGGCGCAGTTGTCGTTAACGGCGGGGCTCTCGGCACACCATCCAGCGGCACGGGCACAAACCTGACTGGCATTCCAACGACAGGTCTAACAGGCATTTTACAGGCAGCGCAATTTCCCGCGTTGACTGGTGATGCCACAACGACTGCTGGATCGCTTGCCACAACTGTTGGCAAAATTGGTGGAAAAGCTGTCACGCTTGGCGGTGCATTAACTTTCTCAGGAGCGTTTGGGACAACACTTACTGTCGTTGGAACCACTGCGCTCACGTTGCCCACATCTGGCACACTTGCAATCCTCGGCAGCAACACGTTCACAGGGGCGCAGATTAACTCAACTAATGGTGCGGCCTCGGCCCCGCCAATGGCATTGACCGGAACGATCTTCGCTGGTGGTTCAAGCACGACAACCAAACCACAACTTTTGGTCGAGCCAGCAGGAACAACTTCGACAGGATGGAGTGTGGCAGGAACACTGCTGGGCCTAAACGCGCCTAGTGGGTTCACCGGAAATCTTCTTGACTTACAGTTGGCGGGTGTTTCTCAGACGTATGTCACCAGCGCAGGACTTTTGGTGGCCAACACCTTATTCTCTACCGGGGCTGTTTCGGCAACAGGGTCTGTTTTCTCTGGCTCAAATTTTGTTGGTCAAGCCGATGCTTCTGGTATTTACCTTGGGGCCGCATCCGATCTAATACTGGTACGGGCCGGAGCGGCTAATCTTAGATTGGGTTCCTATGATGCGGCGGCTCCTGTCGCCCAAACGTTCTCTGTGCAAAGTGTAGTGACCGGAACCACAAATACGGCAGGCCAGAATTTAACCATTTTAGGCTCTGTGTCCACGGGTTCTGGTGTGTCTGGTGATATTATTATCAAGACTGGTGGCACGGGAGCTGGAGCAACGGCTCAAAACTCGCAGGTAACTGCGGCCACGATAAAAGGCGCAACACAACAGGCAATTTTTGCAGGGTCGGTTAAAACTCTTGTAACCGTTGTGGGAAGCCTTCCATCAGCTTCAACAGCAGGCGCAGGTTCGCGGGCTTTTGTCACTGACGGAAGCACGACAGTTATTCTCGGTCTCGGACTTACTGTTGCTGGTGGCGGTGCAAACAAAGTTCCTGTATATTCAGATGGCACAAATTGGATAGTCGGGTGACAAGAAAAACACGCTATTCAACCAAACGGAGAAACTAATGGAAAATAAACAAATCATTTTAGCAATGACGGCAGCGTTTCGTTTCATCAACCCTGCGGATTTGCCGACTACGGTAGTCTTTGCTTCGCCAAGCCAAGGCACAGGAACGTCTACGGCGCTTGATATATCAGGTGTAGCTCAGGTTCATTCAAACTAACATAGCAATAGGGAACTGGAACTAGGGAAAAATGGCAGATACGTCAACTTCGGTCGTCAACCAAGCCCTGCAATTGATTGGCAACAATCAACCTGCTGTAACTGGAGTTGCGCCAACATTTGACAATTCACCGGCGGGCATTGCGGCATCTTCTCTTTATGCTCTGACCGTTGCTACAGTTGGGCGTCAGTTTGGATGGGATTTTGCCCGCACCAGTTTTGCTTTGGTTCTGTCTGGCAATGTTGCCCCGTTCCCGTGGGCATTTGAATATCTCTATCCCAGCAATGGCATTCAGGTCTGGCAACTCATTCCATCAACGCTGGCTGATGCAAACAATCCGTTGCCGGTCAACTGGTCAGTGGGCAACACACAGGTAAACGGCGTTCAGAAAAAAGTAGTGTGGAGCAACCAAGCCAATGCCGTGGCCGTTTATAACAACAGTCCGACTGAGGCCACTTGGGATCCAATCTTCCAGCAGGCCGTGGTGCGCTTGCTTGCCAGTGGACTTGCTATGGCACTTGCTGGTAAGCCTGACGTCGCAACAACAATGCTGGACACCGGTGGTGGCTTTGCATCTTCGGGTGAGAAACGAGATAGCTGAAAATGCCATTGAGCGTAAGTTCACCAGAAAATGTAATAAACCTCGCCTTGGTGCGGATCGGCTTTAAAGGGCGGGTCAATTCGATCTATGAAGGTTCTGAAGCATCAAAGCTGGCCTTGGATATTTACAGCCAGACTCGCGATGAATTGCTGCGTCAATCGGACTGGGGATTTGCCGAACGCAACGTCCCCTTGACCTTGCAGAAGCAGGCCCCGGCCGGCGGATATATCCCGCCACTTTATTGGACATCAATTTATCCGGCTCTGCCATGGTTTTTCCAATATGGCTACCCGCAGGATTGCCTGAAAATCAGGGCGCTCAAGCCGACACCGCTTTTCATCCCAAACTTTGACCCTCAGACCAATGTGTTCACGGTCGCCAATGACAATTCATTCACGCCAGCGCAGAAGGTCATTTTGTGTAATGTGCCACTCGCCATTCTGACCTATACCGCGCAAGTGACTGATATGACGACTTGGGAAGCAGATTTTGTGGAAACCTTTGTTTCATCCATTGCCAGACGTTTAGCCCCAAGCCTCGTTGGTCTTGATACTGCTAAATTGGAGGCCTCCGATGAAGCCGCGGCCAAAGCGCAAGCTGAAATGGAACAGGGGTGATCTATGGCCAATTTACCAACCGATGTGGCCAATCAAGCTTTAGATGCCGCCGGGATCGACATGACTTTAGGCGATATCGAAGAAGGCACCAGAGAGGCGCAAGTCATACTCAGGGCCTATCGCAACTGTCTCATGCAATTGCTGCGCGCGGCGCATTGGGACTTTGCCCGTAAAACTGCTCCATTGCTTCTGCTCGGTGATGCCACAGGCAATACGCCGAATGCGGGAACCTTAGTCGCTACACCATGGATTTATTGCTACGAATATCCAACCGATTGCATGAAGGTGCGGTTCTTGCCGTGGAACCAGCAAACATCTGGTTCAGGCATACCAATGGGAAACATTCAACTTGGCCCGGCACCACTGTTGACCAATATCGGCAATGATAATGGGATTGGACAAAGAATGCGGGCCGCCCGCTTTGTGGTGGCGACCGATTATAATTATCCGCCCGCCCCAGGCCAGATCACTTGGGAAGTGCAGGGCGTGAGCCCCGTTAGTCGCACCGTGATCTTGTCCAATGTGCCAAGCGCTCAATTGGTTTATACGGCCCTGATCCTTTATCCTAGCGTGTGGGATTCATTGTTCCGCGCGGCCTTGGTGGCCTATCTCGCCAGCGAAATTGCGCTGCCATTAAGCAAGGACAAAAAGTTCGGCCTTGAAATGCGCAGAGAGCAAATTGATTTGGCCAAAGCTAAAATCATTGAGGCCAGAATAGCAGACGGGAATGAAGGGACTTACAGCACCGACCACACACCAGACTGGATGCGCACACGCAATTCTGGCTTCGGCCGCTCTGGTGCATGGGATAATGGACAGGGCCTAGGTGTTTTGGGCTATGGCTATGACAGTCTGAATTTTGGCGATGGTTCGAGTTATTGAGCCATGGCCGTTCCTTTAATCTCCACAGCATTCACCACCGGCGAGGTTAGCCCAAGCCTGTTTGGTCGTGTGGATTTGGCCAAATTCCATTCGGCAGCGGCAACGCTTCGGAATATGTATGTGTCCTATAAAGGTGGCGCATATAGCCGTGCTGGCACAATGCAGGTTGGGTTTTCCAAACAAACCGGCCGCACTGTTCCTCCCCGCGTTATTCCATTCCAATTCAATATCAATCAAGGTCTCACCCTTGAGTTCGGCAATTTTTACATGCGCGTCATTTCCGACGGCGCTTATATTACCGAAAACGCCTTGGCCATCACCGGAGCAACCCAGACAAATCCTTGCGTCGTTACAGGAAATGCGATTGGTGCCACAGCAGCCACTCCTAACAATGGAGCAGTGGTCTCGTCCTATGCTCCGGCTGACAAAATTACGTTGGCGGGTGGTGCTTTTGCCACACCAGCGGTTTTAGCTGTCACCAATACGAAACTTCTAGGGCTGCAACTGAATGCGCCAGGCGGTGGTTACGCCCCTGCGGACACCATCCATCTTTCGGGTGGCACCCAATCATCACCTGCTATCGTAACCGTAAGCACAACGCAGGTCGCGGCGGCAGCGGTTGCGTCAGCCGGAACAGGTGGAGTTGCAGGACCTGCGGTTGTTATGGGCACAACTGGCACAGGCGTTAAGTTTCAAGCGAATGTTACGATTAACGGTGGTTCCGGAGGCATTATTTCAGTTAATTCTATTGCATTGGCCGGTTCCTACACCGTCAACCCAACAACACCAACAGCGGAGCCTGTCACAGGTGGCGGAGTAACCGGGGCAACACTCAATCTGACCATTGGTGTTGGAACCTTCTCGATCACCAGCGTCGGGGTGTTTACCGCGAATCCTGTTGGATTGACTTTCTCACAAGGCAGCACATCAGGATTAGGAACCGGAGCAACCTTTCAATTTGCTTTGATGGGCCCAAATGCCTTAACCGTCTCCACGGCTGGCGTTTACAACACTTTTCCATCAAACCCCGTGGCGCAAGCCTCGACGACTGGAAGTGGTGTTGGCGCGACCTTCACGCTTTCTTCAGCTGGGGTTCCTGTTTTCAGCAATGATGACTGGGTTAACATCAGCGGCGTTGGCGGCATGACGCAATTAAATGGCGGGACCTTCGTTGTTTCTGGTGTTTCGGGGTCGAATTTCAATCTCAATGATGTTTATGGCAACCCCATCGATGCGACATCTTTCTCAGCCTACACATCAGGTGGCACCGCGGCTCGAATTTATACGCTCATAACGCCATGGGCTGAGGCTGATCTTGAATATCTGAAGTTCACGCAATCCGCCGATGTGATGTCGATCACTTGCGTCAACCAGAAAACCCTCACAGAATATCTGCCACAGGATCTAGCGCGAATTTCAGATTCAAATTGGACCCTTACCGCTTTTAGTGCGGCACCTTCTGTTTTGCCACCAGCATCGACCTCTGGGGTTGCCAGCGCTCCAGGCGGGACCGGAGTTACGGCATATGTCGATTATCAATATGTGGTGACAGCGGTAAGTCCTATTGATGGCTCGGAAAGCGTTGCATCTCCGATTGCTGACATTCCAAATGCCGTCGATATTAGTTCTACAGTTGGCACGATAACCATCACTTGGTCGGCGGTTCCAAACGTCAATGAATACAATATTTACAAGGCTAAACCGGCCATCGCAAATGCCGCTCCACTTATTTCTGTCCCCGCAGGATCATTGTTTGGGTATGCCGGTTCGGCCTACGGAACGCAATTCATTGACACCAACATTGTGTCTGATTTCACCCAAGTTCCGCCGACCCATCTCAATCCTTTTTCTCGTGGTAAAATTATAGCAGTCAACCCAGTTGCTGGTGGAATAAACTACACCACCATCGGCTATACGATTACGACATCAACCGGTTCCGGTGCTGTCCTAGTCCCAATACTTGTCAGTGGTTCTCTGGCTGCGGTCATCATAGTCGATTCCGGCCAAAATTATGCGGCCACCGATACGATTGCCATTACAGGAAATGGGACTGGCGCCACGGCATTGCTCACGATTGGCGCGCAGACTGGAACATATCCCGGTGTGGTTGCCTATTTTCAACAGCGCCGAGTTTACGCCAGTTCGCTCAACAATCCTGACACCTATTTTATGTCACAGCCCGGCGCTTACAAGAATTTTGACATCAGAATTCCAACTATCGCCTCGGATGCCATTATCGGATCGCCGTGGGCAAATCAGGTCAACGGCATTCAATTCATGGTTCCAATGCCGGGAGGTTTGGTGGCGCTTACCGGACTTGCTGCATGGCAATTGACTGGAGCAGGTGGGTCTTCACTCAACCCGCAATCCATCACGCCATCCAGTCAACAGGCGCAGCCACAGGCCTATAATGGATGCTCGGCCACCGTCCCGCCGATCAAGATTGATTACGACATCGTTTATGTTCAGGCCAAGGGCTCGATTTATCGTGACTTGTCCTACCAATTCTACACCAATATCTACACCGGCACCGACCTGACGCAATACTCTTCACAATTGTTCACTGGGTACACAATTCGTGAGCACGCATGGTGCGAAGAACCATATAAAGTTCTCTGGTCTGTGCGCAGTGATGGCATTTTACTCAGCATGACCTATAACAAGCCGCAAGAAGTGACGGCCTGGGCGCGACATGACACCAATGGGCTGTTCCAAAGCGTGTGTTCGGTAACTGAACCTCCAGTTGATGCGCTTTACCTCGTGGTTCAAAGAAACATTGGAACCAATACTGCTTACATGGTTGAGCGGATGGATAATCGGATTTGGGATTCGGTTGAGAATTGCTGGTGCGTAGATTGCGGATTGGCTTTGGCACAGCCGCAGCCCAATGCGACATTGAACGCTAATTCAGCGACAGGGCTTGGCGCAATCACGGGTGTGACCAATTTAGTTGGCGGCTCAAATTATTCAGCACAGACCACGGCTTTTGTTGTCGATGACAACGGCAATGGCCCAGGAACTGGGGCGGTTCCCGCGTTGACCATTGTTGGCGGCATCATCATTGCCGTTTCGTTCGCAGGAAACAACGGCATAAATTACACCATTCCTAAATTGGTCATTGTTGATCCGTCCAATACTGGCAGCGGTGCCAGCGCTCAATTGGTTCTCGATAACAGTGCTATCTTTAAAGCTTCCATCGCTGTTTTTAGCGCTCCAAATGTTGGCAGCGTTATTCGCATGGGTGGTGGAATCGCCACGATCACATCCTTCACTGACAGCACGCATGTTGTTGCCAACATCACATCTCCAATTGTGGCCATTCAGCCAAACTCTGTCACCGTGGCACAGCCTCAAGGATTAGTTCAAGCCCAAGCCGCTGGAACATGGAGCATGACTGCGCCAGTAACCACGATCAGTGGTTTGCAGCATTTGGCTGGTGCCACAGTCACTGGTTTGGCCGATGGCAATATCGTGCCCCCAACCGTTGTTTCGGCTGCAGGAACCATTACGCTGGCAACCCCAGCCAGTGCAGTTATCATTGGATTGAGCTTTCAGGCCCAGATGCAAAGTATTTACCTTGATGCTGGCAATCCAACGGTGCAGGGCCAGCGCAAAAAGGTGGCCATGGTAACGGCGCGCATTGAATCCTCACGCGGGCTGAAAATGGGTTCCAATCAGCTGGACGGTTCAACCGTTACTCCACTGCAGATAGCTCCGAAGTGGAAAAACCTGAGCGTTGTGCCAGATAAAGGCGTGCCACCTTACAATAGCAATGTCATCCCACTGTTCACCGGTGATGTTCGCATTCCAGTGACGGGCGGCTATAACACCAAAGGTCAGGTTTGTTTGCAGCAGGATAACCCGCTCCCAATGCAAATCTTGGCCTTGATCGAGGAAGTGTTGCCGGGGGATCAACCTGAAACCGAAGCCAAGCCGAAACAACGCGCAGGAGGGCAACGATGACCAAGTTTGAGATCGTTCCTGCGAAGAAATATCATTGTGGGCAGATCGTACGTTCTTTGCGCAAAGAGCATAAGAGCATCATTCTCGGCCTTGGGTTTAATGGGCACCAAGAACTATCAGACTGTTTCGACAATTCATCCATTTGTCGATCATGGCTGATAGACGAAAAACTGGCAGGACTTGGCGGTGTAAGTGGGCCGATCAGTGGCATGTTTGGCCAAATCTGGTTGGCACTCACTCAAGACGCATTGAAATATCCCATTGAGATGGTCAAAGAGGCCAGACGGCAGATGGATGACTTCATGATTCTCAAGCGCGAATTGGTGACAACCATACTCGATGGAGATGCCACATCTAGGCGATTTGCTTTTTTTCTTGGTTTCACCGAACACGAGCCTATAATCCGTGTACCTATTGGTGCAGGAATGGCGACAATCATGCGAAAGGTTGCTTAAAGTGGCATTTTTGGCTCCCATAGCAGGTATTCTTGGTGCAGTTGGCGCTGGCGTTTCTGCAGTTGGCTCGATTGAGGGCGGCATAGCCCAAGGCCAATCTGCAAATTATCAAGCCCAAGTCGCCAGAAACAATGCGATCATTGCTGAGCAAAATTCCGTTCATGCCGAACAGGCTGGCGAAGAACAGGCGCAAGAACAAAGCCTTAAAAGTGCCGCCATGGGTGGCCGAATTAAAGCGGGCCAAGCAGCCAATGGAGTTGATGTCAACAGTGGTTCGGCCGTTGATGTGCAGACCTCAGATCGTGAAGAAGGCAAACTTGATACCGAGAACGTGTTCAATAATGCTCAGCTTCAGGCATATGGCTACCGGACACAAGCAACGAATTACGAAGCGACAGCTGGATTGGATCAGACGGCGGCAGATGAGGCTCCAATTGAGGGCGTGCTTGGTGCCACAGGTGGGCTGTTGAGCAATGCGTCGAGCTTAGGCTTCAAGTGGGGTAAGGCTTAGATCATGGCGGAAACTTTGACACTTGAAAGACTGAAAGCCGTTCTCCGCTATGAGCCAGAGACAGGACTATTCTTCTGGCTTGAAGGAAACAGATGGAGGAGAAAAAGTTTATTGGCTGGAGGCAACACCGAAAGTGGATATAGCAATATTTGGGTTGAAGGAAAGCGGTACTTCTCCCACCGCCTCGCGTGGTTTTATATGACGGGAGAGTGGCCAAATCCAGAATGCGATCATCGCGATGGGAACAGAAGTAACAATAGAATTGTAAATTTGCGCGAGGCGACCCCGCTGCAAAACTCGCACAATATGAAAATGCGTAAAGATAATTTGATCGGCCTCAAAGGCGTTTATCGGAGAAAACAGAGGGGAAAATACTCTGCAAGAATCCATATATTTGGCAAGCATACCCATCTCGGCCAATTTGACTGTCCCGCCGCAGCCCATTTCGCGTATGTGATAGCGGCCTCGCAAAATTTTGGTGAGTTTGCAAGGGGAGGCTCAAATAGCTGAAGTTCCATATACCGACACGGGAGCCCAAGTCGCACCGCAAGTTAATGCGCCGGATGACTACCAAAGAATAGACGCGACTCCTGCTTCGTTTGGCGGCCTCATTGCCAAAGGCCTCAATGAGGCTGGCCAAGGTGCAGTTAAAGCCGGGCAGTTCTTTGGCCAAGTCGCTGCCGATAACGGCACCAACGATTTTCAGGATTATTCCAATAAACTTTTGTACGGCGATCCGAGCAAGACCATCACGGGCCCCGATGGCAAGCCAACACAGGATTTAGGCTATCTCGGCCTGAAAGGGCGTGCGGCTCTTGATGCAAGACCAGCAGTTGAAGCGCAACTTGACGAGAAATTAAATGATATTCGGTCTGGCCTGCAAACGCCAGAACAGCAATTGCAGTTCGATAATTACTCAAAGCGCTACCGCGCGCGTGCTTCGGAACAAATCGGCTCACACGCTGATACGCAAGCCAATACATGGTATGGCGCAGTCAATAAATCCGCCAGTGATTTGGCCCTGACCCATATTGCTCAAAACGCCGATAACCCAACCGAACTTGCGGCAGGTATTGCTGATTTGCGCAGCGCTAGGGTGAAGGATGCGCAACTGGCAGGTGGCGGCCCTGAGTTGGTACAAGCGGCGATAGACGGCGCCAATCGGGACGGATTGAAGGTTCAGCTTGAGACAATCTCGGTTCATGACCCAGCGCGCGCGGCCGCTATTCTGGAAAAAAATAAGGCCATTGCCGGCACTGATTATGAGGCGCTGGCCAAGCAATTCAAGGCGGCCTCCGATCATCAAACAGGCACGGCCACCGCCGATCAAATCTATAAAAACTCACCACGTCCAGATGGCAACCATCCTTATGCCGATCCATCGCTGCCAATTTATGCACAAACCGCGCAAGCAATACCAGGCGGAATGTCACAACAGGGACTGGCCCGCACTGTTCAGATTGAAAGTGCTGGTGTTCCGAATGCTGGGGCCAATAGTTCACATAAGGGCTTAGGACAATTTTCAGATGCCACTTGGGCCCAATATGGTGAAGGCTCACAACTTGACCCAAAACAATCTATTGTGGCGACACAGAAGTATGCCGCCGCCAATGCCCCTATTTTGACCAACGCTTTGGGTCGCGTACCAACCGATGCTGAACTCTATCTTGCCCACCAGCAAGGCGCTGGCGGTGCCTCATTGTTACTGCAAAACCCTAATGAACGCGCTGGCGATCTGGTGGGCGATAAAGCTATTCTCCAGAATGGTGGCGATCCTAATGCGCCAGCATCAGCCTTTACCTCAATGTGGACGGCGAAATTCAACGGTAAGTGGACATCACCAAGCGGCCCGCACGGTCAGGCATCTACACCATCTTCTGGTGCCGCAGCGCCAACACCGACACTATCACCGGTGCAGAATATCGCACCTGTTGATCTTAAATCTGCCGTGCCGCCACCACCACCTGACTTGGAAGGGCAACAAGCCGCGGCGGACTTACATGCTAGCAATGCCTTGATGAATATGCCAGCCGGTCTCTCCGCTGAAGCGCAGACGGCCTATAAAGATCATGTGAACAGCCTGTATGCAGCAGAAAGCCTCGGCATCAAAGGGCAAGCAGCGCTGGAAAAGTCTGGCCATGATAAGGTGATGAGTGATATTCAGGCCCGCTTGGACAAAGGCGATACTGGCTCGCAGACCGGCGGCAACAGCATTTATGACGACATCGACAATAATCCCCTGCTCGCTGGCGCGCGTGGGGAGATCGTCAAACAAACCCTTAGAGACTTGGTTCTCAAACGCACTGGCAATGAAGACCCTATCAGCATGGGATCAGGCTATCTCAAAGCCTTGAAAGGCATCACGGCACCATTTGGTGATCCAAATAAAGTTGTCGATCCAATTCAAATTCTGCAAATGGAAAACAACGGCGAACTGACAAAAAGAGGTTCTGCGGAGCTTCAGCGCGAACTTGGTGCCGTGAAAAAAGAAGACGGACCGGGGCTTGTCGCCACGAAAACTGCGATGCTGACTTATGCAAGCAGCCTGCTCTCATTTGATCAGGAAATGTCTTATCCTGGCATGCCGCCACTCAAAGATGAAAAAGGCAGAGAGGCGTTTCTTTCTGAGTTTGTGCCAAAATTCTATGCAGGCTATGATAATTGGGTGAAGCAGGGAAAAGACCCAATGCAGTTCTTGCAGAGAGACAACATCGCAAAGTTGGCTGAAGAAGTTCGGCCAGCAAAGCAGATGGCTATGGACAAGCTGATCGCAACAAATTCAACCACCACCGTTGCGGACGATCCACGTATACCGATTCCAGAAGCTCCTAAAAACGTCAACAATGATGTGTGGAAAACCGTTGTTTCCAGTCCGCCAGTGCGCGCCGATAATACCCACATGCCGCATGAGATTTGGGCAAAGTTCGTGGAAAATCTGGTTAATGATCCGTCACAGGAAAACATCAATCTGTTCAATAGTTCGCAATTTGGCCGCGCAGGCTACAGGGCTGAACGGATCATCAAACAACTCACTGGCAAGGATCCTCAAGCAAATCTAATCCCAGAGGAACGCACAGAAGGCGTGTCGTCTCCGCTGGAAACCCCAGCGCCGCACATCATAGGCGGCCACACGACCCTGCGCGTGCAATAATGGCTGATAACCAATCTGCAAATCCCTATGATACCGCTGGGTTTGCTCTCGCTCCAAATCAGGTAGATCAGACTGAGAAGACCGATAATCCCTATGACGCGATGGGAGATTTCGGCCTCAAGCCAGGTTCATCGGCATCTGGCTCTTTTGCGCGTGGTGCTGAACGTGGCGCATTGCCCGCGGCAGGCGGTCTTGCAGGTGCAGAAGCAGGTGCTGAAATAGGTGCCGGAATTGGTGCTTTCGGTGGCCCATTAGATTGGGCAACCGTGCCGGTCGGCGGCCTTGTCGGCGGCCTCGTTGGCGGCTTCGGCGGTTCGTATGCCACACAAGGCGTGCAGGACTATGGCGTGTCCAAGGCTCCTGACTCATGGAAGGAAGCCATCGGGCAGGATGACCGCCAGCAACAACTCGATCAGCAACAGCACCCTTATGCGACTTTTGCAGGCGGACTGGCACCATTTGCCTTGACGCTCAAGCCGGGGCTAATGGCCAAGGGCGCTTTGCCAGACAATCCAACAACCCTGCAAACCTTGCTGGCTCACCCAGCCTCAAAACATATTGTTGCTGGCCTCGGCATGGGCGGCATGGAGATTGGCCAAGAAGTAGCAAATGGCGAAACCCCAGACTGGGGCAAAATTGCCATCTCGACTGGATTTGGCGTTGTGTTCAACAAGCCCACAAGGATCGGCCAGACAATTTCAAATCTTGGTGCGCGCGTGGCCGCGCCGATTACAGATGTCATTGGGCGGCCCACTGTTGATAGATTTGGCAACAAAATCCCAGAACCATTTAGTCCTGATCCAACTAAGCCCATCCCAACCATCGCTGAAATGGCAGATCAGCAAATCATGGGCCCGGGCATTACCGATGCTGTTTTTGATGGAAGCCAGCAGCAAAACCCAGAAGCCAAAGAAGCGGCCCAAAATGCCGCCATGCTGGAAAAGAGCATTCTTGTCGGCCCAACACCGCCAGACATTCACGATGTTGTGCGCCGCATGGAGCCAGAGGTGTTTGAAAAGTACGATGCGCTTGTGGCGCGTCGAAATGAGGCAGCAGCATGGGTCGATAATTTAAACAATCCGACTGACGAAAACATCCGGTCGGCTTTACCTCTGGGCCCAGATGGCGAACTTTTTGGCCGAGACACGGCCCAGAAGCAATTGTCAGCCGTCGAAAACGAATTGCACGATCTAGCCCCTCAAGTCTCAGCAGCCTATCGCAGGGCGGCGGAATCTGTCGGCGCACCCATGATTCAGCCAGAAGCCACAAAGCCTGTCGGCGAAGCCCCTGCTTCGACAGAGGCGGCACTGTCTCCACAAGCCCAAATTCATCCCGATCATGCCGCCATTGCCGATGATGTCACCAAACAGTTAATCGCCGCAGGCCGCGCGCCAGAGGAAGCCCAAGCCGCTGGGCAGTTGGTGGCCGATCATACCGTAACGCGCGCCGAACGATTTGGCGGGGCCTTGGGCACACCCTTGGAGCTTCATAATCGGGAAGGGGCAAAAATTCTCGGATTTGGCAAAACTCAACCCGCCCCAATATCTCCAGTGGCTCCAAAAATAGAAGGGCGCACGTTGCCAGCCCCTGTTGAGCCCACGCCGGAAGTTAAACAGGAACGGCAACAAGTTTCTGATCAGATGCAAACGCTTGCCTCTGGCCATATCGAGAGTGGTTTTTCTTCTGTTAAAAAGTTTGATGATGTTGCCAGCGCTGCGTTGCCAGAGACGAAGGGCCAGCCCGCAGGCGTGTTTATGTTTGACCCGACAAAGTTGGGCGTGGATGCAGAACGGTTCCAATTCAAAAGTGGTGGCGATCAATATGGTGTCACAAATGCTCTGAAATCAGTTTCGAAGTGGGACAAGACGAAAGCTGGCGTAGCTATTGTGTGGCAGCAGAACGATGGAAAACTGTTCGTATCAAACGGCCATCAAAGGACTGGACTGGCCCGCAGGCTGATTGATCAGGGCAAGGAAAAAAATATCGAACTGCCCGGCCTGCTTTTGCGCGAGAAGGACGGATTTAGCGCTGCGGATGCCCGCGCAATATCAGCCGTTACCAATATCGCAGAGGGCACCGGATCGGCTCTCGATGGTGCCAAAATTCTGCGCTCACGTCCGGACTTGCTGGACGGCTCGCTACCACTCTCCGAGGGCAAGGGAAAACAAGCCGCAGCACTGGCCAAGCTTGACGATGAAGCCTTTAGAATGGTCGTCAATGAAGTGGTGCCAGAACACCAAGCGGCAATCGTTGGTGATCTTATTCCCAATGACGGGCCTCGCCAGATTGCAGCCATGAAGGCAATCTCACGGTTTGAGCCGAAAAACGCAGACGAAACCGTGGCGCTGGTTCAACGTGTGGCACAAGCCGAATTGGCCAAGGCTGAGGCTGGCAAGCAAACCTCAATGTTTGGTGATCTCGAAACGGCAGAATCAACCGCCGGTCAGGAAATGCAGATCGTTGGCCGCACCATTAAAGAATTGAACAAAGACAAAAGCCTTTTTGCCCGCGTTGTCGCCAATGCAGATCGGATTGAAGGCGCAGGCTCACAAATTGATAGATCATCGGCCGAAAGTGTGGCAACAGACTCAGAAATCTTCGCCAAGGTACTTTCCACAAGCGCATATTCAGCAGGGCCTATTCGCAATGAACTTATTTCAGCAGCAAGGGATTTAAGAGATGGAAAAGCCACAGTCGGAGAAGCTTCGGCCCGAATTGTCGCTGCCGTCAGGCGACAGGTTGAAGAAAATGGCGGCAATGGGCTTGGGCTGGGCAAAGGGCCTGAAAACGAAACCCAAGAAAACACCGAAGGCAGCGGACTCGGAAAAGAACTAACCCCACAAGAAGCATGGAACGGATTTGTTGCAACCAAAGCCGAGCGGGCGGCAGGTGGCAACAATTACAGTGGCGCTTTCAATGGCAAATTTAACCGCGCAGGAGATCCGGTTCGTGGTCGCGCTACCCAAGAATGGACACCGGGCAACCTGATCGACGTGGGGTTTGTCAAAGACCTTCTCGTTGTCAAAGCCAATAAAGATGGTTCTTTTGATCTGATTTCCAAACCCGACAAGGACGGCATCAGCAAAAGCTACAGTGCAAAACCTCATGAAGGCTTAGGTTCAACTGGGTCTGTGAATTTCACTGCGACAACGAAAAATTTACCTGCACGAGAAAGGGAACTAGCCCAGCGCAGTCTTGCGGTTAGGCGTCAATCTGACCCTGATTTTGACCGCATCGTAACGCTGGTTGATAACCACGCCCCAATTCCAGAGATAGAAGCCGACCCTTATTTGCAAGGTGCGGTGCGTCACATGGCCGCAATCCCATTGACCTCTGCCCAGCCGGGCTTCATGTCAGAGGTTTGGAAGGCCGACCGGACGTATGATTTCCCCGGCGGAAAGGTGCAAGGCTACGACAACGCCGTAACCAAATTAACAGATATGGCCAGAGACTTCTCGACGAACGGCCCCGTTTTACGCGAGAAGAAGGCAACAGTTTTACTTGGGCCACCCGCATCAGGCAAATCAACCTATGCTGAAAAATATGCGACCGCGCGCCATGCGGCGCTTATTGATTCCGATGAAGCCAAGAGGGTCATCCCTGAGTTTAATCGTGGCATTGGTGCATCGGCGGTTCATGAAGAATCCGCTATCATGGCACATGAAGTGCAAGCCAAACTTATGTCGGAAGGCTCAAACATTGTCATTCCGAAGGTTGGGCATAATGCCGATGGCATTCATAGCCTGATAGAAACACTGAAGGCCAACGGCTACAGTGTCGATCTGGTTGGCATTAAAACGAGTTACGATAATGCGTTCCGGCGCATGATCGGGCGATTTGCCAGCACAGGCCGCCTGATTGATCCGGCTTATGTGCGCGCAGTTGGAGAAAAACCGACTGACACTTACAGGACTTTAAAAGAACAAGGAGTAGCAGATCGCTATGCAGAAATCGACAACAACGGCAAACGAGGCGAAGCCCCACAAATCCTCGACGACACCGGAGCCACCGAAGGCATTCATGGACTTAGAAGCAGTGGAGAACAAGGTGTTCAAGGACAAGTGGCCGGCACTGGCCAAGAAGTACAATCTCAAGGAATAGTCCGAAACCTTTATCAGCGCGACCTCTTAGATGAAAAGGGTGCCGAGGGCCTACCTCAAACCCTCTTGCCCGGCGTGGAGCCGTCGTCACTCAAGCAACGCCTCGAACTAGAATCCAATAAGCCCATGCGCGGCGGCAACAAACCAGCGGGCGGCATGTTTGACGAAGAGGCACAAAAGCAACAAGAACTGTTCCAATCCGCACTTGGAAAAATCCGCATTGCGCCCGGCAATCGGCCCATCATCACACTTTTTCGTGATGCCAATGCCTCGACCTTTTTGCATGAGACGGGCCACCAATGGCTTGAAGAACTCACCCGCGATGCTGCCCACCCGCAAGCCCCAGATAATCTCAAAGCTGATTCTGCAATCGTGCGCAATTGGCTTGGTTCCGCAGATGGTGCGCCGATCACAGTGCGCCAGCACGAGAAGTTCGCGCGCGGCTTTGAACAATACATGCGCGAGGGTGTTGCGCCATCAGCAAGGCTTGTCAGCGTGTTTTCTAAATTCAAAAACTGGCTGACCTCGATCTATCAAAGCCTCAAAGGTTTGGGCGCGCCGATCAATGATGACATTCGCGGTGTGTTTGATCGCCAGCTTTCCCTAGACCCACAACGCACCGTCATTGCAGAGCCGCATGAAGCAGGCCCAAGCCTTGCCGATGTTCACATGGGCGATGCCACAGACGCACATCCAATTGAAGCCGATGGCTTGATGGCCAGAGTTGCATCTGAAAAACAACGGGCATTCACAGATTTACCACCGGAGGTTCAAAATGAAATCGAAAGCTCCATCCAAAAATACACAGAAGCCAACGCCGCAAGAACCGAACCTGCAACAGAGAACGGCCCAAGCGAAGGCCGACCTGCAGAAGTGGACGGCGGTAGCGGCAGACCCGAACCTGTCACCACCAGCAGCGCAAGCAGCGCAGTCAATGGCGCGGTCGAGCCAAGCGGAAGTGCTGCTGGGCCAGAAGGCGCTGGCGTATCAGGACAGCAACAGCGATCAAGCTCTGATACCGGGCATCCCCTCGCCCCTCAATCCGCAGAACAATTCGACACAAACTCCTCCAAATTCGTAGATAAGGCTGGCAACATCAGACTGGATAATATCCAGACCCCAGAAGACATTAAGCAAGCCATGCGTGAGATGGCTGAACAGAATGGAGACTTTATTGCAGGACGGCGCGGCGTTGTTACCGATGGCCAAGTGCTGGATCTTGCCGCGGCTGTTGGTATTGATCAATTAAGCGCCAAAAAGATTGGCGAGGCATTCAGCGCTGAAGAAATAAAAGCGGCTGAAAAGTTTCTGGCACAATCTGTTGGCGCCGCGACAGAGGCTGCTAAAAAAGCAGTCGAAAGCGGAAGTGATGAAGATATCATTGCCTATGCGCAAGCCAAATCCCGTCATGCCATGGCTCAAGGGATATTCTCACAAGCGACCGCTGAAGCGGGCCGCGCGCTTAGGGCGTTGAGAAGAACCCAAGAACTTTGGAACCCAGAAACCACATCGGCCAACGGATATTTGAAAGAAGCAACCGGCACCACATTGTTTCAGTTGAAGCAGGAAGCCGAATTGCTTTCCAAAATGGACACACCAGAAAAGGCCTCAAAATATATTTACGACAGCCAGAAGCGCGGCTTTGGACGAGGCCTATTAGAATACTTTGTCAACAATCTGATTTCAGGCCCAGCCACGCATACCACCTATGCCATCGCCAATGAGATTTTGAGCTTGTGGAAAATTGGCCCTGAAACTTTGACCGCTGCGGCCATCGGAAAAGTCAGAGAAGCCATGGGCAACGAGGGCCCACGGGTTTATGCCGGCGAAGCCGCGGCTGGTTTGAGTGAACATGCGCGCGCCATGCCAAAGGCTCTTACGGCCGCAGTTGATTCGCTAAGAACCAATACGACGGTCAAGATGCCTGGCGAAGTGGATGGAGGCCAGTCTCGGTTTGCATTTGGTGGCGATCTTTCAAAGATTGATTCCACGAACAAAGATGCCAAATGGGATGAACTCAAGGATGCCAGCGCTGGACTTATGCGTGGCATGAAAGATGCAGTTGTTGCCACCGGCGAACTGTTGAAATCAGGTGGCGATAAAGACGCTCCACTTGTGGGTTGGAATTCCACAGAAGGCGGCGCTATTCCAAACTTTGCCATCAAAGGCGTTACCGTGTTGCCGACTGGTGACATAGCACGAGGGCCAGGCCGCGTGATTGGCGCACTCCACAGCTATCAGCGGGTGATGAACTATTCCATCGAGAACAATCAGAAAGCCTATCGCCAAGCCAGATCGGAAGGCCTGACCGGCCCCGATTTTGATGCGCGCGTTGCGGCGTTGCGTCAAAACCCATCCGAGGAATCCATGGCGGCAACCAGAGAGGTCGCTGGCAATCTTACTCTCATGGGCCAAGGTGGAGATTTCGTACGAAAATTATCGTCTTTGATTAATGCCAATGTCACGCTTCCGCTTCTGGGAACATTCCCACCTTTGAAATTCATTGACCCATTCGTGAAAATCGCTGCGAACATCATGGATCAGTCGATCATTCAAAGATCACCAGTTGGATTGCTTTCCCCTGAAATTCGCGCCGACATTGGTGGAAAAAATGGCAAGATTGCGCAAGATCAGGCCATGGCCCGCATGTTGGCAGGAACAGCACTTGGCCTCACCTTTGCTGGACTGGCGGCCAATGGACTGGCCAGCGGCTCAGGTCCGACCGATGTAAACCAACGCGCCATGCTGGAACAAACCGGCTGGAGAGCGCATTCGGTGCGCTTGGGCGATATGTGGATTCCTACCAACCGTCTCGGCCCACTTGGGATGCTTTCAAGTCTGGCATCTGATTTCTATGACATATCGCATGTGGCATCTGATGGTGATTTGCTCCACGCCGGTTCAATGCTCATGCACGCCTTCACTCAAAACATTCTTGATGAAAGCTTCATGCGCGGACCCGCCGATCTGATTAAGGCGCTTGAGGATTCCAACCGTTACGGCGAAAGTTATTTGAAAGGCTTTGCATCTTCATTCGTACCGTTTTCAGTTGGTATGGCGCAAATGGATCGGGCGATGGATCCATATCAGCGCGCCACCAGAACAGTGCTCGATGCAATTAAAGCCAAGATCCCGCCAGGAACACCGCTGCTTTCGCAATTTATTGGCTCTTCTGATCAATTATTTGCCAGAAGGAACATTTGGGGCGAACCGATGCCAAATCAAGAAGCCTTCATCGGCAAGGGCATCACTTCGATTTATGAAACAAAAGTCAACAACGATCCGGTCAATATCGCCCTGACCAATCTTAGCATTGGGCCAGCGCCGGTTAAGCGCATGATCAGAAACGTGCAGCTCACCGATCAGCAATACGATGATTATTCCCGTATTGCAGGAAGGCTGGCAAAGCAAAGGCTTGATGTTCTGGTGAACTCACCGGACTTTAATTCGATGCCAAACTTCATCAAAGTAAAATTGATCACTGAATTCATCAGCCAGTCTCGCGTTGCGGCTGAAGGTGTGATATTAGCACAGAACAACGGTAAGTTGGCGTATGATGCAGGCCAGATCAAATATAACAAGATGATGGGCATTACGCCGCCAAAATGAGGTTTCTTCTAAATGTTTGACCGCGAAACCAAAGAAACTAACCGTCTCCTCGCAGAGAACGGGCATACGCTGCGCAGGATTGAACTTTTGCTCACCCAACTTTTAACCACGGAGAATAAAATCATTATGGATCTCACCCAACTTACTGCCGCCGTTGCTCGCAATGGCACTGTTGAGGCTTCAGCAGTTACGCTGTTGCAAGGCCTTAAAGGGCAACTTGATGCTGCCATCGAAGCAAATCGCGCTGGCGACCCAACCGCATTGGCCGCCTTGTCAACTGCTCTTGGCTCGGAGACAGACTCACTCGCCGCTGCTATCGTCGCTAATACTCCGGCACCTGCTGCTGTGGTTGCTGCACCAGTTGCGGATGCGCTTCCACCTGTTGAGCCATCACCAGCTGCCGAACCTGCACAAGCTCCTGTCGATCCTGTGCCTGTTGAACCAGCCACCGCGTCGTAACCCAAAAACCCCGCTGCGTGAGGCGGCGGGGTAATTCACTTTAACGGGGAAGAGAGCCAATTATGGCGGGCGGAACAACAGCACTGATCACTTATGCGGTAGCAAAGAATGCTGCCGCTACGTTAGTTTTGAGTATGCCAGTTGCGGTTCTTGTGGCCAGTTTACCTGATATTTCGACAGATGCTATTTTTTGGGGCGCGGCTGGTGGTGCCGTGCGGTGGATGGCCACTCGGCAAACGTGGGGCAGTGGGCTTCTTGGTGTTTGCATTGGCGCTATAATGGCTGCTGGCCTAATTGGCGCTAATATCCCTTTTCTCAGCGATATTTTACCTTCTAAAGAAACCGCTGGCCATGCCACTCCATTTTTGACTGGCACGTTTGGTGTGACCATATTTGGCGCAATCCAAGACATCATTAGTTTCAAGCGAGGAAAACCAGAATGATTATTTCCAACGCAATAAAGACGATATCGTTGGCGATGCCTCTCACCATCGTTGCGATTTTTGGTTCTCAGCCTGGGGCACTTGAAGGCCATCTATTTCCAGTTATTACCAGTTATAAAATCATTTCCGAGACGGTTGCGAGAGACGGCAATATCGACATATCAGTTGATCTTAACAAGGCACGGGAGTGTCAGCGTGTTTCTCTCGAATTTTACATTCAAGACGCCGATAAATACTGGTATTTCACTCCACGCTCAGGCGCTTCCACTATACCTAACGAGGTTGGGTTATATCACACGATGTGGAAATTGTTTGCTCCAGCGCGACTTATCGGGCGACCAATCAAGATAGTGGCACACCACCAATGTTGGGGCGAACCCATGTGGTTGACTGATACGACCACGATTGTTACGCCATAGACACTCGTTTAAGAAAAGGAAACTGAAATGCCAGAACTTGCAGGGATGGTGAACCGAGTTTTCACGCTCACCGAATTTCAGAAATATCTAGTCGATGAAGTGGCGCCAATGATGAAGGCATGGCGGCCTTCCATGATTGTCGATCATAACACCGGCACAAACCCACACTGGACGAAAGACTCAACGGCGGATCAATCGCTGCAGCTTGTCAAGAACATGAGCGTCACATGGGCATCGCCGCCTAACGATTGGCATTCGGGCCCGCATCTCGTCATTGGCCCCAATTGCCTGATCGTGGCCGCCTGGCCGCTATGGATGCACGGCACTCACTCTCCGTCATGGAATGAAGTCTCTTGGGGCATTGAACATTCTGCTGATTTTGATAAAGAACTGATGGCTGATGATTTCCGCGCCACATCCCTCGGAGTCAAGAAAGCACTTTTCAAGATGCTAGGCTTGCTGGCCAGCGATGCAACATATAAGCATCACCACGAGGATCCTCACACAAGTCACAAGCATTGCCCTGGTGTGAACTTCGGAACCAAGGCTTCGTGGCTGACCGCGCTTAATACCCTCACCCCATTCCAAAAGACCCTAGACCTGCCACATCGCGCCATTTTGGCCTTTTCAGATGGCATGAAAGCCAAATTAAAAAGCATGGAGGCCTTCCGTGAGCAGGCTTACAATCTCAAAGGCATCTGGCATGTTGGCTGGGGCTTCCGTGATGGCTATCGCGGCCTGCATGTCGATGCCACCACCACGATGACGCTGGAAGCCGCGAACAAGTTCTTTGATGAATCCACGTCTGCGGAGGCCGGCACGATTCAGACTTTGGTTACAGTCCCGCTCAAACAATATCAACTCGATGCCCTTGGCATATTCGCTTGGAACACTGGAACGGGCGCACTGGCTGGCAGCACTATTCTCAAAGATTTAAACGCTGGCGACATTGCTGGCGCTGCGGCTGGCTTTGATCTGTGGAACAAATGGCGCGAAACACCGGATGGCCCTTTGGTTGTTTCACCCGAATTGACCGTGCGACGGGCCTATGAGCGCAGCGTGTTCGAGGGCAAGGTTGATCTTGCACCAAGCCCACCTGTCGGAACCGCCCCGCCTGCACCCCGCGCCGTTGCCACAGCGAAAATTCCGCCTATAATGGCACAATCCATGCCAGCAACGGCAAAACCATCTGTAATCGCGTCTAAACAAGCCGCGCCTGTCGGAAACAGGCAAACCTCACTTTTAGGAGCTTCCCAAATGAGCGTTCTTCCCAGCACTTCAACTCTAAATATCGGTTCTATCCTCGCCATGGCCGCTGGCCTTGGTGCATTGCTGCCAAAAATTGCCACCGAATATAGCACAGTCGGCATCGTGGCCGCCGCTGCCCTTGGCGTTGGGCTGCTGATCCAAGCTTTCATTCCCCCAGCCACTGCCGCCACAATTGAAAACACTGTGGCTGATGAGTTGATCCCCGTGGCCGAACAATTCCTGCCAAGCGATAGAGCCTTGCTTGACCAAATTAGGGGCGGCTTAAAGACTGCTGCTTCTGGCGTAACCACCGCTGCAAATGCCACCGCTGCGATTGCCGCTTCAGCTACCCCAACGGCTAGTTAAATGTTCTCGCTGATCGCGACGTGGGTTGCAGCGGTCGGTGGGCTGGGAACAGTCTTGGGGTTGGTTGTGTGGGCACTTAAAGCCTACACAGCCGCCAAGGCGGATAAAGCCATAGCCGATGAACGCCAAGCAGGCGCAGATGCAAGGGACGTGGAGGCAACAAATGCTGAGATTAAACGTATGCAAGACGCTGCCGCTGCTGGCGCTGCTGCTGGTAGGGTGTACGACACAACGGCTGATCCCAACGACAAGCAAGGGAAATAAACCCCTCGACTGCTCTAACTGGCAGCAGGGGCCGAGCGTCACTTACAATCGCAAGGGCGATGTCATCACACCTGAGACTTTGCAATCCATCCACACAACTAACCGCTGGATGGCAGTGAACAACGCGGCGGAAGGAGCTTCTTGCCCATAAAACTTACCGACCTTGATCCGCGATGGCTTACGTTTGAAGGAATGCGCCGAGGGATAACATTCAAGTGCCCTCATTGCCAAAAGGTATGGTTGACTTGTTTTACCGAGCCGATGCCCCTTTTTGGCGACGGATGTATCGATGAAGACGTATCAAAATGGAATGGCCTTTCTCAGTTCGTTTTGTGGCGCGATGCAGTTGGCATGGACGTTCCACAAATAGAAATGGTGGGCTGCACAAAAGGAATTGCGTGGACTGCAACACCGCCCATTGGAGAAGCTACATTTGAAAATCTGTCATTCACGCCAAGTCTTGATGCTTCCAAAGCTGGCCATTGGCATGGTTTTATTACGAATGGCGTAGTTAGCTGATGGTGGACGATCTCCCCGAAAAGCGCACTAAGTTTATTCACATCGGAGCGCCTGCTTGTTTTGCATTGGAATTGGCCATGCAGCATGTCAACAGTGCATTCGGTGGTTATGGATCATACGTTGTGGGCTCGTGCCTCGAACGACCCGATTGGCGTGACGTTGATATTCGCATGATCATGGATGATGAGGATTTCGACAAAGAATTTCCAAACACTCGCGTTGATGGGATTTGGGAGTTTGACGCGAAGTGGCTACTTCTCACCGTCAGCATTTCGCAATGGCTAAAAGATCAAACTGGACTTCCAATTGACTTTCAATTTCAGCCTCAAACTCATGCAAATCAGCGCCACAAGGGCCAGAGAAATGCAGTTGGATTGGCAAAGCACCATTAACTAATCCGCCTACCGTGAGCCCTGCTCCTTAACTGGATGCAGGGCTTTTTTGCTTTTAAACTTAGTCGGTGGACTAAACTTAGTCCAAAGGCTAAACGACTATAAATTTAGGTGAGAGGGGCCAGATTGGTTACTGGCTGTAGCTTTTAAGTACGGGCACTTCGCGTTCTGGACTGTCGCTTATTGGACTTCTGCCACCCACTAAAGGGTTCAACTGCCTTTAAGATTAACCAGCAAAATAAGCTTGTGAGGGTTTTCAACCTCTGCCGCTACTTTCCCATCATTCCGAGCGCGTCTATCCGCGCAGCCCTCTCATAAAATGACCGTGTGAACTTCAAGGCTACGGTCCAGAGCCTTCCTGCTTTTCGTTTAACGTCCACTCGATAGTCGCAGGCTTCCCGGACGGAAACTCACCTCACCCAAATGCAAATCGTTGTCACCTGCGCCTTGATGCGGTCGCGTTCTTCTTCACAAGCCTGAGCGCTGGAATATGGAATGAACTGAGGCGGGCTGATGGCCACAATCATATAGGCACCTTTGGTCTTTGGAATGTTGACTGGCATGGTTTGCGCTGATGGGGCTGGGGGAGCCACTGGAGCGCTTGGAGCCGGGGTCGCGTCATCCGCCTTGGCGGAAGCCGAGAAGGCCACCAGCGTTGCGCTGAGCAGGATTGGTAATAGTTTTAACATGGGTATTTCCTTTCGGTTGAAGTTGGGGTTGGGAATCGGGAGACGCTACTCTCATCCTAGGATGATGACGCGCCCCCCGACTATTGGGGGTAGGAGGAACCGTCGCCCCAATCTGGTTAAGTGGTTGCTTTGGTGTTGAGGCGATTAACGATCACTTGGGCGCGTTTGATAAATTCATCAAACTGTTTCACGACATATTCGTGTTCATCAATGACAGATGTCATCAAAGCTTTTTGATGATCAATCAGGTCTTGCTTTGCAACCTTGGCCAACGTGATCATATCGTTCATATCGGTAAGTGTGGCCGTGGTTCCATCAGCTACATCGTTTGCAAGGCTGCTCATGCCATTCACCAATTCTGGAAGTTGGTCCAATGCAGTCTTTAATTTATTTGCGTGTTCTAACATAGTTTATCCTTTCAAAAGTTTTCCGGTTTTACGCTGGGAATTATGCACGTTGCTATGTGGCGGATTGCCGCTAGGCCGGAGTCATTTCAGCGTGGCGAATAAGCAATTTTGCAAGCGCCATAGCTTCGGGCGGTGGCAAACCTAACCAAGCAACTGGCTTACCAAATTGAACGCGCACAATTCCGTCAAGCTTATCGTAATAAACCGCCATTTTAAGTTCGCCCTGATCTGAATCGTCCAACTTGCCCATGGGGAACTTTCCAGTGGCCCCAATTTCGCGTTTGTTCCAAGGCTTAAAATCTTTGAGTGAATCAATGGATGGCCACGTTCCATCAAAGGTCAATGCACGGTCATCAATCGTGATGAAGGCCGCTGGCTTCTCGGTGGGCCATTTGATTGAACCCCAAGCGCCGTGGTCAAAATCATGTGGCATTCCGTGAACTTCATCCACCGACCAGTAGCCAAGCCACTGTTGCATCGCCCCAAGACCGCCAGGCTGACAGGACCGTGACGAGAAAATAGCGACAGTAAAGTGCTCCATAGCAGCCACGATGAACTGCAAGGCTCCAGATACTGGCGGATCAGGGATCACGTCCGCGCCCTTCCAGCCGCTTGCGTAGCTATGGATCACGCCATCGAAATCAAGGCATAGAATTGGTTTGTTCATTGATATTTTCCTTTTATGGATTGCTAAAAAGTTGACGTTTTATATTCCGAAAATTATTCCGGGCGATATGTGGCGGACTGTCACAGCCCCGCTTCCGGCTTCCATGCCGGATGTTGATTTGATTGCTTCCAGAATGACGGCTCATCCCCACGCATGAGCATTAGATGAGCCAAAACATCATCAGTCGGGCACATAGCGCCAGCCCATGAACCAGCATAATATGCAATCGGGTGAAGGCAAAGTGCGCAAAGTATCTTCATCGCTCCATTCACTTCTTTTATGGCGACCGTTGGTTTCAAGCGCCGGAACATATAACTCACGCCGCTGCGCTTCGATGTTTCAATGAACATTCCCGTCAGCATGTATTGCCGGAATTGATGGTGGTTGACCAATGCCGCCAGTGTTTTGACGGCGTTACTTTCTTGCTCAATGCCCCAAGCCTGACTGCACATTAGGGTATGCAGGTCGTAATCAAAGTGATGGCCACAGCCCACGGCTCCCCATTCGATGGATCCATCGGCGTTTTGCCACACTAAGATTTCACGGCGTTGCTGGGTTGACCAGAAACTATTGCGCATGATTTCGCCATTGTCCTGAACGACTTCTTCTGGCGATCCGATCTCGCTCAATCCTTTGCCATTCGGAAACTTAGGCTCAATGATCAACCGTTGCCCTTCCAACGGCATCGGAATGCCAGCCCAATCGCCTCGCAGTTCGGCGATTTTCCTGATTCCATTGCGAAGATCCGAATGACTATCGAGCGCGTTCAGAAGCGCAAAGTCAGCCGCCCGCTCGTCTTGGCACGGCAACTGCTCTGGTTGATTCTGCCGCGAGGTTTTTCTTTGATGTCTTTTTAAGGCGCGTTGCTGGGCGCGGCGCTGGCTCATCTTCGATTTGTGACTGCTCATTTTCCACTTCCGTTTCATCTGCCTGTTGTGCGGTGATCGGATCAAAGTCTGCGATTATGTATTCGCATTTTTCCTCGTCAAACTTTTCGACACGCTGGAATGCTTTCACACCATCGCGCTCAACTTCTACCATCAGAGCGTAGCCTCGGCGGATCATGTCAGCGACAATTCTTGCCGCCCTGATGCGCTCGGCTGGATTTGATTTGTCGAACGATAGCTTGGTGTCGCCCGTCCCGACATTTAGAATTCCGACTTGGCCTATGTTCATTTAAACCTCCTAGGCGGCACGCGCTTACCAAGTGCAGCCATCTTTGCCAAATGCGCGGCCTCACTTTTTGATGTGCCAGTGTGGGCAATCGGCTGGGGCTTGGGGCGTTGCGGGAATGGCTTTTTCTCTTTCTTGATACCAGCACCGCTCTCATCGAGACGCTTGGCCTTGTTATGCTTCCGAACATCGTTCGGGGTTTTATGCTTGTGATGGGGACGGCACACATGGCGGCCTTCATCAATATCCTTGATCTTGGTGCGGGAAATTGCCGTGGCTATAACATGATCGAATTCTTCGGCTTTGGCTTGGCATGTTTCGCCAGGCTTCATACCATAAAAGGCTTCAGTGCCGCCCATGCCGGCCTCGCACACGTCTTTCGACCGCTCGCGCATTTCCCGCATTTGGGTCTTGGTGAAGTTATGCCGCTTAGCCATGTATCAGTGACTTTTTCGCCATTTGCTTAACCCTGCGCGCACATTCACGCTTGCCTTGGTGGGGCAGATATTTTGAAGCGTGGGTGTTATACAACACGCGCGCCAGTCTTGCAGGAACCACGCGGGCCCGTTCGGCTAAGTGGTGCGGAAGCTTTCCGCCGTTCTTTGCCAGCCACCGTTTAGCGCGAGCCATATGTTTATTCATTGCGAAATCTCCTTTGAAAATACATCTTAAAAAAAGGTGAGGCTAATCGAGGGTCTGCCTCACCTTCACATTTCTCTGAAATCTGGTGCTACTTCATCTTCATGGCCGCCTCCTGTGTTGGAGAGAGAACCATCGATTTTGGATTTCAAACTCTCTCTCTGGGAAAATTCTTGCATATCACAACTGATCCAAGTCCGCATGGCGCTTGGTGAGCGCATCACGAACCTCGGCGGCGAAGGCAAATGGCAGGTCGTTGATTTCGGCGGTGTGTTCATTTTGCCATTCTTGCAACTTCACCGCATCGGATTCATAGGCGATATATTTAAGCAGGTTAGCCTTGATGATTTCAGGCGCAACGGGCGGATCGGGGAAAATTTCACTCATAGGGACGTGAACCTTTTTACCATCGTCATTGATGGTTGCTATACCAATCCCAAATTTAGCAACATCATCTGCCACTTTTTGGTTTTCATTCGGGTCTTCCTTATTAACAAAGGTTGCCCTGACTGCGGCAATTGTCGCGGCTGGGTTCTGGCCATGATTCGGCTCCATCACCTCACCTTCCACATGCTCAACTTCCTCGGCATCGTTCAAGAAATTCTGGACTTCCGCCTTTGGCGTCACGTCGCGCATGGCCAGCACTTCGTCACGGTCATAGACACCGAGCAGGATTTCAGGGAAATAACGCCGTGCCATGGCGCGCATGGAATAGTAATAAAGTTGTTGGCTCGGCTCCGATCTCCAAAGTGGAGAGTTCTTTGGCCAAATGCCCACATAGTTCGGGCCGGGGTCTTTAACTTCGGTGCCAAGGCTCTTGCCAATGATGGGCGATGTGTAAGTTATTTCCTCGCCGCTCTCGGCATGATGAACCGTGATGGTGCATTTGAGGTCGGCACCCTCGCCTTCATAGACTGGCTTCCAGACCTTTTCTTTGACTGGAGCCCATTTCTTAATCACGGCAATGATAAGCTGGGCCTCAAAGGCAAGCTGTTCATTGACCGCATAGCTTTTTGACGCAACGCCCCACGGGTCCATTTCCCATGCCATGGATTGCTGGATAACCCGCAAGCAAGCGCCAGGCTGGTCGCGTAAATGCTTCGGCACGGCCACGCCGCCCTTGCACATCATCTGCGCAAATTCGACCACTTGGCCGAATGTTTCAGGCATCACGCGCCCGCCGTATAGGTTGAGGTCCATCCCCACCTTTTCGCCACGCCTCAATGCGGGCACCGTCTTGCCTTCAATATCTGACATCATTTATTCTCCTTTAATTTGCCCGTCCTCAATTATTATTCCGCTGCCGGTGCCATCCGAAACACTTTCAACCCAAACCTGAAAATCACTGCCCTTGGCCATATCAGCAATGACCTTGAGAGCGTCACTGTCCAGCAACGAACCTTCCTCAATGCGGATCACCCTGATATCGGGGTTCATGGCCATAGCCAGCGATACAGAGGTTTTGATCTTTTGCGAGGTGGCCGCCTGCCCAAACGGCACACCGTCAATCAGGACTGATTCTTCACCAAGGCTCAAGCCTTCGACGGGGAACTTGGCGGCAGCAATGGCTGTGCGTTTGTGTTCCTCGCGGGCCTCGATGGCCTCGGTAAGGG
Organism: Hyphomicrobiales bacterium; assembly: GCA_003151375.1. Taxonomy (GTDB): domain Bacteria; phylum Pseudomonadota; class Alphaproteobacteria; order Rhizobiales; family Aestuariivirgaceae; genus Aestuariivirga. Next base: position 41,057 of record PLXI01000234.1, read on the forward strand.
CTTCGGCGGCCTTTTCATGGCGGGTGGCAGTCTGGAGCAATTCGTCACGGCGTTCCTGTTTTTCGGCCTCGGCATTGGCCGCATTTGCGTCTGCAAGGGCTTGCGCCAGCTTGGCAGTGTCCAGAGGTTCTGGAAGGGTTGGAGCGGCTAAAAGCTTGGCCTGTGTTTCATTTGCTATCTTTTGATGGCTTTCAATCTGAGTTTCGGCGTCTAAAATCAGATCCGTCCAAGTATTTATCTGGCCACGCAGATTTGCGATGGCCTTATCCGCTGAGACGACTTGAGACGCAGCTTGTTCACGGCGGGTTTTGCGCTCGGCAATGGCCTGATTGTGTTCCGAGGCGCGCCCAATATCAGCCGTGATCTGCGCTGTATCAACCCGCACCGCTGGCTTGTCTTTGGCATCAATGGCGCCAGCCGCCGCGCGGGCTTCCTTGGCCTTGCGGTTTTCAACAGTGCGCAATTCGTAGTCGTGAACGTCTTTTTTCTTAATGTCGTCGAGGTCGAGCCCCGGCACCAAGAACTTGAGAGCATCAAATTGCTCTTTTGGCGACATGCGAATGAAGGCCATGGGATCCAGCGAGAACTTGCCCAGCAATCCATTGAGCAGGGCTTGCGGCTTTGAGGCCTTCATGCCGTCTGGCGTTTCAACCACAAGAGTCGTGGTGAACGGCTCACCGTCTTTTTGCGTCATCTTGCGCGTGACGATATAATCGCCCAGATCAAGGCGAATGATTGCCTTCTCGGAGCCCTTGCGCACCGGCTCCGCTGGCATGTTTTCCACGCCGCCCAGAGCTGCCCACATTGCATCAATGATAGATGATTTGCCTTGGCCATTGCGGCCAGAGATATTCACCACGTCGCCATTGGGCTTTATGTCCACGGCCTTGAGGCGTTTGAAATTCTCGGCTTGTAGTTGGATAATTCTCATTGGTTCCTCTTAAAGTTATCGAAAAATAATAAACACAACGTTGCCGATTTACACGGCTTGCTTCCCTTTTTTTCTAACACTCAATTGGGTAGCGATCCCACCTGATGTTTTCTCGGCATGAAGCAAAGGCACTATCGTTCACCCTGAGAGTTTTCCTCTCCGTTGTATCGGGATGGCTGCGATCTTGCCGCATACTTCCCAATCTCTATATTTCACAAGCCAGCATTGCTTTCCATGCGGTGGAGTGTCACAGGTCTTTGGGCAGTTTCTTCACAAACTCAGCCCAGAACTGTTGCGCATGTCCAAAGAGTCCTAGCCACCGATTCATTGGAAATGTCTTTTCAAAGTTCTGACATTTGCAGTCCGCCTTAATCACTTGGCAATCGTTTGCGAGGTCGGCATAGGTGTGTAGAAAAACCTGCTCTTTGCATCGCGGGCAATTAAAGACGTTGGGGCCTACAGCCATTTTGGCATATCTTCTTCTGCAATCACGAAAGGCTCATCCAAGTTCACCCAAGCATCGGTGCCGAACTTGGCCATGCAATCAGAATAATTTGCCAGTGCTATCTTGCAAGCCACCCTGCCGCTTTCATGCGCAGGTGAGCCGTTTGAGATTTGATAGGATTTGGCAACGGGCATTCCATCCGCCTTGAAAAAACAAAAAACCCATTGCGCCTTTTCGGCAAATGCCGCTTTCAGCCATGCGTCATCTGGCCGTAGAGTGTCAGCAAAGATCTTGCCAGCCGCGACCAATTCCGCCGCAGCCTCATGTCCATTCAGATAATGGGCAGTTTGGATGTCATATCTGTAGGCAAACAGGTCTTGCAGGACAGTTTGATCAAGGGTTTTGATGCGGTCTTTGCCGCGAAAGCTCTTGAGATCAACAATGACCCGCCTTTTCAGATAGTCAAACCGAGCCTTGCAGGGCACACCGTCTTGATGCCAGAACACCGAAACTTCTGGCCAGCCGCCGACAAAGGCTTGTGTCAAATTAGGGTTTTTCAAGATCATCTGGCTAGCGATCGAGATTGCATTGTGGGTGGTTTCTGATAGGAGATTGACCTTGTATTCGCTGGCCACCATGGCTTCATTATCGGCCTTGAGTTTGTGTGGATTGCCGCCCTGTTCCTTAATCCAAGTCTTTAAACCCTCGGCGGAAACACTATCTCCAAGCTCACCTTCGACCTTCACATAATCTTTGATAAACGCCTGTTCACCGTATAAAATGCGGTGATGCAGGGCGCGGCCATAGGCTTGCGCAGGTGATGAGGTTTTGATCTCACGCATGGGGTTCATGTGACTGTCCCACCAATAATCTGAGGGTGAGGCGTAAAGCTCTTTCATATTGCTGGAACCCAAATAGGGCGTTGCGTGATAGGTAGTTTCGTCCAAGCCAAAATAAATTCCATCTCCAACAAATTCCATGATTTTTTCTCCTGTGGGGTTATGCGGCATTGTGTCCCACCTAGCACAACGAACAGATTTAATCGTTGTGGTAATTTGTCGCAGAGTGTATTGATTTCCATGTTCAACCCAAATCACAGGAGAATTCCGTGGTGAAATCCGCACGTCTAAAAAAGCAAACTATTCACAAAGACCAGACACAACCCGGCCCAGATCACAACGATCCATAGGGCCAAAATGCTGACGAATTTCTCTATCACGTTGGCATGATTACGGCGGCCAAGGCCAAGGTCGAAGCCGTCAAGAAAGGCCTCAAGGCGGCCAGACGCGCAGCGCTGGACTCAGGCTACAATCTGGGCGACCTCGACGAGGCAATGGCCATGCGCGAGCAAGAGCCAGAGACGGTACAGGCAACCATCATGCGCAAAGCCCAATATGCGTTTTGGATGGGCATCGCCCCTGAAATCAAGCAGGGCGATTTGTTTGCCTCTGCCGATGTGGGCGAAGATACAAAATGGTATGACGAGGGCCGCGAGGACGCGCTTCTTGGCCTGCCATGCAAAGGCGAGCGTTACGACCTAACGGTGGATGCTGGGCAGGAACGGCAACGCGGCTGGGAGGCTGGCCACGCCCGGCGCACCGAATTGCAAGAAGCCCAGCTTGAGCAGTTCAAGGCCAACGCCAAAGCCGAAAAAGACAAGACCGACAAGCGGGCCGCCAAGGCCGCTGAAAAGGTCAAGGAAGCCGAGGCGACCGTCAATTGACCTACAGCGTTTTAGCACTAGACCAGTCGATGACCTCGACTGGTTTTGCTCATTACAAACATGGGGACTCCACGCCATCGTGGGGTCTTAAAACCTATCCGCCATGGGAAAACGATGAAGGCAAATACCTCTGGAATTTTTTCGAGTGGCTTGGTCATATGTGTGTTGACTTAAAAGTCACACATTTATTTGTCGAGGACACTAGATTCACATTCAAGAATGAGCCAGGTGATGGGCCCCGCAAACACGAGGAAACCCTCACCCAATTGGTTGCCTCTATCGGCCTTATACAGCAGGCGGCAATCGTTGCCTATAAGCTTGGAGAGCGTGGACAGCACATCGAGTTTCAGGCGGTTAGCCCGATAGATTGGCGGCGATTGTTTCTCGGCGCCATGCCTAAGCCGGGCGGCATCCTACCGCAGGACTGGCGTAAAATTCTCAAAGAGGCCGCTGTGTCACAATGCCACAAGCGCGGCTGGATAATTGAGAGTAATGACATTGCAGATGCTCTTGGAATTCTAACTTTCGGGATTTGCACGATAGACGAGAGTTTCAGGCATTTCCAAACACCTCTTTTCAATCGGGCCGAGGTGGCAATCGACAATCGAGTTAGGGAGTTAAAGTAATGCTTAAAGTTCAACAGTTGCCCCATCGAAGCCCAAAATTTGCGCGCGTTGTGCATTCCGTTCGACTTGATATTCCAGTTTCTCAAAAGGTTACAAGGCTGGCAAGGCTGGCAAACAAATCGGACTCTTTTTACCTGTCCGAAATCATTGAAAGGGCTATGCGTGAGCAAGATAAAGACTATCGCCAATAGCGGCTCAATCGACATTTTGGTGTGCCCTGAGTGCGATCTTGTTCATTTGGTGATTTTTGATGAAGCTGGCAACGCCCAGTTCTCAGCGCCCCTTTCAGATCACGAATGGGACATAATCTTTATTGAGGTCACGTCTCTTCGGGCGAAGCGAAACAACGCCAATCGGTTGAAGAAAAATGACTGAGTTTGCCGACCTGCCGCGCAACCACTTTGGGGTAATTGCCGCAGATTGCCCGATGAGGTTTAAAGCTGGCAAGAGCAATCGCTCCATCGAGAACCACTATCCCACCATGGCGCTGGCCGACATAAAGGCCATGCCTGTCTATGAATTGGCGGCCGACAATTGCGCCCTCATGCTCTGGACCTCGCCGCCGTTCCTGAAACAAAGCCTCGCTATCATGGAAGCGTGGAAATTCCGCTTCGTGTCGATTGGCTTCACATGGCTAAAACTCAAGCGCGGACAGGCCGATCAAATGTTCATGGATAGAGACGTGTTTGTTTCGCTGGGCCACACCACCCGCAAGTCGTCGGAGGTTTGCCTTCTAGGCAAGCGCGGACGGCCGCCACGCCTCAATAAGAACGTGCAGGAGGTGATTCTGGCCGCCCGGCGCGAACACAGCCGCAAGCCAGACCAGTTCTATGACCGATGCGTGAAACTCTATCCCGGCCCATATCTGGAAATGTTCTCACGAACCGACCGACCAAACTGGACGACCCATGGCAATCAAGTGGGGAAGTTCAACACATGAGCGTGCAAATTCTTAATGGCGATTGCCGCGCCGTTCTCAAGGGCTTGCCTGATCAGTCGGTGCATTGTTGCGTGACTAGTCCGCCTTATTTCGGCCTTCGTGATTATGGCCACGTCGGCCAAATCGGCCTTGAGGCAACGCCGGACGCTTATGTGTCTGAATTGGTCGCGGTATTCGCTGAGGTCAAGCGAGTGCTTCGTGACGACGGAACGTTATGGTTAAATCTTGGTGACAGCTATGCCGGCAGCGGCAAAGGCCAGACCGCCACAGGCGCAAACGATCCAAAGAATAATAAAACGCGCGGCATGGTGGTTGATACCCACAAGCCGTCTAACTGGAACCTCAAAGCCAAAGACCTGATCGGTATTCCATGGCGTGTTGCATTCGCGCTGCAGGCCGATGGCTGGTATCTGCGGCAGGACATAATCTGGTCAAAGCCAAACCCAATGCCTGAAAGCGTGCAAGACCGCTGCACCAAAGCGCACGAATATATCTTCATGTTGTCGAAGTCGCCGCGTTATTTCTACGACATTGAAGCGATCAAAGAGCCGATGAGCATGTCATCGATGGAACGCTTATCCCAAGACGTTGAAGGCCAGACCGGCAGTGATCGTGTTCCTTTCAAAACCAACGGAAACATGAAAGCCGTTGGAAAGATCGGCAAGCATGGATCAACTCTGCAAGGTGGTGGCCACGGCAGGCATTATCTCGGCGATGCAATTCCTGAGAAAGAGCGCCGCGAGGACAAACAGCGCGGCCATGGGCGCCGACACGCGGGCTTCAATGACAGATGGGACGCTATGTCGAAAGAAGAACAGGGCAGCGGAAAACGCAACAAGCGCAGCGTTTGGACGGTGGCAACTAAGCCTTTCAAGGAAGCACATTTCGCCACGTTTCCCCCTGATTTGATTGAACCCTGCATTCTCGCTGGATGCCCAGCTGGTGGTGTTGTTCTTGACCCATTTGGTGGTGCTGGCACCACTGGTCTGGTTGCCGATAGAAACGGGCGAAACGCAATCCTGATCGAACTCAATCCACAATATGCAGAAATGTCAGATGATAGGATCAGGGCTGATGCAGGCATGTTTGCGGAGACATCACCATGACCCACCCAGCCGGACGAGGCGAACTCGAAGAACAATTTATCTCCGAACTTCTATCGGCCGCTAAGGTAGAGGAATATGTCATGCGTCAATGGCCGCACACATCGCCCCAGCAGATCGCTGTAAATCTTGAGGGCCGCCTCCACTTCCGCATAACCGCCAGATGGGTTTGGGGCATTCACCAGAGGGCGATAAGTAAAAAGCCCCCAGCGCGAGGCTGAGGGCTTATGAGGCTTGACGCAGGGGAGCGTCTAAGATAGATTGCCCGTTGCAACACAAGGCCAGACGGTTATCTCATACCGAGGGCCAAAACTCAAGGCCTAAAAATGACATTGCCGTGTTTTCCATTTTTTACTTATCTTGATACCACGGAGGCTTTTTAGTGAAGCCATCCGAGCTTTACGCCAAACTTATTTCGGCAGGCGCTTCGCATGAAGTCGCCATGGTCGCCATAGATGCTTTAGCTACCCAAACAACTTCGGCCCAAATGGTGAAGGTTGATCCTCAATGGAAGATCAACAAACGGGAACGCGATAGGCAGAGAATGGTCGAAAAACGCGAAGAACGGCGCAAAGCGACTATCGCCAATATCGCACAAATCGCTATAGCTGCCACTAGCGACACCATAACGACATCGCCAATAGTCGCTATGTTTGGGGGGACTATAGGGGGCTCTAGAAAGGTAAGTTCAAACTCAAATTGTGAAGATTTATTTGAGTCTAGTGTTGCGCGCGCGAGGCCATGCCAGTCGCCAATAGTCGCCAATAGGTTTGACGAATTTTTGATGATTTACCCTAAGCGCGCGGGCGGTAGTCCTCGCAAACCAGCCTTAATCGCTTACCAAAAAGCTATCGACAGGGGCCACACAGAAGCTGAAATAATAGCTGGAGCTGCATCCTATGCCGCGAGTTGTGATGCTTTGGGGAAAACAAAAACAGAGCATGTCGCCCATGCTGCAACATTTCTAAACCAAGACCGATTTAAGGACGACCATCATGTCGAACAACCAGACCCTCAAACCATAAGGCAACCAAATGCTAGACCATCCAAAAACACTCTCCACGACAGCTTTGCAATCGTCAACGCCGCAATCGACGATCAAATCAGGCGAGAGGCTGAAGATAGCAGCCAAGAACACGGAGATGATGCTGAGGGCCTTCCCCGACTACGGCAAATCTCCCCCTGAATATGTGGCCAGCATTACGGCACTTTTGGCGGAATATCCTGCCAACATTCAAGAACGGTTGGCCAATACCAGGTTCGGAGTGCCTTCAAAAACCGAATTTTTACCCACGCCAAAGATCATCACAGAACTTGCGGAAAAGTGGATGCAACACGAACGAGAGATGAGTTCTTTGGATGCGAAGTTCACGGGCCGCATTGCGAGAGATATTACACCGCGCGCGCCATTTCGCCCTTTTCCACAGCTTTGGGCCGAATTTGGTAGCGATTTCATGGATTCAAGGGTGCGCGACGGCATTCAGTTTGAAGTCCTTGAAAGCGCGTGTCAGTCGCTTGTGGTAAATGGCCGATCAGTCGCTGAAACTATATTGCTGGCGCCACGCAATATGGCCGATGCTGGCAACCCTCAAAACAAGGAAAACACCGATGGAATATAAAACAGAAGTGGTTAATCATCCAGCGCATTACGGTGGCGCCGACAACCCCTATGAGGCGATCAAGGTGATTGAGGCATGGGGTTTAGGCTTCTGCCTAGGCAACACCGTGAAATACATTTCACGTGCCGGCAAGAAAGACCCCACGCTCCAAGATTTGAAAAAAGCGCAGTGGTATCTTGATCGAGAAATTCAAAACATGGAAAAGAAGAAAACTTAATTCCACCTCCCACAGTGGCCCCTAGCGTTGCGCGTGCGGCCCTTCTTACAGTCTGAGGGCCTTCTATGCCGCCCAGAGGCGACAATCCTGTGCGCAGGCCTCGGCTGGGCCTTGGCGACCTCTTGAACCGGTGCCGGAGCAATTGTCTCTCGTGCAGGCGGCTTTTCGCACATTGGAGTCGTTTCGCGCAGGGTTTCGGTTTCGGCCATCAAAGCATTATAGGCCGCGACATAGGCCAGCAAGTGCATGTTGCATTCTTGCAGCGGCGATGGCGGCTCTTGCTTGATGGTCGTGCAATTGGGCCCGCAGGCAATGCCATCAGCCAGCGCCGGGCTTGTTAGGGCGAGCAGCAGCAAAAGGCTTTTGAGTGGGCTAATCATTTGGCAGAACCTCACGAACGTGAATAGGGGTTATCCCACTGCCAGCACAATTGGCTTCGGCAATTTGTTTATCATTCCAAATACCTCCGATTGGCGATCCAGCGCCGAAAGTATCGAACACTTTTATCCACCACTCCCTGCCCATCTTGGCCTTTGGAACGCGGGTTAGTTCACGCAGGGCGTTGTATGTATCTTCATAAAGGAAAGTGTCAATGTCCCCTTTAATGCAAATACAGTTTGGAAAGCTCAGTCTAAGGCTATCCCACTCCGGCATCGTGTAAACCATTTCTGGCTCTGGCTCGAAGGCGGCGAGGGCTTTTACAAGTTTGGGCGGCTTTGGCCCAACCCAATTATCAAGGGTGTGTTGCACCGCATCGCGCAGCACCTTCGTCTTGTCATCCATTGGGCTTATCTCCTGCTGTGGGCGTGGGGCGGGTGAGGGCGCGGATTGAATTTTCAACATAGTTACATGCCGCTGCCCCAAACCGATATTGAGTGATCGCTCTTTCTTCTGTCGCAGTTGCAAGGTTGCTTCTGTAAGTATTGCCCTGTCGCCGCACCTCAACTAATGCCGCATCACGTCCAGCATTCCACACCGCATCATTGCCAGCGCGGGCGGCGGCGAGTTCGGATTGGAGTTGGCGATTTGCTTTGACCAGTTCCAAGATTGCGGATGGATTGGCGGCGGCGATGAACAAACAGTTGGCTTTTGCTTCTGGCGCATTGTCTTCCCAATCGCAGATAGCTTGTCTCTTGCCATGTGAAGCTAAAACGAACCGTGATGCCTCACGCGCTTCCCACGGCCCAGCAGTTGCCGCCTTTGCCAGTGCTTCCAGCTTCTCAATGTCAGTCATTTGCTCCAATCCTTGAACCATAGCCAGCTACTAACCCAACCAATTCCAAATATTATTACAAAGGTCTGAACGTGATCCCATTGCATCTTCATCTCCTATAGGTTGGCCGCGAGCCACAAATCGAGAGCGTCAATGGTTTTGCAATAATCATCGTGTGGATTTTTCGCTCCGTACCCGCCTTTCAAAGCCTTATTCGCCTGCACAATCAATGCGCGGGCTGGCTGGAACTGTGGGGCTTGGAGGGCAGTGATTGCATTGGCGAGAATTTGATAAGCTTTAGAAGCTCTCGCACCATCACGCCAATCAGAATAGTTTAGCACCGTGCGGCCTTCCCACAACATTTCGTGGGCCTCTTTTGAGGCCTTCATCAGCGCTTCAATCTGCTCTCGTGTAAGGTCAGTCATGGGTTTGCTTTCAGCCATTCGGAAATGGCGGTGAGTAAGTTACGACCTTTTCTGATGTGTCCAATTTTCAAGGCCATATCGCCTTCCAATCCGCCGCCAACAGCAGTATCGTCTTCATCTTCTAACATCCACTCACCAACAAAATCCTCTTCACAGGCAAGCACAAGCGGTTCTAAATCTTTCTGCGCCTTCTCAATCAACACGCGGGCTTCGTCTAGGGGTGATGGATCGAAGGATTTGAGGGCAAGGCGAGCGAGCTGCACAAATTCATAACCATTAGGATCAACCTTGCTCCCATCAACAATTTGCTTAACTCTCTCTTGCGTCAGCATTTCTCTTTCAGCCATTGTCTCTCTCCAAAACGTTTCCATCTAGCAGCGCGAGGGCGGCTGCGGCTTTGCGAAGGTCGCCAACTGTGACATGACTGTACTGTGCCACCATATCGTCAGACCAATTTTCATAATAACCTTCAGCGTGCGCAGCAAACGGCTTCAACGCCTCACGCACGGCATCAATCGTGGAAGTTGGAAGGGTTTGGGTCATGTGTTGCTTAAATCCCCGTTGCTGATGTGCCCGTGCCAATGTGGATCAAGGCCGATGCTTGGTGCAATTGTCAGTGTGTCGAAAGTTTCTCCACTTACGCGCTGATGAAATCCTTCGTGCGGAAACTCTGTGAACATGCGTCCAAGTTGGGTTTCCGGATCAATTGGAGGCCAAAAACTAAACGCCAATCTCTTACCACGTTTTGTGCCGCAAGTCGGGCAGTTAGTATGATCGCAATGCGGGCAGAGAAAGGACACGCCAATGTAAAATGGCGCGGCCTTTTCAGCCCATTGGCTTGGCTGTATCCAGTGAGGCGCGAGGTCAATTAGTTTCATCACACTTCTCCTTTAAACCTGTCAGCATAATCTATTTTCAATTGGGCGAATTGGGCTGGGGCGATGCGGGAAACTTCATAAGCGTTATTAAGAGGATTTTCAGCGCGTTTAAAAACCATGATGCTAACCCATTCCACACGCCCCTCACGAACCGCTTTTTGATATTCCACACTATCTTTCTCAGCCTTCGCCAGCAGTTGCTTGAGGCGCGTTAGGTCAGTCATGATGTTCTCTCTGTTGGGAAATGGATTTCAACTCGGCGCACATCTCGATATTTCTTGCGGGCCTTCTCTCTTGTTTTGAACAGGGCTGGGACAGTCACCATGTCGCCCGTGTTGAAGCCGCCCCATCCCATGTCAACTTCGTTAAATTGAAGTTCCCCATCGCAAAATCCAGCCCAAAGTTTAACAACCTTCATCATCCACACCTTTCAAGCTTCGGGTTTGCCTTGCATTCTTTCGCACTCGGATATTTAATATCCGGCGCGAACTTAACATGCTCAACTACAGGGCATGGCTCAAAGCGCTGCTTAACCAACGTCATGCCGTCAAGGGTTTGCGTCTCAACTGTGGCGATACATAAGAGAAGGGTGGCGAGGGTCATGGCATTTCATCTTCTCGTTGGCTTGCTAAGCTGTTCAGCCTATCACGTTCAGCCTTTTCATAGCCAAGCACATGTCCAAGGCAAAACACCACACCCAGAAGAATAATAGCGCCGACAGTCCATATAAATTCCATCACAACCTCTTTTCACACTTGCATATGGCAGTCCTGATCTTGTCATGGCATTGCCAGCAAATTACAGGATGGAACCAGCCATAGATGGCTTGAATCATGGCTTTCATCACCCACACCTTTCCATGTTAGGGTTTGCTTTACATTGCGCCGGAGTCATGACGTGCCTGCAGCTTCATAAGAGGAATGCACAAACCAATATAGTGGCCACAAAACCCAGACAATATCAGCGGCCAGTTCTTCACTTTCACAAGCAATGAAGCTTGATGAATGTTCGGCCTCGCAGGCTCTAGCGACCTTAATTGTGTAGATATGCGTGAGCCATGCACATGCAAGATAGAAGCCAACGGCGAAATAAACTTTCCTATAGCGCTTCATCATCATCCTCCAACTATCATGTGTTTATCTTTGTAATCCATCGTGGTGATGGCAAGCGGGCTCAATTCCACCTCTGGGGCAAATTGTTGCTCGCGCACATCACCAAGTTGGGCTTCCTCCCTGAGAATTCGCCAGAACAGGCCAGCGACAATTATCAATGGAACACCGATGAAAATAATGGCTCCGAACGCGTTCATGCTACACCTCTTTCGATATTATGGGCGAGATCTATGAGAGCCACGCTCATGCCTTTCAGGCAGTTGCCAACTGCCAAACGCTCGACATTTGAGCCTGGCATATTTGGGCTATCTGCCGATACAAACAACTGGTCAGCCACCAACATCACGCCATCAGCCTTCGCTTTGCGCACAGTGGCTAACAATTCCGTTCTTACAACGGTCACAACATCTTCGTTTAGATGCACGCCAACGAGTTTAGCAACTTCCGCCTCGGCCCAATTTGGTTCTTCAGTCATGTCTTTTTCCTCTCAGTACCGCCAACAACAAACTCATTCGTGTCATAGTCAAACAAAGTTGGCATTTGGCTGGCGCGCATATCATCCGGCTCAGCATGTTCTAGGCCCAGCACAAAGAACCCATAGGCGCGCTTTCCAGCGTCATTGCCAGGGAACGTGGCCACTATATGCTGCGCCTCGTCTTTGACCTTGATGTTTCCAGTTCTACGGGTGACAGTGTATTTCATGCTCCGCCCTCACAATTAGCCACGGTGTTTTCCAGTTCATGATAAAGGCCTGAGACGTGTTCAATCTGGTCGCCGTCACATCCGGCCTTGCGCATGATCTCAACAAGGTCACTCCAATGCAGTTCACAGATAAGACGCTGCGCCGCGCTGAATACCAAAGCCCTTTTGTCGCGGATATCTTCAAACTCAGGACGGCTCATGCCTTCACCTTACCAATTATGCGTAACACCTCATCCCGTGCTTCTGCTTCCGTTGGTTCACGGCCGAGTTTAGCGACCAGCTTATTCCAAACACTGTTTGGATTTTTGTTGGCCCAAGTTGTGTTGATAGTGACACTCATGGCTTGGTGCCTTCCTTTGGTTGAAACAATGTTCGCGCGGCCTTATCATCAACAAACCTTGGCAGTTCGGACGCAATGCCTGTAAATAACAATCTATTGCTTTCAATGACTGTCTTTTGCGTTAAGCGTTTAGCTTCTGCCATACGCTTTGTTGCGGCTGCGTTGAGAATGCGTGAAATTCCTTTGTCTAATGGGCTGTTCATGATTTACCTCAATAAATATCCGCGACCAGAAGCTATAATATCTTCTCTGTCCTCTTGTTCTTGGGCATCGCGCCGTAATTCGTTCATTTCTTTTTGAAACTCTGCGCGTGTGATCTGGCCTTCCGCCAATTGCTGTTCTAATGCTTCAACTTCTTTGTCAAACCAGTCCATAATCATCCTCCAAATTAAAAGTTTTGCGGGCTATCTCGTTCATCATGCACCTGCCTTGGCTTTGGCGAGGATGGCGCGGGCCTCTTGGTTAACCTTGGCGGCTATACAAGCAGGGCATTCGACAAGATCAGCCAAAGCGTCTCCAGTTTTGGGGCCAGTAGCATAGCAATGCTCAGGTGCAATATGGTCGCCAATGGCTCGTTCACTTGCTGAGATTGTATCTTCCAGCGCCTTTACCAGATCAGGAAATGCGTTGCAGGCTTGGACGATGTAGGCGGCGTTGGCGAGGGTGATCTCTATCCTCAGCGGTGTCTTTCGTCCGTGAGGAGTAGCTACAGCCACGCCCTCGTCGTAGGCGGTCAAAATCAGCGTTGGTGCTTTCGCCCCAATCTTCCAAGGCAGTGATGAATGGTTGTCCATCACAGCACCCCTGCAAAGCGGTTCTGAGAGGCTACGGCTGCCAAAGTCTCAACAGGATTGGATTTGTTTAGATATGATGCCCAAGCCAAGCTGCTGTCAGAATTAGCCACGTACACCATTGGATTAGCGCGGCGGTTGCCAAATGCGTCACGAAATGCCTGAATGCCAAGATAGCCTTGCTCGAAGACCTTTATGCCATTCAAGCGGTTATGCTCTTGGCAGGCGCGGAAAATAGCTGTGTGCTCGCGCTGGTTCATGCCTGCACCGTTTCTAAAACCTGCTTGGCAGCATAGATTGCGCTGTTAGGCTTTGTCAGTGAAGCCAGTCGCTTCCGCAATCGGGTCATGTTGGCATTTGAGTTCGACAACATATAGGCCGGAAATCCAACTTCGCCCGAAAGTGCCGGTTGCTTCATTTTCGCTATTTGATCGGGATTCCAGCCAGCCGCCAGCAAGCCCGCATCATTGCCAAACTTGAGAAAGCGATTTGCAAGCTTCATCATCCCGTGTTGGCGTTCCAAGGCCCTCAAACGATCAGTAATCTTGGCTACGGAGTCTGGATCTCCGGAAGAAATCCTCCGCCCAGCGAGCGCGGCTTGTGTGCGCCGCTCTGCCGCTTGAGGGTTGGCGATTTGTTCAAGATCATGGGGTGTCATTTCAATTATCCTCTTGTTGTAAATTGCAGCCACTCGCCGCAAAAATTCATCATATGGTATGTCGCTTTTCATGCTGTTTCATCAGCCGCCACCTCCTGCTCAAACTGTTCAGGCGTAATCGCCTTAAACTCAGCTACCGTGAGGCATTCCTTTGCCTCGTAAAACTTGCCCTGCCATTGGGCAAAGGCCGAAAACACTGGCCGCCCTGCCGCATTGTGGCTCATGGGCTCACCAACCAGAAAGCCCATCCCCGTCATAACTTCGGGCGGCAGGCATCCCAGCATTTCCCAATAACGTTCTTCTGTAACTTGATTCCAATTAGCCATTGGCCGCCTCCTCAACCATGAAGCCGATCTTGGCATTCTCGCTTAGTACCATCACATAGCGAGCAAATTGACCCTTGCGGCGCCCCATCGTGGCCATGATAATATCCCCGACAAAGCAAACGGGAAGTTCCTTGTTCCAGCAATATAGGCCCTTCTGCCCAATCTGGATTTGTTCAATTTGATTTCTGTTCATTCAGGCCTCCACTTGTTGTTGCTGCCAGAAGGCAAATGCCTTGGCATAGGTTTCGCCATTCAAAGTCAGGCCGACATATTGCATTGCGTTGGGCTGTGCCGCTCCAAACTCTTGCGGCCATGCCGCCGCAACCAAGGCCCACTCACAATCTTCTTCAAAGGCGTTGCCCTTGCCGTACACATTGCACTTTAAGGCCTCTGGCATCGCTGCCATGCGTTCAGGGCTCAAGAGCAAGCCCCCGTGGCTGGCAGTTCCGACCGACCAGATGCCAGGCATAACCTCATCGGCATATTGGATTTGCCCCCATGGGCAGGTCTTAGGCTTTGGACTGTTTTGGAAATTCATATTTCCCTCTCTTTCAATACCTAGATAAAGATTAAATCGTGAATATGCTAGTGGGCAGATTGTCGCACCTCTATTGACGGCGGACTAACAGGCGCATATTAAATCGTTGCATGATCAAAGCCCCGCCTCCCATCCCATCACCCCGCCAGCTTCGCACCATCCGCGCTTGGTTTGGCATTAAACAACCAGATTTCGCTAGGAATTGCTCAATCTCACACTCGGCACTGGCGGGTTATGAGCTGGGCCGGCGCAAGACCTCTCAGGATGTTTTGATGGCCATCGCCAGGTACGTCGATACCCGCAATGTTAAATTCGATGATGTTTCTTTGACCTTTGATCATGGGGCTACATCCCTTCTCAAGGTGGAAAAGACTTCGTGACTGACACTTCCATAGACCTTATTTTGGCTAAGAAGGCCTCTAACGAGGTCAAAATCAGGACGCTTGAGGCCGAAAATGTCGATTTGGACATCGCCGTTGCCGTTTTGCGCAGTCTATCAGCAAAGACTGAGGAACCTAAAACTCCATACGACGAGACACTTGTTGAGTTCAAACCTGATGAGGTGAAGGAAATGATCGAGCAAGCAGAAGTCAAACCCGCCGATCCTCCCGCCCAACAAACCGTCAATTCCCCCCAGCTTCCACGAGAAAAGATCATCCTTAACGGCCGCTATTTGATCGTCGGCCAAATCGCCATCAATCTATTCCCCGATGAAGTAAAGCTGGCCGCTGCAATGTTGAATAAATTCGGCGAAACACTAAAGAAATCAGATGCTCACAAACTTGACAGAAAGCCTGAAATCCCAATCCTGCGCCTCAAGAGCCGATTGGAGAAATCAGGCATCCACATTGAAGTTCGACACAACGGCTGGGCGCTTGCAAATGAGGTGGCCAGTCCAACCCAAACGGAGACAAAACCATGACCGAGCGCAAACCAGATTGGGCTGACGAAATAGCATTCCGCCTATGCGGCTTTTCAAAACAACCTGACGCTGAATGGCCTCCTGAATGGTTATATACTGCTAAACCTATAGCCGCCGCCCTTCGCAAAGCCAAGGCTGATGGAGTGCGTGAAACCGCAGCGTGGCTTTTAGGAATGGTTGAGCATGATAATGTGCCTGGAGGGAACGCTGACGCTGCACTCCATTTTGAAGCCATGCAGCCCGCATTGCGAGATCAAGCCGACAAGATTGAGAAAGGCGAAGCATAAACCTGTGGATTTATCATTGCAGCGTCCCACAAGCTATGATACACGCAATCCGTACACCTGAGCCAATTTGGTGTTGTTGCTGTAGCTCCCCCCTCCCGGGAAGCCCAACCCTCAAGCCCCGCCATCCCCTTGGTGGGGTTTCTTTTTGTCGGCCAGCCACTAATTTTTTTATTGTGCATAATTTCTGTTAATGTTAACGTACAGCCTGCTCCCTCGGTGTTGCTAGATCAACTTCTACGCGGAAAGTTCAGCGCTGAACCCAACAAAAGCTAGGATTTAGTAATCGCCGGGGAAGCCGTTTTCATAATTTTCCTCCCAAAATTGACATAACACAAACCCCAGCCTATCTTTGCGCTTATGCCAGTCCTCAAAAACCCAAAGCATGAAAGGTTCGCCCAAGAGCTTGCAAAGGGTAAAACCGCAGAAGAAGCCTATCGGCAAGCTGGTTATGCACCATCCCTCAAAAATGCTCAAAGATTGAAGTCTTTTGAGGGTATTCGGAGCCGGACAGAAGAAATCCTAAACAAATCAGCGACAAAGGCTGGGATAACCATAGACAAGATCACCAAAGAACTCGCTAAAATCGGGTTTTCTGACATCCGCAAATCAGTTAAATGGGGCAGTGAACTCTCATTGTACAACGAAAGCGGTGATCTCCACATCATCAATGGCGTTGCCTTGATCGACAGCGACAAGATAGACGACGAAACCGCAGGCGCCATCTCAGAGATATCCCAAACCAAAGACGGCATGAAAATCAAGTTCCATGATAAGCGCGCCGCATTGGTTGACCTCGGCAAGCATTTGGGTATGTTTAAAAACACGCTTGAACTCAGCGTCGACTCCAAACTCTCAGATCTTGTTCTAGCCAGCTTGGTCAAGCAGGAAAAATGATGGTGGAAAATTGTGAACTTTGGCGCGACCAAAATAAGGGTGCACCGCAACCTGAAGGGTTTTCAACATATCATCGACACTTTCAAAAATATGCGTGGGCATGGTCATATTCTGAAATCGAGTACTGCTATTGTCCGATCTGTGGCTGCATTCCAAAGACCATAATAGGGCGTAGGAAACCATCTCCTTGACCCTCGCGGCCGCCGATCAGATCAGATTATGGCGGGAAAAGCCCGTTCAATTCGTGCGCGACCTGTTCAAGGTTGAGCCAGACGCATGGCAGCTAGAAGCGCTAGAAGCGTTTCCAACTTGCCCAAGGCTTGCCCTCAAAGCCTGTGCAGGGCCAGGCAAGACCGCTGTTCTGGCATGGATCGGCTGGAATTTCCTGCTCACCCGCCCATTTCCATATGTGGCAGTCACTTCGATCACCGGCTCCAACCTCAAGGGCAATCTATGGACAGAGCTCGCGCGCTGGTATGAAAAATCGCCGCTGCTCAAGGCCACGTTCAAAATCACCGGCTCTACCATCTCGGCAATCCAGCATGAAGCCACATGGAAGCTTGAAGCCAAAACATGGGCCAGAGACGCTAACCCGGAGCAAATCGGCAACTCATTGGCAGGTGTGCACGCCGATTATGTCATGTGGTTGCTCGATGAATCAGGCGATTATCCGGATTCCATCATGCCAACCTGCGAAAGCATCTTTGCTGGCAATCCCAAAGAAGCCCACATTGTCCAAGCAGGCAACCCAACAAGGCGTGGTGGCCCGCTTTACAAGGCGTTTCTTGCGCGCGGCCTGTGGAAAATCATTACAATCACGGCGGATCCAGACGACCCAAAGCGCACGCCCCGTGTATCGGTTGAACATGCCCGCGCACAAATCGCGCAATACGGCCGGGATAATCCATGGGTGAAGGTCAAGATATTTGGCGAATTCCCCGATACTGATTTCAATGCGCTGATTGGCATCGAGGAAGTCCAAGCCGCCATGAAGCGGTTTTACCGTGAAATGGACATTGGCAATGCGCCGCGCGTGCTGGGCGTTGACGTGGCAAGGTTCGGTGATGACAGTTCAGTGATTGCCCCGCGCCAGGGCATTCAGTGTTTCCCGTTCATCAAGCACCGCAACCTGACCTCGACGCAAGGCGCCGGCATTGTGTCGCGCAAATGGATTGAGTGGAAAGCCGATGCAGCGTTTGTGGACGATACTGGCGGCTTTGGTGCAGGCTGGATTGATCAGTTGCGATTGCTCGGCCGCTCACCGATTGGCGTGCCCTTCTCCGGCCAGGCGCACAACAAATCGCGCTATGTCAACAAGCGCGCGGAGATGTATTTTGATGCCGTGGAATGGATTAAGCGCGGCGGCGCCTTGTGTGAAAACCCAGAATTGGCCGCGGCCTTGGCACAAACGACCTACACGATCCAAGGCGACCGGCTTTTGCTGGAGCCCAAAGAGGATGTGAAAGACAAAATAGGCTTCAGCCCAGATGATGCCGACGCATTTGTGTTAACCTTTGCCGAGCCGGTGACAGTGCAAAATCAGGTCGCAGCCCCTGCGCGCCACACAGTCGAATATGACCCATTCAGCACAGGTGTTGCCAATGCCGTGTCTTCATCCTATGATCCATATTCGGAGAGATAGACCATGAACCTGCTCGTCATCGGCCTTTACATCAACAGCGCGCTATATTTGACCGGCTGTTTTGTGGCCGGATTGATGCTTCACAACCCTCTCGCGTGGCAGTTGGCGTTGTTTTCAGCCGGAATGTCATACGTTTCCTATTATCTCCAAATCATTGACCAGCGATTTATAGCCAGTCTTGCAGTTGCATTGGCATTCGGCGCTGGTGCAACCTCTGGCCTTTTTCTTTCGGTGATCTCATGAGCTTTCTTTTGCCCCAAGCCCCAGCCGCCCCAGCTGCACCACCACCACCGCCAACACCAGCCACAATGGCCAATGGCGCGGTTCAAACGTCCGGCACCGCAGCACGAGCCGCAGCTGCAGCCGCAGCAGGTGGCGGATTTAACGACACAGTGAAATCATCATCACAAGGCGATCTGGGCCAGCCAACGGCACCCAAACAACTGTTTGGAAATTAGACCATGCTTGAGGCCGACACCGACGCCGCACCGTATGAGGAAATGGGTCCGTCCCTTCTAACGCGGCAACCTGCAACCGCCCCTGATAAACTGCCCAAACCTGAAACTGATTGGAGCACGATCTATCAACATCTGGAATCGCGCATGTCAGCACTTAGAACTTGGCGTTATTCATTCTGGTCCCACTGGGCAATTCTGGCTGAGTTTTTTATTCCGCGCCGCTATCATTGGGTCATCACCGCCAATAAATATAACAAAGGCAAGCCGATCAATGACAACATCATTGATGGCGTAGGAACGCTAGCCGTCAACGTTTGTTCAAGCGGGTTATGGACTGGCCTCACCAGCCCATCACGGCCATGGTTCAAGATGGATGTGGCGTTGCCATGGATCACGCTGGATGCCGATGGCTCGGCGTGGCTGGAAGATACCCAGCAGCGGATTTACACCGTATTGGCGCAATCCAACTTTTACAAAACCATGGCGCAAGCATTCCAAGACGTGACGGTGTTTGGCACTGCCCCAGTGATTTGTTACGAAGACTTTGAAGACGTTGTGCGCTTCTATCTGCCCTGCGCCGGCGAGTATTTCCTTGGCGTTGGTTCAAGGCTGGATGTGGACACGCTTTACCGCGAATTTGTGCTGACCGTGCTGCAAATCGTTGAGATGTTCAAACTGGAAAACTGCCCACCTGAAGTGCAGAAAATGTGGGAAACAGGTGGCGGCTCGTTAGAACAGGAATTTGTGGTTGCCTGTGCCATTGAGCCAAATTTCGCCATCTCAAAAAAGGGCAAAGGCAAGGAACAAGACCAGGCCACCGTTGTCCCCGGAATTTTCACCTATCGTGAGGTCTATTGGGTCAAGGGCAATAAATGCGAACGTCCGCTAAGCAAGCGTGGTTTTAATGACAAGCCATTCATGGCGCTGCGCTGGTCAGAGGTTAGCAATGATCCCTATGGTCGTTCACCTTGCATGGATGCACTGGGCGATAACAAGCAAGTGCAGATGGAAACACGCCGCAAGGCCGAGTTCATCGAAAAGGGTGTGCGCCCACCAATGGGTGCCAATCCTGAACTGAAGAATGAACCAAGCTCGATCATCCCTGGCATGATCACCTATATGAGCACCGATGGCGGCAAAAAGGGCTTCTGGCCCTTGTTTGAGGTCAACTTCGGCTGGTTGGCTCCCATCGTGGCCGATATTGAGAAGGTTTCAGCGCGAATCAATTCAGCTTTGTTCGTGGATCTGTTCATGGCCATCTCGCGCATGGAAGGCGTGCAGCCACGCAACGAACTTGAACTGACCAAGCGCGACCTCGAACGCTTGCAGCAGCTTGGCCCAATCATCAATTCAGCGGAAAATGAATTAAGCACGATGATCCGGCGTGTGCTGGGCATCATGACCCGCCGTAAAATGTTAAAGCCAATGCCCAAGAGCTTGCAGGGCGTGCCCCTCAAGATCGACTACACCTCGATTATGAAAATGGCGCAGCGCAGTGCCGAATCAGTCTCCATGAAGGATTTCTTCAGCACAGCTGGCGTGCTGTCCAGTGCGGCCAAAGCCGCCAGTGTGCCCGACCCGATCAGAACCGTTAATCTGGACAAAGCTTTGGCGCACTATGGCGACTTGGTGAATTTCCCAACTGACTGCCTGTTTACGCCAAAAGAGGTTGAATCTCACGATCAGGCCAGAGCGCAGGCCAAGCAACAAGCGCAAATCCCCGGCATGGCTGCTGCTGGTGTGAATGCGGCAAAGACCCTTTCCGAAACCCAAGTGCCAGGTGGCAATGCACTCAATGCGTTGCTAACAGGCCAAACGGGGCAACAATGAAACATTTCCTTCACGCATTTTATCTTTCGTCAGATAAAAACGGCAATGACCTTACTCCAAACGTGAGTTGTTTAAGAATCTTGGAATGGAAAGTTGTTAAACTTTATGCCGGTGGCGAGCATCAGCTTATCGTGACGAGCTATAGGTCAACTTTGGATGAAACACCGAAGACATTCACACATGCATGGTCATTGTTCCCCGGCAATCGTTTCTACATCGTCGAGAATAATCCAGACGAAGTCCAAGAGCCAAATGGACGGATTGTTTGGCGCTGGGATGAAGAGGTGCAAGACACCCATGATGGAAAATCACTAAATGAGTGATCTCACTGAGACTGAAATTTTCTCATGCTTGAGTGAGAACTTCAAACTCGCGGCTGAGCATTGCGAGGATTTGGCCAAACTGCCAGCCAAGGGACCAACCTACAAAAAGCTGATCGACGAACTAAAACTGATTGAGGGCGCGTGCCGGCAAGCTGCTTATTGGCGCCAAGATGATCGTTGGTTCAAAATTGGGCTCTATGCCGAGGAATGTCACAAGAAGGCCGGCGGCTGGCTTCGCACCTTTGCGCCGTCGAAATATTTCCTCAAGTTGGCAGAGGCTTTGCGGGCCGGGCATATGAAAGCAGAAGAGTTCAAGACGAAAAAGACAGGCCAAACAGGCATGTTACTCACCGAACTTAATGTGGGACATGAAGCCCCATTGCGGCAAAGAGCATACTCTGTTATCCTGCCAAAACCGGAACCGAGAAAAAGTCCCGGCGGAATCATAATTCCAAGTGGTGTTATCCATTGACTGACGGGGATGAAAATGAGGCAGACGGCGATCAACTTGAGGTTCTGGCAAGCGAACAGCCAACCGTTGATGCTGCAAATCCTGTCATGGTTCGGGGCCGCAAAAAGAAGGTCGAACTTGAGCGCCTGCAAG